>JBDTQT010000214.1:0-7011 GCA_039932055.1 Thermoanaerobaculia bacterium
GCAGGCGCTCGTTCAGCTTGTCGCGCTCCGAGAGCAGCTCGTCGAGCTCCGCCTGACCGAGCACCGAGCGCAGCGTGGTCTGCGCCAACTGGCTGGTGGCGTAGAGATAGTTCTCCACCGAGATGACTGCCTTGACCGGATCGACGACACGGAAGTAGAGCACCGCATTGACCTTGACCGAGACGTTGTCGCGGGTAATGACATCCTGCGGCGGCACGTCGAGAACCACGGTGCGCAACGGGATCGTCACCATGCGATCGAGCGGCCAGAAGAGGAAGATGAGACCTGGTCCTTTGGGCTCGCCGAGCACCCGGCCGAGCCGGAAGATGACGCCGCGCTCGTACTCCTTGAGCACCTTGATCCACAGCCGCAGGAGGGAGATTCCGAAGACAACCAGGATCAGGACGATCGGGAATGCGGCGAATTTTTCTGGCACTAGCTGTTCCTCTCCACCGGGCTCACCGTGAGGTGCAGCCCATCGACACTGACGACCCGCACGCTCTGGTCCGGCCGCACCGGCACATCCGAGTCGGCGTTCCAGATTTCACCGTGCACGAAAACCCTGCCCGACGGCGCGAGCGCCTCGATTGCCCGGCCGACCTCGCCGACCAGACCTGCTTTCCCGGTCAGCACCGGCGTCTGTTGGACGCGAGCAGCGAGAACGGCGAGAAAGGCGATCAGCAGGGCCGCGACCCCTGCGGTCGCGGCGATCAGGCCGCGCGAGAGTTGCAGCGCCGGATCGAGGTCGCGAAACAGCAAGAGCGAACCGAGCACAAGGGCGATGATACCGCCGACCGCGAGCAGGCCGTAGCTCGTCACCTTGATCTCGGCGACGAAAAAAACCAGCGCGAGCAGGATCAGGCCGACCCCGGCGTAGTTCACCGGCAGCACCGAAAGAGCATAGAGGCCGAGCACCAGCGCGATTCCGCCAACGACACCCGGCAAAACCGCGCCGGGGTGGGCGAGCTCGAAGTAGATCCCCAGCATGCCGATCGTCATCAGGAGATAGGCGATGTTGGGGTGGACGAGCGCCGCGAGCAGACGCTGCCAGCGCGGCATTTCGACCTCGCGCACGGGGGCCCCGGCGAGCGCAAGCCTGCCCTTCGACGCCGACTTGTCCCAGGCGCGCCCGTCGAGCGCGGCAAGGAGCTCAGGAAGACCCGGCGCCACCACGTCGACCAGCCCGCTCGCGAGCGCCTCCTGGTCGGTGAACGAACGGCTCTTGACCACCGCCTCCTCGGCCAGCGCGACGTTGCGACCGTGGCGCCCGGCGAGCGAGCGGATCGTCGCCGCCGCGTCCTGCTCGACCTTCTCCCCCATCACCCCTTCGATCGTCTCGCCCTGGCCGCCGACCGGGTGCGCCGCGCCGGTGTTCGTGCCCGGCGCCATGGCGGCGAAATCGCCCGCCATGAGGAGGAAAAACCCGGCCGATGCCGCCTGCGCACCGCTCGGCCCGACGTAGACGACGACCGGAGTCGCCGCGCCGAGCATCGCGGTCGAGATCTCCCGCGTCGACGAGAGCAGACCGCCGGGCGTGTCGAGCTCGACGACCAGGAGCGCGGCGCCGTCGCGGTCGGCGGCGGCGAGAGCATCGATCAGGAACTGCCCGGAGACCGGATGAATGATCGATCGGAGCCGCACGTGGACGACCTCGGGCGGGAGGGACGCGCCCGCTGGAGCCAGTGGGGCCGGCGCGGCCTCCGGGGCGGGTGCCGCGGCGTCGGACTGGGCGGCAGCTGGACCGGCGCCGGCACCGCTGCCTATCGCGAAGGTCGGCCCGACGAGGCAGAGCACCAGGATGGAAAGGGGCAGAAACTGGCGGCGGCGATTGCGCATCGAATCCTCAGAGCATAGACCACCCGGGTCCGGCGCCGCGGTGAAGTTCCGCTGCGGGCTTGACCGGCAGGCGCCCGGAACGAGATCATCTGGCCTCCATGCACTCCCGCCCTCCGGTCATCGCGGCCAACCTGCACTGCCTCGAACAGGCGATCCAGCTCCTCGGGCGCCTGCCGGAGCCGGCGTTCGCGCGCACCGAGGCGCGGCATGCGAAGACGGTGGGGCCGCACCTGCGCCATGTTCTCGATCACTACTCCGCCTTCATCGCCGGCCTCCCGGACTTTCGCGTCGACTACGACACCCGGGAGCGCGAGGCGCGCCTCGAGTCGGAGATCGAGTTCGCCCAGACGCGGATGCGCGAGATCTCCGGCGAGCTGGTTCTCCTGGAAGAGGATCTCCTGGAGCTGCCGATTCAGGTCCGGCTCGAGTCGGGCGGCGCCGAGGCCGAACAGTGGAGTCATTCGACGGTAGGCCGCGAGCTTCAGTTCCTGCTCTCGCACACCGTGCATCACTTCGCCTTGATCGCCGTGCTGCTCGAGCGCTTCGAGATCGCCGTGCCGGACGACTTCGGGATCGCGCCCTCCACGCTCAGGTACTGGCAGGCCCAGGCGCCATGTGCACCGCTTCCTGGCTGACCGCAGGCGACCAGTTTCACTTTCTCTTCAACCGTGATGAACGACGCACCCGCGCTGTCGGGTTGCCGCCGCGCGAGCGCCAGGCGGGTGGTGTCGCCTACCTTTCGCCGACCGACCCCGACTCCGGCGGCACCTGGTTCGCCGCCAGCGAGCGCGGCCTCATCCTGGCCCTGCTCAACCGCAGCGTCGACGGACAGACGCCGGCTCCCGGCCGGCGCAGCCGCGGCAGCCTGATCCCCGAGCTGGTCGCGGCCGGCGACCTGGCGGAAGTGGCGGCGCTCCTCGCCGCGCTGGATCTCGCCGAGTGCGCCCCCTTCCGCCTCTTCGCCGACTTGCCGGGCGGTCCCGCCCTCGGCGCCGTCTGGGACGGACTCCACCTCGCGACCCAGCCGATCACGACCGGCGCCGGCCTCCTCTGCTCCTCTTCGCGCGGCGACCACGAGGTCACCCGCGTGCGCAGCGAGTTGTGGACCGCCCGCAGCCGCGAACGGTCGGCCTCTGGCCTGGCGGAGCTCCGCCGCTTCCACCGCAGCCACCTGCCGACCCGATCGGCCGCTTCGGTCTGCATGCATCGGGAGGACGCCGCGACCGTCAGCCACCTCGAGGTGCTGCGCACGCCGGACGAGGTGCAGGTCGACTACTTCGCCGGCTCGCCCTGCAGCGCCGGCGAGCCCGCGCGGTCGACCTTGCCGCTCAGGGCGGCACCGGCGAGCCGCTGAGGCGCATCCGGACATCCATGCTGGCCTTGCTCCGCCGCCGCTCGCCCGGCTCCCGGCTCCCGCTCCCCGGCCGCACCCTCGCCTGCGTGCTGCTTTTCGGTCTCGCCCTCGGCGGCCTCCTCGCAGCCCCGGCGCCGGCGCTGGCGCCCGATCCGCCGCCAGCGGCCGAGCGACCGGCGACGGATTGGGAGGGACGGTTTCTCGGCACACTCGATCGCCTCGATCCGGGCGCGACGGCCGCAGGGCGGGGACCGCTTTCCCCTGGCCAGCAACTTCTCCTCTGCGTCCTTCTCGCCGCGGCAACGCTGGTCAGCGAAGACCTCACCTGTGTCGCAGCCGGCCTCCTCGCCTCACACGGCAAGATCTCGCTGCCGGCCGCGATGCTCGCCTGCCTGGTCGGAATCTTCGTCGGCGACCTGCTGCTCGTCTTCGCTGGTCGCTTGCTCGGTCGGCGAATTCTCGAGCGCGCACCGTTCCGCTGGGTGGTCTCTCCCCGCACGCTCGAACGCAGCGAGAAGTGGTTCACGGCGCGAGGCGCCCGGGTGGTGCTCGCCTCGCGTTTCATCCCCGGCAGCCGCCTGCCGCTCTTTCTCGCCGCCGGTATCCTGCGTGCGCCGTTCGTTCCTGTAGCCATCGCCCTGCTGCTCGCCGGCGTGGTCTGGACGCCGCTGCTCGTGGGGCTCTCGGCCTGGTCCGGCGGCGCCGTCCTGACGCACTTCCGCTCCTATGAGCGCGTCGCCTTGCCGGCGCTCGCAGCCGCCCTGGGCGCCACGTTCATCTTCGCCCGCATCATTGTGCCGCTGTTTTCCTGGCGCGGGCGGCGCCTCCTGCTGTCGCGCTGGCGCAGGCTCACGCAGTGGGAGTTCTGGCCCACCTGGATCTTCCAGTTGCCGGTCGTGCTGCACGGCCTCTGGCAGGGAGTCCGCCATCGCCATCTGACGATCTTCACCGCCGCCAACCCCGGGATTCCCACCGGCGGATTCGTCGAAGAGTCGAAGAGCGCCATTCTCGCGAGCCTCGGCAGCGCGTCAGTCGCCCGCTTCGTGAGCGTCGACCTACCGTCCGATCCCGGCGCTCGGCCCACCGCCCTGCGGACCGCGCTGGCGGCGGCCGGTCTCGAATTTCCCTTCGTCCTCAAGCCGGATGTCGGCGAACGCGGCCGTGGCGTCGCCGTGGTGCGGTCGGAGAGCGAGCTCGAGAACTATCTCGCCTCGGCGCAGGGGAGGCTGATTGCCCAGGAGTATGTCGCCGGCGAAGAGTTCGGCGTCTTCTACATCCGCCACCCTGGCGAAAAACGCGGCCGGATCTTCTCGATCACCGCCAAACGCTTCCCGGTGGTCGTCGGCGACGGCCGACGGCGCCTCGAGGAGCTGATCCTTGCCGACGACCGCGCCGTCTGCATGGCCGCCTACTATCTGGAGGTGAACGACGAGCGCCTCGACGACATCCCGGCGGTCGCCGAGCGCGTGCAGCTCGTCGAGATCGGCAACCACTGCCGGGGGACGGTCTTCCTCGATGGCGGCGAACACCGGACGCCCGAGCTCGAAGCGGCGATCGAGGCGCTGGCCCGCCGTTTCGCCGGCTTTTACTTCGGGCGCTTCGACCTGCGCGTGCCCTCGATCGAGCAGTTCCGCGCCGGGGTCGGCCTGAAGATCCTCGAGCTCAACGGCGTCACTTCCGAAGCGACGCACATCTACGCTCCGGGGGCCAGCCTCGTCGCGGCCTATCGCACGCTCTTCGAACAATGGCGGCTGGTCTTCGAGATCGGCGCCGCAAACGCCGCGCTGGGGGCTCGGCCGACAGGTCTGCGGACTCTCGTCGGGCTGTTGCGCGAGCGCCGCGCCCGCTTTGCTACCATTCCGGCACCGGCAACACCGCAGCTCGAACCGCCCCGACCCGCACCGGACCAGGAGTGACGCAATGACCGCAGTGACAGGTGACACCCGTACGATCCGCCGCAATCTCTCTTCCGCCGCCGCCCTCGCGGGTCTTGTCGGCCTCGTCGTCCTCCTCGGCGTGGCCGGCGGGGCTCGCGCCGACGGACCGCCGGTGGCGCCGACTGCCCTCGGCGCGGCCGCCTCGGCGACGCCCGAGGTCCAGATGCCGGCCGGTGAGCCACTGCTGCTGGTGCCGGTGCCGCTCGCGGCCGGCGCCAGCGGACCGGCGGTCGCCCGTGGCGAGGGCAAAGTGACCGCCGCGCGGCCGGTGACGTTCCTGTTCCGCGCCGCGGCGCCCGGGCTCGTCTCGATCGGCGTCTCGTCGCCGCAGAACGCCGCCCGAATCAGTGTCTATCTCGGCGACGCCACCCAGGCAGCGCCGGGAACAACCGTCGAGGACGGTGCGATCCGCTGGTCCAGCGAGTTCGCCGGCGGCGAGGCGGTGAAGATCGTCGTCCACACCTCCGGCGCGGAGATCCCCTTTCGCCTCGAGGCGACGGTCGGAGCGGGAAGTATGTAGCCGTGCTCAGCCGAAAAAGATTCGGCGCGCGCGCGCCGACAGCGCGTCGACGTCGAACAGGATGAAGAAGTCGATCGTCTTGAAGCGGCGATCGATGACCGGCGGACCGCAGGTGCGCCCGGCGTAGCGCAGGTAGATGTCGAAGAGCGGCGGCAGCTCGATGTGCTCATCCTTCTCCGGCGCCGGGTCCTCGCCCTCCCAGATGCACTCGTAGCCCGGCATGGCACCGACCTCGACATCCTTGCGCACGAGGTTCTTGCGCTCGAGGTAATCGAGCACGCGCTTGCCGTCCCACGGATCCTGCGAGGTCAGCGAGCAGGGCCCGAAGAGGAAGCGCTTCTGGTTGTGGGCCATGTAGAGCGCCAGTCCCTTCCAGAGGAGGAACAGCACCGGTTTCAGGCGATGCTCGACGGCGATGCAGGCCCGGCCGACCTCGACCGACTGGACGACGATCTCCTCGGGCAGGCGCGACAGGTCGAACTCGGTGCCGGTGTAGAAGCCCCGCGCGGCGAGCGCCATCGCCGCCGTCTGGATGCGGTAGGTGCCGATCACCCGGCCGGAGGGGCGGTGCTCGACCAGCAGGTGATGACACTGCGCGTCGAACTCGTCCTGGTCGCGGCCGGTGGCGAACGACTCCTCGAGCCCTTCGCGGAGCTCGATGTTGAACACGTCGAAGCGCAGCCGGAGGATGGCGTCGAGCTCCGCGACAGAAGAGGCATAGCGCACCGCGTAGGCGCCCTCGGCGATCTCCCCCGACGGCAGCGACTCGCGCGCCTGCGGGTAGGCGGCCAACTCGGGCTGGACTTCGATCAGACTCGCGAGGGACGATTCACCGGGAAGGGCCAAGGTACCTCCGGATGGCAGGGGGGATCCAACCGACGACAACAGGTCGATTCTAGCGCACCGCGCGTTCGCCGCCGGTGATACCGGCCGTTCATGCTTGTGTCGCGGCGGTGACCACCGCGGAGTCGTTTCGCGGCGCCTTCTGGCCCAGGGGCTCAGCCCTCCGTCATACGCGCCGGACCGTAAGCCTTGCGGCCGCCGCGCGGCAGGGTGCGGTCTTCGATCGTCGAAGCGGTGAGGATCCGCGACATGTCGACGGCGCGCGCCGCGAGTTCGTGCGCCGCCGCGTGGAGCGCGCTCGAGTCGCGCACCGCGGCGACGTTGCGCTCCATGTCCTCGGCGTCCCAGCCGCGTGAGTGGGCGATGTAGGGGTACTGCGGAAAGACGCAACCGATCTCGGCGAAGAAGCCGAGCATCTGGCCGGCGACCGCCTGCACGTTGTCCTGCCCGCCGGTAATGATGAAGGCGGCGACCTTGTTCTTGAGCAGCACGCGGTTGGCGAGGGTGATCTGGTTCTGGAT
>JBDTQT010000215.1:0-6990 GCA_039932055.1 Thermoanaerobaculia bacterium
GCGGGAGCCGGCATCGCCGCCATTCTCGGCTCCTTCTCGTCGCTGTTCAATGTCTTCCAGATGCTGGGCTACGACTTCACGCTCGCCGCGGTGGCGATCGGTCTGACCATCGTCTACGTCCTGGTCACCACCTTCGCGAACTTCCTGCAATTGCGCTATCAGCGTGACGAGCAGCGAAAACGCGGCCGAATCACCGGACTGGTGCTGCAGTTGATTTCTGGAGTCGCGAAGCTGCGAGTCTGCGGCGCCGAGAATCACGCCTTCCGGGTCTGGGCGACGGCCTTCTCGGAGCAGCGCAAGGTGAGCTTCCGCGTCGGCCGGGTGAAAAATGTCATGCAGGTCTGGAATGCCTGTTTCCCCGTGCTCTCGACGATGCTCATCTTCTTTACCGTGGTCTCGCTCAAGCAATCGTCGGCCGAGTCGGGTACGCCGTTCGAGATGACCACCGGCGACTTCCTGGCCTTCTCCGCCGCTTACGGCATGTTTCTCGCGGCGATGCAGGCACTCGGAGACGCCTCGCTCTCGATGTTGCGCATCGTGCCGATCTGGGAGCGGTTGAAGCCGCTCCTGGAAGCTACACCGGAAATCGATTCGTCGAAGGTTCACCCGGGAACGCTCTCCGGCGCGATCGACATTTCGCATCTTTCGTTCCGCTACTCCGCCGACGGGCCGTGGATCCTGAAGGACGTCTCGATCAAGATCAAGCCCGGCGAATTCGTCGCGCTGGTCGGCGGATCGGGTTCGGGCAAGTCGACGCTGATGCGGCTGATGTTGGGCTTCGAGCGTTCGGAGGTCGGGTCGGTCTATTTCGACGGCCAGGATCTGGCGACTCTCGATCTCCGGCTGGTGCGATCCCAGATGGGCGTCGTCCTGCAAGAGAGCCGCCTGCTGCCCGCCGATATCTACCGCAACATCGTCGGTTCTTCATCACGCACGGTGCAGGAGGCCTGGGAGGCGGCGGAGAAAGCCGGCATCGCCGACGACGTGCGCGCCATGCCGATGCAGATGCATACGGTGATCTCGGAGGGCGGCGGCGGATTCTCTGGCGGCCAGAAGCAGCGTCTGATGATCGCCCGCGCCATCGTCCACAAGCCGCGAATCCTGTTCCTCGACGAGGCCACCTCGGCGCTCGACAACAAGACCCAGGCGATCGTCACCGAGAGCATGAACCGGCTGGCGGCGACGCGAATCGTCATCGCCCACCGGTTGTCGACCATCGTTCAGGCCGATCGGATCTGCTATCTCGAACAGGGCGAGCTCAAGGAGCAGGGAACGTTCGAGGAGCTGATGGCGAAGGACGGGCTGTTCGCGGCGCTCGCCAAGCGCCAGCTCGCCTGATCGGCCCCACGACGATGTCCGACCCATCGGATAGCGAAGAGAGCGAAGAGAGCGCAGAGAGCGAGCGGCGGCGGCTTCTCACCGGGCTCGGAGCCGAGGGCAGCGCGCTCGATGCGCTCACCGACTACCTCGGGCAGTCGTACCCCGAGTTGCCGGCGGCGGAGCTCACGGTCGAGCTCGCCGACGAGCCGCAGATCCCGTTCTGGCGGCAGTACGCAGCCGAGGCTCGCGAATCGGGCGTCGCCACGACGCTCGCGCGGCGCTTCCCGCAACTCGGATTCCCGGTGGCGACTGGCACCTCGGAGAGCACGGAGTATCGCCGCGCGACGCGGCAGGGAGAGGTCGATCCCGCACGAAGGGTCCCCCTCGAGATCGAGCGTGAGCATCTCCTCTCGCTGCATGTCGAGGAGAGCATCGCCGGCGCGATTCCGGTGCTGATCGCCCGCCACCGCAACGACTTCGTCCTCCTGGTGCGCGCGCTGACCGCGCGCAACGAGCCCGAACCGGTGCCGGACGCGATGGGCGCCTGTCTGGTCAAAGGACTGGTCAATTGGGATCGGGTCGGCGCTGAGCGCCGCCGTTTCGAGGCGTCGCTCGGATCGCTCGGGCGGCCAGCGACCGGAGAAGAGTGGGCCGCGGAGATGGCGAGCCGGATCCGGCCGCGCAAGGAGCTCTGGCAGGATCGGCTGATCCTGCTCTCCGACGGGCCGTACTCGGCGGTTCCAGCGGCGGAAGTCGGCCTCGACCCGGCGACCTGGCGCGATCGCTCGCTGGCTCTCCGACTCGCTCATGAGTGCTTTCACTGCCTGACACTGCGGCGGCACGGTCTGCTTCGGAGCCACCTGCTGGACGAGCTGCTCGCCGACTATGTCGGAAGTATTGCTGCCTTTGGCAGCTATGACGCCAGGCGGGCCCTGCGCTTTCTCGGCCTGAACGTCGACGCGCCGTCTCTGTCTGGAGGTCGCTGGGAGATCTACCGCGGTGCCCTTCCGGAGGCGGCGATTCCGGTTCTCGCGCGGCTCGTCGAGCGTGCGGCGGAGGCCCTCGAGAAGCTCCCTGCCGTGCCGCTCCCGCCGGGCGCGCGCGCACGGCAGCTGCTCGGCCTCGCGGCTCTCGGGCTCGACGGGATCGCCTCCGGCGACCTGAGCGGGCACCCGACGCCGCTTCGCTCCGCTCCGCTAGCGACACTGCGTCGGGTCGGTCCGCCGACGATCGCAGCCGTGGCGGAGATTGCCGGAGAGATCGAGCTCTGGGCGCGCGATCAGGGCGTGGCGGAGCGCCCCCTGCGCGACCTGCTCGTGGTTCACGACGAGCTCGCCTCGAATGTCGCGCGCCACGGCGCCGGTGCGAGCGAGATGTCGGTCCTGATCGATCTCGACTGGACGCTGCGGCGGGTGCGCTACCGGCTGGAGGACGACGCGGCGGCGTTCGATCCGGGAACCCGGTCCAGGCCGGACACCGCGGCGACGCTCGCCGAGCGCTCCCCCGGCGGGCTGGGGATTCATCTCGTCCGGACGCTGGCGCGCGAGCTCAGCTGGTCTCGCGTGGGCAGCCGGAACCGGCTGGAGCTCGAGATCGTTCTCGACTGATCGTCAGGCGATCCGGAAGATGAAGCGCACGGTGCCGATGTTGACGCGGTCGCCGTCGAAGAGCCGGCGCTTCTCGATCCGCTCGCCGTTCACCCAGGTTCCGTTTTCCGCCTCGAGATCCTCCAGCGTCCAACCCTCCGCCGTGAAGCGGAGAATGGCGTGGTGCCGGGAGACCGATCCATGTTGGATCTGGATGCTGTTTTCGCGCACCCGCCCGAGGGTGTTCTCGGCCGCCAGCACATGCCCCGGGGCCGAGCCGTCGCCGGCCTCGACCGGGACCAGAGTGGCCTGCAAACGCAGGCTGGCGGCGCCGGCATCGGACTCGTGGCTCGGCGGCGTGGGCGTATAGACGACGGTACGGTCGAGCGGTGGCGGATCCATGCCTGCGACCAGCGCCGGGAGCGGCGGTGCGGCAGGAGCCTGGCTGGACAGGTCGCCGATGCGAGTCGCTCCATCGGCGCTGGGCGGCACGGTGGTCGACGGCGACGACGGCTGCGGCGGCGGGATCGGACGCGGCATGGTCATCGAGACCGGGCGGAGCTCGACGCCGGCGGGCATCGCGAGCATCGAAGCTATTGGAGTCACCGGAGCCGTCGGCGCCACCGGAGCCAGCGGAGACATCGGGGATGGCGCGATGCTGACAAAGGCCGTCGCGCTGGCGGCGTGGGTCGCATTCGGGGAATCGTGGGTCGCCGGCGCCGTACTTTCGGCGATCGCTTCGCCGCGGGCGGCGAGCCAGAGCTCGCGGGTCGCGCGGATCCTCTCGAGCTCGAGCCCGAGCTTCTCGATCCGATCGCGCGGCACCTTGGCACGGCTCTCGAGCTCGGCGTCCGTATACTCCTCGAGCCGGTGCCGCAGCTCGACCTCCTGCAGATCCAATTCGACCTCCAGTTTCTCGGTCGCGAGTCGAGCACGCTGTTCGTCGAGGACGCCAATTGTGCGTGTCGCTTCGATCCGCAACGGCCTGGCGAGGCTATCGATATCGGCGATTCGCTTCGCGTAATCCTCGCGAACCCGACGATAGACCGACTCCGACACGTCCTCGCGCCTGGCCTCGAGGCCCTCGAGCCAACTCGCGATCGGGCCGCGCTCGGCGCCCAGCCGATTCAACTCGTCCAGAACTGCCGGTTCGATCGACGTCGCACTATTCGCCATGGTCGTCGGTGCCCTCCCGCGCTGCCGCCTGATCCTATCGTGCGCCGGGGTCCCGGCTGGCGTGCGCCCGGACGAACGCGCCAATCGTCGCGGCGTCGATCCCGGAGTCCGCGAGCGACTCCCCCACTGCGGCGCGAAATCGGGCGGTCGGAGTTCGCGGCAGCGAGGGAATCGATTGCCGTAACTGGCCCAGGATCGGCAGCGCCGCGGCGCCCGTCGACTCGACCCGGAATCGCCATTCGGCCGGCGTGACGACCTCGAGCGGCGTCGGGTCGAGCCCGAGCTCCGCCCGAACTTCAAGATCCGCAAGGAGGAGCAGATCGAGCAGCCGCGGCAATGTCACCAATCCGCACTCGCCTTTGGCCAGATTCGAGACGTGAAACACAGGTGTGCCGCGCGCTTCGTCCGCCTCGAGCGACAGCGCGTCGCGGGCGAATTCCGCGAGGCGTTCGATCGCCTCCGCCGCGAAGTCGACGGGGACGAGATCGAGGCCGCGGGCCGAGGTGTCGGATTCGGGGATCCAGCTCGGTACGCCGGCCTCCGGCGCACCGGGAATCGACCGCGTCGTCAGGCAGGACGAAAGCACCCGCGTCAACCAGTCGTGATCGTTGGCGTAGCCGGTGGCTCGCGACCAGGAGAGCAGCGCCGGGCGGCTGATCGAAGCGCGGAACCGGCCACCGCTCCGCCGCGCCAGCTCCTGCACCATCCGCTCCCCGACCCATTTGGTGATTGCGTAGCCAGTGTTCGCGGCGTACTGCTCCCGCGACAGGCGCGCGGGAATCGGGGTCGTTTCGGCGGCGATCCCGCGACCCGGTCCGGCGACCAGCAGGGAGACATTCAACGAGGAGACGAGGTGAAACGCCTTGATCGTCGACGTGGTGGCGAGCTCCAGCGCCCGGCGGGTGCCGACGACGTTCGTACCGCGCAGCGACTCGTAGCCACTCGCGCCGGTGACGCTCGCCGCAACGTGGAGGATGAGCCCCACCTCGCCGGCGAGGTCTTCCCAGCGGCGAGCGGCGAGCCCGAAGCGCTCCGCATCGAGCCGGCCGGCGATCCCGACAACCCTTGCCGACCGGTCCCGCGGATCGGCCGTCAGGCTCGGTTCCGCCAGGCCGGCGGCGACGGCCGCCGCCCGCAGCCGTTCGCAGGCGGCCAGATCACTTGCCGCCCGGACGATGGCGAAGACGCGCGCGCCGGCGGGCAGGGTGCGCTCGAGGCGGGCCAGGAGGTGGATGCCGAGAAAGCCGTTCGCGCCGGTGAGCAGGACGTCCCGGGAGGTCGTCTGGGGAGTGCCGTCCGCGATCGCCGACAGGGCGATCGCCGGCAGGTCGATCGCGTCGCGATTCGCGAGCTCGAGCCCGGCCCCCTCGTCCACCGCAGCCGGCCCGCGCTCGACCGAGTCCGACCGAGGACCGGACAGGGCGGGGACGACGCCCGTGCGCTCTTCCGCTGGCCCGGAACCGCTCGCGGCGGAGCCGCTCTCCACCGCGGTCCGAGCGGGGGCGAACCAGGCGGCGAGCTCGCGCAGCGGCCGCCGGGCGAGCGCTTCCGGCGCGGCGTGCATCGCCTCGTCGAGCCGCTCCTTGCCGCCGAAAACCTCCTCGAGCCGCATCGCCAGCTCGAGGGTGGCGAGCGAGTCGCCGCCCTGTTCGGCAAAAGAGCGATCGAGGTCGATCGCTTCGCGCGGTCGGCGCAGAATGGCTCCGGCTATGGCGGCGATGGCCGCGATCGGGCGCAGACTCAGGGCAGTAGAGCTGGCGCTCGTCCCGGGGGCATCATCCGCGGACCCCTCTTGCGGCGCGATCTCAGGCCGCGCCTCGATGTTGACGATCGCCTCCCGGTAGCGCTCCTCGAGCACGCGCCGGTTGAGCTTGAACGATGGCGTGAGGAGTCGGTTCGCCACCGTCCAGGGGGAAGCGCCACCTTCGCGCCGCGCGATCACCACGCCCGCCACCCGCTCGTGGGGGCGCAGCGCGGCCTGCCCGGCGACACGCAGCAGTTCGTCCGTCAGCTCGCCCTCGTCGACCTCATCCCGCCGCGGCACCACGACCGCCACCACCCGCGCCGAGCCCGGCGCGGCGGCGATCCAGATCTGCTCGATCGCTTCGCTCCGCGAGTAGACGCGCTCGAGCTCCTCGGGCGAGACGAGCTCCGCTCCGGCGAGCTTGAAGGTCAGCTTCGACCGACCGACGACGCGCACCCGGCGACCCGGGCCCAGCTCGACCAGATCGCCGGTCAGGAAGTAACCGTCTTCGGTGAACTCGGCGCCGGCACCCGCTGCGGCGCCTAGATACCGGGCCGTGGAGCGCGCCGTGCGCACCGCGAGCTCGCCCCGCGGGAGCGGCCGGTCCGCCGCGGTGAAGCCCAGCTCGGGCCGGTCGATGAGCCGATACTCGATGCCTGGCAGCAGGACGCCGTTGCGGGCGATGAATCCGGTCTCGGTGGTGCCGTAACCCTCCGACATCGGGACGCCGAAGAGCGTCTCCATGGTCTGCCGCACGCCCTCGTCGCTCGGCGCCCCGCCGGTCGCCATGAAGGCGATTCGGCCACCGAGCGAGTCGCGGAAGCGGCGCCGGATCGCGGCGACCTCCGCGGCGTCGAGATCGGCGCGGGAGATCGCGCGCCGGTATTCGCCGTAGAGCGTGTTCCAGATCACCGGCGGGACGTCGAACAACGTCGGGCGCAGCCGTCGCAGGTCGTGGAACAGCTCCGCGCCGCGTCGCGCGAAGCCGACGCGCCCACCGTTCGTCAGCGCCCGCCAGACGGAACCGCGGTCACCGGCGATCGCCGACGGCTGGAACGAGGCACCGACGTACGGCCAGAGGTCGACTTCGACGCACATCTCCTCCGCCCACCGGCGGCGCGTTGCGAGCGTCCCTTTCGGCTCGCCGGTGCTGCCCGAGGTGAA
>JBDTQT010000216.1:0-6979 GCA_039932055.1 Thermoanaerobaculia bacterium
TCGGCAAGATGCGGCGCGAGACATTCGGCGGTCGGCTGAAAGCCGGTCTCGGCCGCGGTCTCGACGGCGATGCCCTCGGCTCCGGCGAGATGGCAGTAGTGGTTGTTGTTCCACGACGGCACCGGATAGACCACCTTGTCGCCCGGATCGAGCACCGCGCGGAAGAGCGCATAGATGAGCGGCCGCGCGCCGCCGGCGATGAGGATGCCATCCTGAGGATAGTCGAGTGCGAGCGCTTCGCGGTAAAAATCGGTCACCGCGCGCTTCAACTCCGGGACCCCGTCCGAGGGCGGATAGTTGGTCTGTCCGGCGGCGAGCGCCCGGGTGATCGCCAGCTCGAGCTCGCGCGGAATCCTGAACTGTTTCGGCGCGAAGTCTCCGACCGTCAGGTTGAGGACCGGCTGGCCTTTCTGCGCCAGGGCGCGGACCTCGCCGGCGATGCGCAGGATCTCGGAGCCAACGAGCGCCGAGACCATCTCGCCCAGACCCTGATGAGGGGCTGTCGGGGTGCCGAAATCGAGCGGCTTCACGGGTAGAGTCAGGGTCATCGGGAGGTCTCCACGTCGGCCGCAAGGCTATCCGACGGGAGGAGTGGAGGGAAGGCGCGCTGCGGCAGAGTGCGGTCCTTCCGGCACGCAATCTGCTTGCCGGCGGGCGGGGCGGAAATGACACTTGACATGCTCGCGGGCGGGGCGCACTATCGCTCCACTTCATGAAGTGAAGGTCGAACCGACAGAGAGTCGGAAGCGATCGATGGCGAGACGCAGACACTTCGAGGAGGCAACGGAATGACGCCACCGGACAAACGACGGACCCCGAAGCCCGCGGCCGGAACGGTCGAAGGTTTCGGGGGCGCGGCGCGGAGATCCCGGCGGCCCGCCTGACGACCTCGCTTCGTGTGTCGCCGCCTGCGACCGATACGAAGCCCGGACCTTGACGGTCCTACGTCGAAGCCGGCCCCAGATCTTTGGCGCTCAGGCCCTGAAGACTGACGAGTCTTACATCCTGGAACGGGGAAGCGGAGACGCTTCCCCGTTCGTGCGTTCGGGAGTTGCCGACGGCTCCCGCTCCCGGAGTACGCCTTGACCCGTGTCGGAAATAATGATTGACTAGTCAATGTTTGATAGGCATCTGAACTCCCCTAACGGCATTGAACGCCGCTTCGGGACGAGCAGCCGGGAGAAAGACGATGTCGCAGGAAATGGCAACGCGAGGCACCCACGGTCTGCATCACGTCACGGCGATCGCCGGACCGGCGCAGGAGAATCTCGACTTTTACGCCGGAGTCCTCGGCATGAAGCTGGTGAAGAAGAGCGTCAACCAGGACGACCCCGGCACCTACCATCTCTTCTACGCCGACGCCGAGGGGCGTCCGGGGACCGATCTGACCTTCTTTCCCTGGGCGCAGATGGCGCCGTCGCGGCGCGGGCACGGCCTCGCCACCGAAGTTGCGCTCGCCGTCCCGCCGGACAGCCTCGATTTCTGGAGTGCAAGGCTGGAGCGCTACGGAGCGCAGGTCGGCGGGCCCGAAACCCGCTTCGGCGACCGCGCCCTCCCCTTCATCGATCCCCACGGCCTCAACGTCGCACTGGTCGCCAGCGCCAGCGCCGCGGCGCGTCCGTTCACCCCTTGGGAGGACGGCCCGGTGCCGGTCGCACGCCAGATCCGCGGGCTCGACGGCGCCCGCCTCTGGCTGCGCCAGCTGGGGCCGACCGAAGCGCTCCTCGCGGCGCCGCTGGGTCTGACGCGGCTCGGCGAGGAGAACGGCTGGGTGAGGTGGGGCGTTCCGCAAAGCGCAGCTGGCAGCGGCGCTCCCTCGGGTACCCGACTCGACCTCGCCGGGCGCCCCGACACCCAGCGTGGCATGTGGGGCACCGGTGCCATTCACCATCTCGCCTGGCGGGTCGACGACGAAGCGCACGAGCTCGCCCTGCGCACCGCCATCGCCGAGTCCGGACCGCACCCCACCCCGGTCATCGACCGCTTCTGGTTCAAGTCGGTCTACTTCAAGGAGCCGGGCGGGGTGCTCTTCGAGCTCGCGACCGACGGGCCGGGCTTCGCCGTCGACGAGGCCCCGGAGCACCTCGGCGAGACGCTGGTACTGCCGCCCTGGCTCGAGCCGCAGCGCGCGGCGATCGCCGCCGGACTGCCGGCCCTGACGCCCCCTGCCGCATCGCCGGGGCTGGTTCCGTGAGCCTCGTCGACCCGCATGCGGAGACTCCCGTGCTCACCGCCGGTGCGCCGCTCGCCGCGGCGCGCGCCGGAGTTGTCCTGGTGCACGGGCGCGGCGCTTCGGCCGAGGACATCCTCGGCTTCGCCGGCCCGCTGGCGCGGCCCGGGGTGGCCTTTCTCGCGCCGCAGGCGGCCGAGCACAGCTGGTATCCGCAACGCTTCCTCGCGCCGCTGGCGGTGAACGAGCCGTGGCTCTCGTCGGCGCTTGCCAAGCTGGCGAGCCTGCACGCGGCGTTCGCCGTGGCGGGCATTTCCGACGAGCGCATTCTCTGGCTCGGCTTCTCGCAGGGCGCCTGCCTGGCCAGCGAGTTCGTAGCCAGGAATCCACGGCGCTGGGGCGGATTGGTCGCCGCGGTGGGCGGCCGGATCGGCCCGCAGGGAATGGAGTTTGCCGACCCCGGCGATCTTGCCGGCACGCCGGTCTATCTCGGCTGCGGCGATGCCGATCCGCACATTCCGTGGCGGCGGGTCGAGGAGAGCGCGGCGGCCTTCACCCGCCAGAACGCCGAAGTCACCCTGCGGCGCTATCCGGGCTTTCCGCATTCGGTTCATCCGGAAGCGGTGAGCTACGCCCGGCACCTCCTCGAGGAGCTCGCCGCGCCCTGATCAGACGTGCCACCAGACGAGCCGGGTGATGCGCTCGCCGGCAGCGTCCAGGCTCGCCCGCCAATAGATGGTGCCCCGGGCGTGGTGGGCTCGGCAGAGCAGGGTGCGCTCGCCTTCGAGCGGGCCGTCGCGCAGCACCTCGAAGTCCTGGAGCGCGCCCAGCCGGGGCATCCGCCCGGCGAGGCCGGGGGCGCCCTCCCAGACCGGCAGGGCAATCGCCGGCGCGTAGCGTTCGAGGTCGGGTCTGCCGGTGAGGAAGGCTTCGTAGTCGGAGCGCAGACGAGCTTGGAGTGCGGTATCGGCGGCGGCGGCGCCGGCCAGCGGTGGCAACGCCGCCAGCGATTGCGCCGGATCGAGCAGCCCGGCGACGCCGATCGCCAGACCTACCGGGTCGCTCCCGGCCGCATGCTCGAGGTTGGTGAACACGACGACGGTCAGATGGCGCAGCGGGAAGCGAACGAAGCCGACGCCGCTGTGCCCGGAGTGGAGCGTCACCGGCTCGCCGAGCAGGTCGTCGAGTCCGACACCCAGACCGTAGCGGCTCCACTGAAAGATCTCGCCGGCCAGGCTGCCGTCGGCGAGCCGTGCCGGCGTGGTGAGCGTCGCGACGCCGGCCCGCGAGAGGATGCGCTCGCCGTCCTGCGCGGCGACGAAGCGGGCGAAGTCCGCGACCGTCATCCCGAGGTCGGAGTAGAGCGGACCGAAATCGGTGTCGAGGCGGCGGTCGCGGACCAGGCCGCCGGCTCCGTCCAGGGTGTAGGCCGAGACGCGATGCGGCAACAGAAGCGCCGGCGCCAGCGACACCGGAGTCGTCATCCCGGCCGGCACGAAGAGCGTCCGCCGCACGAAATCCCACCACGGCTCTTCCACCGCCTTCTCGGTCGCCATCTGGGCGAGCAGCAGACCGGTATCGGAGTAGAGAAAGCGCCGCCCAGGCGGGGCGATCGGGACGAGGCCCTGCGCCTGCCGGAGGAGCTGCTCGCTCGTATAGTCGGTGAGAAAGCGGCCCTCGAACGACGGCACCGTATCGTCGGGCAGACCCGAGAGGTGCGACACCAGCTGCCGCAGGGTGGCGCTCGGAAGGTGGATGTCGACCCACTGCGAGACCGGATCGTCGAGCCCCAGCTTGCCGAGCTCGGCGGCCTTTACCAGAGCCGTGGCGGTGATCTGCTTGTCGAGCGAAGCGATCGCGAAGACCGACTCCGCGGTGACCGGCGTGCCGGTCTCGGCGTTGGCCTGCCCGTAGCTCGACACCCGCACCACCTCGCCGTCGCGCGCCACCGCGAGAGCGAGGCCGGGGATCTTGCGCAGCGCCATTTCGCGCACGAGATAGTCGTCGATGGTGTCGGCGTGCAGAGGCGTGCCAGAGGCACAGAACGAGCCGAGAATCAGGGCGATGGCGAGTCGAGACATGGGGCGCTCCTCGAGGCCGGAGCGTAGCACCGGCGAAGCGGTCCGCCTCGGCCCGCGCTCCCTTCAGGACGGTCGCTGACCAGCGGCTGGTGTTGGCTGACCTTCGACGTCAGCTCGCCGGGCGGAGGATCGCCCAGCCGATGAAACGCACCGCGCCGTCGGGATCGGTGGTCGCGAGGCGGGCCATCTCTCGGCTGGCCGGGGCTTCGGCATCGCGCAGCCAGGCGGCACGCAGCAGCGCGGCGCGGACTTCGGGAGTGCGCGAGACGCCGTTCTCGGCGCCGTAGTCGAGAGCGAATGCGCTTACCAGGCCGTCGAGTGCCTGCGGGTCTTCGATCTCAGCCAGGGCGAGCGCGGCGCTCAGGCGCACCGGCGGCGCCTCGTCGGCGAGCAGGTCCCTGAGCAACGCCACGGCGTTTTTCGGCTGCGCCGCGGCGATCGCCTCGGCCGCCTGCCAGCGCAACTGGGCGGTCGCACCTTGGCGCGCGTCGACCTTGGAGAGGTAGCGGCTGCGCTCCCCGGCGGCGAAGTTGCCCACCAGCTGCACCGCTTTCCGGATCTGCTGCAGGGCCGTCAGCGCGCCGATGCCGCCGGTCATCAGTATGCCGGCCGCCGCTTGGAGAAACGGCGAAATCGCCCGCCAGATCGAGCGGAAGCCGCGAGGATCGAGGCGCCAGTCCTCCTTGGCGAGCGCCGCCTCCACCTGCGGCAGCTGCGCGCGATCGCCGAGCTCGAGAAGCGCCACCTGCGTCCAGGCGACGAGCCAATCGTTGCCGGGTCCCTCGACGAGGACGCGGGCGAGCACGACCTTCGACCGCTCGCCGCCGAGTTCCACCAGGTCGCGCACAACCTGGGCGCGAATGTCCGCTTTCTTGCTGTCAGTCGAACGCCGCTGGGTGATGACGTCGACCGCCCAGTCGAATGCCGCCGCGTCGCCGGTCTCGTAGAGCGCCTGCGCGGCGCGCAGCTGCTCCTGCGGGTCGGAGTCGTCGAGCTCCTGGCGCAGCTGCTTCCTGGCCGCCTCATCGCCGAAGCCGACAGCCAGCGCGCGCAGGGCGACCTGCTTGGCGTCAGGATCCTGACGCCACTTCGCCAGCCGCCGGAGGGGGTCGACCGCGCGCGGATCCCGGGATCGCCCGAGGCCGGCGGCAGCGCCACGGAAATAGAGCTCGTTGGACTTTCCCTGGCTGTAGGCGAGGAGCTCCTGCAGGGCGGCAGCGGAGCGCTCGGCGGGCAGACCGCCGCCGCCGATCAGGCCGCCGAGGCCGGCGAGCGCCGCGTTTCTCACCTGGATCGTGCCCGGCAGGGGATCGCCCTTGCGGGGCTTCTTGCCGGCCGCCGCCGGATCGAGGCTGGGCATCGCGACGTTCATTCCACCGGCGGGCGCCTCGGTGATCGACTCGGCTTCGGCGAGCATCCAGCGGAGCAGGGTCTCGGCACGTTCGGGCCCGAGGTCGAGGATTCCCTGGAGACAGGCCTCGGGCACCCAGGCCTCGGGCAAGAAGGCCAGGCACTGAACGTAGAACCGCGCGGCGGCGTTGGCGTCGCCGAGCCTTTCGAGCGCCGCGGCAGCTTCGATTCCGCGCACCCAGGGGTCGGTGAGGGCCTGCTGCATCTCGCGCTGCATCTGGTCGCCGGCAGGACCGGGGGGGGCGGCGGGTCCGATGCCGAGGTAGGCGCCGGCCAGCATCTTGCCGGTGGACTGCCGGCTCGCCCACTCCTGCTGCTTCTTCATGGTGTCGCTGCCCATCACGCCGCCGACGCCAGAGAGCATCAGGCCCATGAAGTCGGTCTGGCCCTTGAGCGCGCCGCGCAGTTGCACCAGGGCCCGTTCGCGAAGCTCTTCCGGCACGAGCGCCGCCCCTTCTCCGGCGAGGAAGCTCGCTACCACCGGGTTGCGCGTCGCTTTGAGCGCGCGTTCGTCCAGGAGATCGGCGAGCGGATCGTCGCCGGACGCGGTCGCCTCAGGCAGGGCCGCCCCCTGTGCGGCGGCTGTCGCCATCGGCAGAGCGCTCCACAACGTCGACAGGGACAGCAGCCAGGCCAGGGCTCGTCGCATGGGGATCTCCCTCCACCTTACGTGAAAAACGCTGGCGAATCGGCTCAATGTTAGAGTTTTCGGCCCTATGAGCCCCCTCGACCCCTCCACCTATCCCCTGGCGTTGCAGGAACTCGCGGTGAAGGTCCGCGACGGTGTCCGGCTCTCCGCCGAAGATGCCCTGCTGTGCTTCGAGACGCCGCACGTCCTGGCGCTCGGCCGGCTGGCGAACGAAGTGCGGCGCAGGTTGCACGGCGACACGGTGTTCTACAACCTGAACCGGCACATCAATCCGACCAATGTCTGCGTCTATACCTACAACTGCAAGTTCTGCAGCTTCGCGGCGATGAAAGACGAGCCGCACGCCTGGCAGATGTCGCACGAGGAGATCTACCGCCAGGCGGGGGAGCAGGGGGGCAACGACGTCACCGAGTTCCACATCGTCGGCGGGTTGCATCCCGACCTCGACATGGCCTGGTACGAGGAGATGTTGCGCGGGCTGAAGCAGCGCTTTCCCAAAGCTCACCTCAAGGCCTTCACCGCCATCGAGATCGGCTGGTTCGCCAAACGCGAGAAGCTCTCGATCGAGGAGGTCCTGCAGCGGCTGACCACAGCCGGGCTGGGGTCGCTCCCGGGCGGCGGCGCCGAGATCTTCCATCCGGAGGTGCGCGAGATCATCTGCGACGGCAA
>JBDTQT010000217.1:0-6976 GCA_039932055.1 Thermoanaerobaculia bacterium
TCCGCCTGCGCGACGCGGCAGGTGGCCCGCTCGAGTCGAGCCTGACCGAGTTCTATGCCGGTGGCTGGCGGACTTTCGGGCCGACTGCGGGCGGCGAGGCGCACAAGGAGCTGTTGCCGGCCTCATACACGTTCGCACTCACCTACCTCGGGCAGCGCAACACGAAGGTGCAAGACATTGCGACCAACCCGGAAGTTCTTTTCGAGACTGCGGAGGTCGTGTCGAGTTCGGCGACTTGCAACGGGGTCTATTCCGCGGGTTGGCGGACGTTCAGCCAGGGGATGCAACTGCTGCCGGCGACCTATACCTTCCGGTTCTCGTCCGGGACACCGACCCAACAGGCGATTGCCATTGTTGCCGGAGCGGTGAACGCGATCCGGTGAGCGGCGGGAGGTCGCGCCAGGGGGAATCTCCGCCGAGCGGCGGAGGTTCCCTTACTCCGCGGCCCCCTCGGCCAGCACCCAGCCCTGCGGATCGACCTCAACCGGGGTGCCAGTCGCCACCTCGAGCATCCCCTTGCCGCCGGACATCTCGAGGCGCCGGGTCTCGCCGGCAACCGCCACCGGCAGCGGCATCTCGAACCCCGGATCGTCCCAGGAGAGCAGCACGCTCTCACGGCTGTTGTCCCCGGCGACGCGCTCCTCGTGCCAGCGCGGCAGGGCGGCGGTATAGAGGTACCGCTTCCAGAACCAGGGGATCGGGTGGCCCAGTTCTTCGGCGACCAGCGCCTCGAAGTCGGCGGTCGAGACCAGTTTGTAGGCGTAGCGTTCGTCGGTCGCGAAGCGCTTGACGATGCGGAAGAAGGTCTCGTCGCCGGCGAGATAGCGCAGAGTATGCAGTACCAGCGCGCCCTTGCCGTAGATGTCGCCAATGTAGGCCGCGCCGGCGGTGAGATTGCGGCCCTGCACGATCGGCTTCTTGTTGCCGAGGTGCTTCCTCGGCCGGCGCATGTACTCGAGGTACTTCTCCACGCCGAGCGTGTCGTTGACGTAGATCGCCTCGGCGTAGGTGCCGAAACCTTCGTGGATCCAGAAGTCGCCCCAGTCGGCGGCGGTGATCTTGTTGCCCCACCACTCGTGCGCCGTCTCGTGGAGAAGGAGCGAGTCGAAGCCGTACTTGTTGTCCTCGAAGTCGGCGCCGTAGGCGACGATCGTCTGGTGCTCCATGCCAAGGTAGGGGGCGTCGGCGACCCAGTACTTGTCGCGCAGGAACGGGTACTCGCCGAAGCGCTTGCCGAGCACCTCGAGCATCTTCGGCGCCTTCTTCCACATCACCCGCGCCTTCTCCGCGTGCTCGGGGAGCGCCCAGAAGAGGATCTTCTCGTCGAGCGTGCCGTCGACGCCCTTGTAGCTCTCCTCGATCGGGATGTATGGCGCGATGTTCACCGTCACCAGATAGTTGTTGATCGGGTAGCTGACCTCCCAGCGACTGGTCACCGTGCCGTCGGAGTTCTTCTCCTCGGAGAGCCGCTTGCCATTGGTCAGGCCGACGAGGTCGCCGGGCACCGTAAGAGCTATCGACATCCCCTCGTCGGGCTCGTCGGAGGGGTGGTCCTTGCACGGCCACCAATCGTCGCCGCCGTCGCCCTGGCCGGTGACGCCGACCCACGGCCTGCCGTCGGCGGTCGTCTTCCAGACGAAGCCGTCGTTCCAGGGTGGGCGGCGCGAGACCTTCGGTGTGCCGCCGTAGTCGAGGGTCACCGCGTGGCGTTCTCCGGCCGCCCAGGGCTTGGCAAGCGCCACCGTCACCAGGCCATCCTCGTGCACGAAGGTCGCAGCGGCGTCGTCCACCGCAGCCTTCGCTACCTTCAGGCGGTCGTCGAGCTGAATCTCGAAGCGGTCGAGTGGCGCGGTGGCGACGACGGTGGCGCGGTTCGCGCCGCGAATCGTCTTCGTTGCCGGGTCGACCGCGACCGCGAGGTCGTAGCGCCGCACGTCAAAGGCCGCCTGCCGCGGGCGCAGCGGCCCGCCGGAGTCGAGGTCATCGGTCGAGAAGTACCACCGCAGGAAGAACCCGGCACCGACCAGAAGCAGGACGAAGGCTGCGAGGCCGTAAAGCGTCCATCTCAGCCAGCGCGGGAGTGGGCGACGGGAGGGGAACATGGCGCGAGTCTATTCAAAGTGCTCCGGGCCCGGAGCATCAGGTCAGCAGCAGGGGCAGGAGGAGTTGATACGATCAGTAGCTCTCATGGACATGCGCCCCTACCGCCTGCTGGTCTTCGACTGGGACGGCACCCTGATGGACTCGATCGGCACGATCGTCGACTGCACCCTGGCGGCGTTCGATGCGCTCACCGAGGTCGAGAGTCTCGAGCGGCCGGCGCCCGAGCAGATTCGCGAGTGCGTCGGCCTGGGGTTGAACGAGACCATGCAGCGCCACTTTCCGGCCTGGAATGAGGAGCTCGCCGGGCGCCTGATCGACAACTATCGCCACCTCTGGCGGGCCGACTACAAAGACCGGGTGAGCCTTTTCCCGGAGTCGTTCGCCACCGTCCGGGCGCTCTCGCAGGCGGGATACCTCCTCGGTGTGGCGACGGCGAAGGGGCGGGCGGGACTCGAGCGCGAGCTCGACGCGACCGGTCTCAGGCCGTTCTTCCACGCCACGCGGACGGTCGACGAGGCGCCGTCGAAGCCGGCGCCGGGGATGCTGCTCGGCCTGTTCGAGGAGCTCGGCGTCGGCCCCGCCGAGGCGCTGATGATCGGCGATACCTCGTTCGATCTCGAGATGGCCGTCAACGCCGGCTGCGCGGGCCTTGGCGTTCTTTCGGGCGGCCAGCGCCTGGAGCATCTCGCGCCGCACCGCCCGATCGCCGTCCTGCCGAGCGTGCGTGAGCTGCCGGCCTGGCTCGGCGCGCCAGGCCGGCACGCCAGGGCCGGGCTTGCACTGTCCACCGAACGGGCCTAGGCTACGAACTCGCAGAAGATCGGAACCAGAAGGCTTCGACCGGGGGCGCCCGGGAGGCCACCGTTGGTGCGACATCGCTCGCGGGCTCTGGTTCCACCACCTGGTACGAGGAGCCGAAGAGATGACCAGAACGAGTACAGCTTCATCGCGGGTCGCCCGTTTCCTGACAGCCACCGCGCTTGCCGCGATCGTCGCGGGCGCAATCCCTCCAGCACAAGCGGCCGTGGCGCCGCTCGACGGGCGTTCTGCGGCAGACATCTCCGCCGCGCTCCAGGTGCCGGTTTCGGTAAGCCACAAGCGCGCGACGGGTGCGGTCAGCTTCCTTCGCGTGGCGGACGGCGTCGCGGCGGATCTCGCCAGCGGCTCGGGTTCGCGCGACGAGCGTGCCCGCTCCTTCTTCGCCGCCCAGCGCTCCCTGTTCGGCATTCGTGACGTACGCGCCGAGCTCGCTTTGATGGGCGAAAGCGCGGACACCACCGGCCAGCGCCATCTCACGTATCGCCAGTTCTACCGCGGCTTGCCGGTCTATGCCGGCATCCTGCGAGCCCATTTCGACGCCGCCGACCGCTTGCGCGGAGTGAGCGGAACCTTCGTGCCCGGCATCCAGGCCGAAGTCCGGCCGGCCATCGACGCCTACTACGCCAGCCAGCGGGCGATCGCCTTCGCCGCGGATCGCAACAGCCGCTCGACCGCTGGACTCTCCGCCAGCCTGCCCAAGCTCGAGATCTATCGTCTCGGCCTCGACCAGGGCGTCGCCGGCCCGAGTCAGCTGGTCTGGGAGGTCGAAGTCGCCAACGGCGGAGACATCCGCGAGTTCGTCTTCGTCGACGCGCGCTACGGCAAGGTGCTCGACTTCCTGCCCGGTGTAGTCGACGCGATGTTTCGCCGCGCCTTCCTCGGCTTCGATGGTAACGCCGACAACGTGCCGGATGCCTGGCCGGCCTCGCCGGACTGGCTCGAAGGGAATGCGATCCCTTCCGGCAACCAGGAGCGCGACAACATGCTGCTCTCCTCGGGCGATGTCTACACCCGGTTCATGAACGGCTTCGGCCGCGACTCCTATGACGCTCTCGGGCATGTCATGGATCAGGCCTACACCCGCAACTACGGCTGCCCGAACGCCTCCTGGAACGGCAACCTGATCTCCTTCTGTCCCGGTTTCACTACCCACGATGTCACCGCCCACGAGTGGGCCCACGCCTACACCGAGTACACCCACGGCTTGATCTACCGCTGGCAGTCGGGCGCTCTCAATGAGGCCTACTCCGACATCTGGGGCGAGGCGTTCGACCTCGAGACCACGCTGTCGGGGATGGTCGACACCGACACGCCGAACGCCGGACGCACGGCGGCGGCCTGCTCTACCTTCACCGTCCTGCCGCCCTCGGTGGTGATCAACGCCCCGGGCTCCATCGCCGGCCCCAAGCTCGCGGGTACTGCGGCCTTCGGCCCCCAGAGCTTCTCGCTCACCAACGACGTCGTGCTGGCCGACGACGGCGTCCTCGGCACCGGCACGCTCTCCGACGGCTGCTGCGCCTCGCCCAGCTTCGTCTGCGCTCCGAACTCGTGGACCAACGCAGCGGCGGTCAACGGCAAGATCGCGATCATCGACCGCGGCGTCTGTGGGTTCGCGATCAAGGTCAAGAATGCCCAGGATCAGGGGGCGATCGGCGTCATTATCGCCAACAACACCGGCGGCACCGCGATCATCAATATGTCCGGCGTGGATGCGACGATCACCATCCCGGCGCTCTCCGTGACCCAAAACGACGGCGCGGCGATCAAGACCGAACTGCTGACGACGACGGTCAACGCCTCGGTGAGCCGCGGTGCCACCGGCACCGACGCCTCGGTGCGCTGGCTGATGGGTGAGGACGTCGCGGGCGGTGCGCTGCGCGACATGTGGACTCCTACCTGCTACACCAACCCCGGCAAGGTCACCGATACCCTGCAGTACGTCTGCTCGACGACCGACAACGGCGGTGTGCACACCAACTCGGGGATTCCGAACCACGCCTTCGCCCTGCTCGTCGATGGCGGCACCTACAACAGCGTGACGGTGGCGCCGATCGGCATGGTCAAGGCGCTGCACCTCTACTACCGGTCGCAGACCGTCTATCAGTCGGTGGCCTCGGACTTCGGCGATCACGCCGACGCGATGGAAGCCTCCTGCAACGACTTCGTCACGGCGGCGACGTCGCTTGCCGATCCCTGGGGTGGACCGGCGCAGGTCATGGTGGCGGGTGACTGCACCGCCGTCGCCAACGCAATGCTTGCGGTTCAGATGCGCACCGAGCCGACCTTCTGCAACTTCGTGCCGTTGCTCGATCAGAGTCCGCCGGCGCTGTGCACCAGCGGTTTCGCTTACACCACAAATCTCTTCGATTGGGAAAGCGGCGCCGCCGGCTGGACGGTGAGCCGGCGCGGCGTAGTGAATCCGGGGACCTTCCTCGATCGCGACTGGGCGATCGATGGGACCCTGCCCGGAGGTCGCACGGGAAGCGCCTACTGGGCCCTCGACCCGAACGCCGGCGACTGCGTGGTCGACGACGAGACGGGAGCACTGGTGCTCGACAGCCCGACCTTCGTGATGCCCTTCGGCGGCGCCGTGCCGCGCCTGACGTTCGATCATTACGTGGCGAGCGAGGCGACCTGGGACGGCGGCAACGTGAAGATCAGCGTCAACGGCGGGGCCTACACGGTCATTCCCCCGGCGGCTTTCTCCTACAACGACCAGATCTCGGCGCTGTCGACGGTGGGGGCGGGCAACACCAATCCGCTCGCCGGCGAACAGGCCTGGCACGGCACCGACGGCGGTTCGAACTCCGGCAGCTGGGGCCGTACGATCGGCGATCTGACGGGCATCGTCGCCCCCGGGCAGAGCTTCCAGTTGCGCTACGAGTTTGGCAACGACGGCTGTGGCGGCACCGACCTCGGCTGGTGGGTGGACGATGTACAGCTCTACACCTGCCAGGCCGCGGAGCCTCTGTTCATCGACGGCTTCGAGGTTTCGACCACCGCGCGCTGGTCGGCGACCGCACCTTGAGCGGGGGATCGTCCTGGCACTAGCGGGGACGGCAGGACACAGAAGTCGATGAACGAGAGGGCCGCCCGCGGGCGGCCCTCTTCTTGTCTGGACGTCCTTGCGGTCGGGCAGTGCCGGAAGTAGAGTCCTCGTTCCGCACCCAATCGTCTTCCAGGGAGGCACGATGGAATCGAGTTCCGCGCTCCGCCAGGGCATCACCGCCGCCGCAGTTCTCCTGTGCACCGCCACGACAGCGACGTTTGCCGCGCAGCGGCCGACGGATGTCGAGCTCGCCCGCCAGTGGGCTGCCGCCGACCTCGTGCGCCAGGCTTCCGAGCTCGGTCTCACGTCCGCCGATGTCGCCGACTTCGCGGTCACCGACGTCGTTCCCACGCGACACAACGGCCTCACCCATGTCTATCTTCGTCAGCGCGTGAACGGCCTCGAGATCGTCGGCGCCGAGATGAACCTCAGCTTCAAGCGCAACGGCCAGACCTTCACCCGCGTCGGCGGCTTCGTCGCCAACGCCGCCCAGCACGCCGCCGAAGCCGGCGGCGAACCGGCGCTCTCGGCAGATGAGGCGATCGCCGCCGCCGCCTCGGCGCTCGGGTTGGCCGAGATCTACCGCCTCGATCTCCTCTCCTCGGCGAGCGGCGCCGACCGCGCCGTGCTGATGGCGAATCCGGAAGTTTCCGAACTGCCGATTCCGGCCCGCCTGCGCTACTACCGGGTGCCGGACACCGACACCCTGCACCTGGTCTGGAACCTCTCGATCAAGATGCCGCCCGCGACCGGCAGCTCCGACTGGTGGGACCTCGCGATCGACGCCGCGACCGGTGCGGTCGTCGGCCGGACGAACTGGAACGCCGACGCGCAGTACAGCGTGTTCCCGCTGCCGCAGGAGTCGCCGGACGACGGTCCGGTGCGCACCACCGTGATCGATCCGAACGATCCGGCCGCCTCGCCCCTGGGCTGGCACGACACCGACGGCATCGCCGGCGCGAACTTCACCATCACCCGCGGCAACAACGTCAACGCCTGCGTCGA
>JBDTQT010000218.1:0-6957 GCA_039932055.1 Thermoanaerobaculia bacterium
TCGCCGAGGCGGACGACGCACGCGCCGTGGGCCTGCTTGGCGATGTGGCCGGTCTCGAGAGAGAGACTCTCCGAACCGACCTGGACAGTTCTTTGCGTTTTCATTGATTTTCCTCGATCTTCATGGAACGGCAGGGACAGCGGATGGGAAACGGCGACCCGGCCAGCGAACCCCGTAGGGGAGTCCATGGACCTGGTGCGTTTCCGCCGTTGTTCGAAGGAGATTTACTTGCGGATTCCCAGGCGCTCGATGACCTGGCGGTAGCGCTCGGCATCGCGGCGCTTCATGTAGTCGAGCAGGCGACGGCGCTGGCCGACGAGCTTCAGCAGACCGCGGCGGCTATGGTGATCCTTGGTGTGGGTCTTGAAGTGGCCGGTGAGCTCGTTGATCCGCTGGGTGAGCAGCGCGATCTGCACGTCGGTCGAGCCGGTGTCGGTGTCGTGGATCCGGAAATCCCGGATGATCGCTTCCTTGTCCTGATGCAAGTCTCTTCTCCTTCTTGGGGGGGGGCGAACGCTCGGGATCGCCTGAGTTGGGGGTCGCTCTCTATATCCTTGAAAAGCCTACCATATCGGCGCCGCCCTTGAACACGATCCGGGGTTGGAGGACCGCGGTCCCGGAGCTGCCGAGCACCTCGATCACCGACCCGACCGCGACGAGCTCGCCGACCCGGTCGACCATCCGCACCCAGTCGCCGGCTGCGCCGCCGAGAGCGGTGGAGAGAACGGTCTGGCCGTTCACCGCGCGGCGCTCCTGCACGGCGTCGAGGGTGGCGGTCGCGAACGGCAGGGGGATGCGGGAGAGCGGCATCCACGCCTCGTCGAGCCCGCTGCCGGCGGCATGCCGGCGGTTCGCCTCGGCGAGGGTGAGAGCCTGGGAGACGTCGAACCAGAGGCCGGGCTTGCCGATACGGGTCCGACGCAAGCTCGAAAGGTGCGCGCCGGTGCCGACCTTGGCGCCGACATCGTGCGCCAGGCTGCGGGCGTAGGTGCCGGAGCTGCAGGTGAGGCGGAAGTCGATTCGGTTCTCAGCCAGGTCCGTGAGCCGCGCGAACTCGTCGACCGTCACCACCTTGTTGGCGACCGGGATCTCCTCGCCGCGGCGCGCCATCTCGTAGAGCTTGACGCCCTGGATCTTGTGCGCGCTGTAGGCGGGAAGGCGCTGCTCGAAGGTGCCGCGAAGAGTGGTCATCGCCGCGTCGATCGCGCCCACCGCGAGGCCAGCGGTTGGGCGCTCGGCGACTGGCCGGCCCGAGGCGTCGTAGGTGTCGGTCTCGAGCCCGAAAGTGATCGTCCCTTCGTAGACCTTGCGCGCCTGGATGAGGAATCGCGTCAGCCGCGTCGCCTGTCCGAGCGTCACCAGAAGGAGACCCGTGGCGTCGGGATCGAGCGTTCCGCAATGGCCGACCCGCTTCTGCTTGAAGATTCGGCGGACCATCTGCACGACATCGTGCGAGGTGCAGCCGCCCTCCTTGTCGACCAGCAGCAGCCCGTCAAGCGTCACGGCGGACCTCCAGCACTTCCAGAGCGGCGGCGAGATCAGCGACGAGGGCGCTTTTCAGGGTGCCAAGGTCGCCGGCGACCTTGCAGCCGGCGGCGTTCTTGTGCCCGCCGCCCTCGCGGCGTTGGGCGACCGCCTGCACGTCGATCGGGCCGCGGCTGCGCAACGAGACTTTCCACTGTTCCGGCCCGGTTTCGCGCAGCAGCGCCACCGCTTCGACGCCGGCGATCGAGCGCGGGCTGTCGACGAGCCCCTCGGAGTCGCCGGCCACGGCGCCGGCGTGCGCGAACATCTCCAGCGTGATGTGAACGGTGGCGATGCGGCCGCTGGCATGCAGCTCGAGCGTGCCGAGCATTTCGCCGAGCAGACGCACCGCGCCTTCAGGTTGGCTTTCGTTCAGCCACTGCGAAACCCGTTCGGGCCGGGCACCCTCGCGAACCAGAGTGGCCGCGGCCTCGAAGGCCGCCGGAGTGGCGTTCGAGAAGCGGAAGCCGCCGGTGTCGCTGACCAGCGCGAGCAGCAGACAATCGGCAGTCGCCGGGTCTATGGGCAGGCCCATTTCGCGGGCCAGCGCAGCGACCATCACGCCGACTGCCGGCTCGCCGGTGTCGACCCAGTTGGCGACACCGTAACCGGAGTTGCCGAGATGGTGGTCGATGTTGAGCAGCGGCAAGTGCGAGAACGCCTCGGCGAGGCCGGTACGGTCGAGCGTCGGGCACTCGAGCACGATGGCGCAGTCGAAAGCAGCGGGGAATCCGGTCGGCGGCTCCGAGCCGACGTGGATCGATCCACTGTCGGGAAGCGCGCGGTAAGTCCCCGGCGTCGGGTGGTAGTTCCAGATCTGCGCCTCTTTCCCGGCCTGGCGAAGAAGCCGCAGCAGGGCGATTTCAGAGCCGATCGCGTCGCCGTCGGGGTTGGCGTGGCTCGAGATCAGGAAACGCCGGTGCCGGGCGACGAGCGTCTTCAGGTCTTCAGGAATCACTCGGTTCCTTGTGCAGTTTGTCGAGAAGCTCGGTCATGTCTTGCAGGTACTCGGCGCCGCGGTCGAGCTCGAATGCGAGCTCCGGCGTCACCCGCAGCTTGAGTCGTCGGCCGATCTGGCTGCGCAGGAATCCCTTGGCGTGCTCGATCCCCGCCATCGTCTGCTGGCGTGTATCCTCGTCTCCCAGGACGGAGATCCAGATGCGGGCGTGGCCGAGATCCCGGGCAACCTGAACGCGCGAGATGGTCGCGAGCGCGACTCGCGGGTCGCGCACCTCGCGCATCAGCAGCACCGAAAGCTCCTTGCGGAGGGAGTCGGCGACGCGATCGGTTCGTTGGCTCATTCACCTTCCTCCAGAATCTGCGGCTCCCACCCCAGGACGACCGCCTCGCCCTCGCTGTCGGCGAGCCGCAGGACCTCATCGAGCAGTTGCTGCGCCGTGGCCTCGGTCGCGGCCACCAGCGCGACTCCGATCTCGGCCCGCTGCAACCGGTCCTGCAGGCCGGTTTCGGCGGCGGAGATACGGTGTCGGGCGTGCAGGCGATCGATCAGGCTGCGCACGACCCGGCGCTTCGCCTTGAGGTCGTGGGCGTGAGGAAGCTCGAGGTCGAGGATTCCGAGGCCGACGTACATGCGATGCCAGTCCGCAGTTCGAATCGGGCGTTCACTCCGGAGGCGCGGCGCGGGGCGAGGACCCCGCGCCGTCTCCCTGGTGACGGCCTAGTTCAGCGTCGGAGCGATCTCTTCCTTGGCGAAGGCCTCGATGATGTCACCCGGCTTCATGTCCTGGAACCGGTCGAGACCGATACCGCAGTCGAAGCCACTGCGAACCTCCGAGGCGTCATCCTTGAAGCGCTTGAGCGAGACGATCTTGCCCTCGAAGACCACCCGACCGTCGCGAATCAGGCGGACCGGAGCGCTGCGTGGAATGACGCCGTCGAGGACGTGGCAGCCGGCGATGGTCCCCACCTTGGGGACGCGATAGATCTCGCGGACCTCGGCGCGTCCCTTCGAGACCTCCTTGAACGTCGGCTCGAGAAGCCCGACCATGGCGTTCCGCAGGTCGTCGAGAAGCTCGTAGATCACGGTGTACAGGCGAATCTCGACCTGTTCCTTTTCGGCCAGATCGACGGCGTTCCTCTCCGGGCGGATATTGAACCCGACGATGATCGCTTTGGAGGCCGAGGCGAGCAGCACGTCGTTGGTCGTGATCGCACCGACGCCGCTGTGCAGGACGGTGGTCTTGACTTTCGCCGTGCCGATCTTCTCGATGGTGTCGCGCAGCACTTCGAGCGAGCCCTGGACGTCGGCCTTGAGAACGACGGCGAGATCCTTGATCTCACCCTTCTCGATCTGGCTGAAGAGCTGCTGCAGCGAGAGCCGGGCGCCGGTCGGAACGAGATCCTTCTTGCGCGACTCCTGCTGGCGGAACTCGACGATGCTGCGCGCCTTTTGCTCGTCGGGTACCACCTGGAAGGTATCGCCGGCCTCGGGAATGTCGGCGAAGCCGGTGACTTCGGCGGCGGTTGCCGGACCGGACTCGTTGGCGCGCTTGCCACGGTCGTCGCTCATCGAGCGCACGCGGCCCCAGGTCGAGCCGGAGACGAAGACGTCGCCGACCTTGAGTGTTCCGTTCTGGACGAGGACGGAGGCGATGATGCCGCGGCCGGTCTCCTTGCGCGCCTCGAGCACGATACCCTGGCCGGCGCGGTCCGGGTTCGCCTTCAAATCCTGAATGTCGGCGGTGAGCAGGATCATCTCGAGCAGCTCGTTGATGCCGTCGCCCTTGATCGCCGAGACAGGAACGACGACCGTGTTGCCGCCCCAGTCCTCGGGCGCGAGCCCGCGGTCGGCGAGTTGCTGCTTGACGCGGTCGGGGTTGGCGTTGGATTTGTCTATTTTGTTCAGAGCGACGACGATCGGCACGCCGGCGGCGCGCGCGTGGTCGATCGCTTCGGCGGTCTGCGGCATGACGCCGTCGTCAGCGGCGACCACCAGCACGACGATGTCGGTGACGCGCGCTCCGCGGGCCCGCATCATGGTAAAGGCCTCGTGGCCGGGCGTGTCGAGGAAGACGATCTGACGGTTGTTCACGTCGACGTGGTAGGCACCGATGTGCTGCGTGATGCCGCCGAACTCGCCCTCGGTGATCTTCGAGGAGCGGATCTTGTCGAGCAGCGAGGTCTTGCCGTGGTCGACGTGACCCATGATGGTGACGACCGGGGCGCGCGACGAGAGCTTCTCGGCCGGGGCGGACTCGGACACCGGGCTGATGCCGGACTGGACTTCCTGCTCGAATGTCATGACCTTGGCCTCGAGGCCGAACTCCTTGACCAGCTTGATGCCGAACTCGGGCTCGATGATGAAATTGATGTTGGCCATGGTGCCGCGCTGCACCAGCAAGGCGATGAGGTCCTTGGCCTTGACCTGGAGCCGGTCGGCGAAATCGCGCAGCGTCATGCCCTCGGAGATGACCATCGGGCCATCCTCGAGCGTGCGGCCGCTGCGGATCGTGTTGACCTCCGGGTCCTGGTCGCCACGGGTCTCTTTGCGGCGCCGACTGCGTGCCGCCTGCGAACCGGACGGCACGACCGACTGGTCGACGACGTCTTCGATCTCGACCAGCGAGCCGCGAAGGCTGCGGATGTCGGCGGTCTGGATCTCGATCGTCGTCTTGCGACCCTTCTTCGACTTTTTCTTGTCGCTATCCGGGCCGCGCTGGTCGCCTCGCTTCGAACTGCCCGGCGAAGAGGGCGGCGGCGAGCCCGGCGGACGGGATCCACCCGGCCGGCTGGGTCCGCCCATCGGCGGGCGAGCGGCGCCACCGCCGGCGTAGGGCGGGCGAGATCCGGGAGGGCCGCTCGGACGGGATCCGGGAGGGCCGCCGGGACGCGATCCCGGGGGGCCACTGGGTCGGCTCCCGGGAGGGCCGCCGGGGCGGGTTCCCGGACCTGACGGGCGGTAGCCGGGACGCGCCGGCGGGGGAGTCGGGCGATAGGGTTCGGTGGCGCGATGAACCAGCACAGCGCCGCGCGCGGGGCGAACCGGTGGCGCGCCCGGCACTGGAGGAGCCTGGGGCGTAGCGCTCCCTGAGGGTCCGGAGTGGGCGCCAGGCGCCGCAGTGGTGGACGAAAATGCGGCGGGCGTCGCTGCGGCCGGAGCCGCCGGCACCCCGGCTGGGCTGCCGCTCGCCGCGGCGACGGAAGCACCCGGAGCGCCCGGAGCGGGTGCCGCGATCGGAGAGGCCGGAGGAATCGCGACCGCCGGGACGGCCGGGCTGGAAGCCTCGGCGGCGGCGAAGGCGGCGAGCATCGGGTCGGTGGCTGCCGTGGCGGCACCGGGCGCGAGCTTGTCGGTGGGGCTTGCCGGCAGCGTCTTGATCTTCGGCTCGACCTTCTGGATGAGCGTACGCGGCCGGGTCGGACGCAGCGGGGGCAGCGTCGTGGTGCGGCGCGCCGCAGGCGTCGGAGGAGCAGCGGTTCCAGCGCGCCGCACAGCCGGCGGCGCCCCCTCCGGAGCCGAGTCGTCCATGATGACCTCGCGCGGCGAGGCCAGCTTCTTTCCGGCGAGGATCGCTTGCAGGATCTCGCTCTCTACAGCAGCTTCCTCACCCTCGACCCGAACTCCGATGGAGCGCAGCTTGAACACCAGGTCCTGGTGTGAAACGCCCATCATCGTCGCGAGGTCGGTGACCCGAATCTTTCCCATATGTTCCGTCGATCTCCTGGCTGATCCTGCTTGACCGGAAACGTCGCGAGCGTGCTACTCGCGCTCGCCTTCCGGGGCCTGCTCGGTCTCTTCCTGGGCGATATCTTCGGCGACTTTGGCGCGATCCTCGGACTCCTTGAAGGCGCGGGAAAGCGCCGCCATGAAGTCCTGGTCGTTCATCGAGGACGAAGACTCCACCGCCATCGGGCGACCGGCCCCGAGCGACTCGGCGGGTTCTGCGATCTGGGCTGATTCGGCCTGCTCCTTGGCCCAGTTCAGGATGGAAACCGCGGTTTTCGGACCGATGCCCTCGACCGCCTGGAGCGCCTCGGGAGTCGCGTCGACCAGAGCCTGGAGGGTGGCGAAGCCCGCTTCTTCCAGCAGGCCCGCCGTGCGCGGCCCGACTCCAGGCACCGTGGTGAGGTCCAGCGCGGCGCCGAGGTCGGGTCCGGCCGGCGAGTCGCCGAAAGCGTTCTGCAGCATGCGTGCGAGAGCTCCGGCGACTTCGTCCTTGACGTCGGACTCGCTCTTGATGTCGATGCGGCAGCCGATCAGCTCGGCGGCCAGGCGAACGTTCTGGCCGCGCTTGCCGATGGCGAGCGACAGCTGCTCGTCCTCGACGATGACGTCGAGGTGCGGTTGCGCGCCGACGTGATGAACGGAAACTCGGGTGATCTTGGCCGGCGCCAGGGCGCTCTGCGCGAAGGTGACCAGGTCGTCGCTGTATTCGATGATGTCGATCTTCTCGCCGCGCAGCTCGCGGATGA
>JBDTQT010000219.1:0-6943 GCA_039932055.1 Thermoanaerobaculia bacterium
TATCGAAGGATCGATTCCGTGACAGCGTCCACGAAAGCCGCACTGGATTGCGACATTTTGATGCCGGCGAGCGCTGGCTGAACGGAGCGTGAGGTCGCGGTGGAAGTGGGGGGCTCTCTCCATTCTCCCCACGAGAAAGGCCTCTCGAGTCGATCCTTTGCCGAGATCACAACCAAGAAAAGAGAGAGAGCAATGACCGCGGCCGACATGGCCCTTCGTGCATTCGACTCGCCCGCTTGTCGGTCAATCGCTTCAGCGAGGAGAAAGCCGAGCCCTGGCATCACCATCGCCTCCCACGCTGGCCACGACAGGGAGAACATATAGGCCATCGAGAACGAAACCCCGGCGAGGAGCAGCCGCTGGGCGTCTCGCAACTGCAGCGGAGTGCGCAAAACGCGCCCGAACAAGCTGACGCCCACGGCCAAGGAGCAGAGAAGGGCCCCATACACCGCCACATAGCGCAGGCCCCTGGGAAAGTCGAGGGCGTATTGACCGAACAGGACGGCGAGCAAGAACGCAGTTCCGAGGCCAGTAAGCCGCAGGCTGGGAGCATCTGGCCGTGATCCGTAGCCCGTGAGCAGTCGGGGCAGGAAAACCACCATCGCAAAGAGAATGACTGCGGTCAGCGCGGCGAAGCCGAGGTAGGGCTTAGAAAGCGCGGCCAGGAAGGTTCGCGGCAGCACCTGCTCCAGGCTGCCTTTGCTGGATGCCCTCAGGAAGACCTGATCGAAATAGGCGGCGAGTGCCCCTCGTTGCGCAAGCCAGCCCCACACCAGCGCTACGGGCACTGTCCAGCCAGCGGCATAGGGAAGAACCTGGCGCAGCCCTGCCCTTGGACCGCGGGCGCTCCCAACGGCTATCGCGATGAGGATCGGAATGGCGACCGTAAGTCCCAGGCCGACGGTCTGCTTACTCAAGAAACAGAGGCCGGCCGACAACCCCGAAAGCAGACCGAAACCCCAAACGGGCCCGGAGCACTTGGCGCGGAATGCCGCTTCGAGATGGAGGGTCGCCGCCAAGCCGGCAGCCACACCCCAAAAAGCAGAGTCCTGATGGTAGAAGAACACCGTATCCGCGTTGTCGCATGTAAAGACGACCGCCGTCGTGACGGCTGCGACCAGCGCGGCTTCCATACGATACGTTCGCTGGAGCCACAAGTAGAGAAGGACGGCGAGGAGCGTCCGCTGCAAGAGGCCGGCAATGTGGGCAGCGAGTATGGTCTCGCCAAAGAACCTGATCAAGCCAGCGAGCTCGAATACATGCAGCGGCGGAGCGAACAGGTAGAAATCGCGGTAGGGGACCTTTCCGGCGAGGACCTGCTGGGCGTAGAAGAGGAACCAGCCGTCGGTCGTGAGGCCCAGAAAGGACCGATACCAAGGCAAGAGGAAGGCAAGCATGGCAAGAGCCACGGCAAGAGCCCCAACAAGCCGCGCGGAGCGCGCGACGCCTCCAGGATTCTCCGACATGCGGCGGCAGGCTAGCACGTACCGCACCATGGAGCAGTAGACTTGCGGGCGGCGAAAAGCACGCATGAGCACTTCCAGAATCGACGTTATCGGTGCGGGCATCAGCGGATTGGCCAGCGCCTACTACCTCGCCCGCGCTCTGCCTGACCTCGAGATCCACGTCTGGGAGCGCGACCGCTTCGCGGGCGGGCTCGCCGGATCGTTCTCGACCGCCCACTTCACCGTCGAGAAGTTCTACCATCACATCTATCGACGCGATCTCGCCCTTCAGGCCCTGATAGCCGAATGTGGCCTGGGAGAGGACCTCATTTGGCGAGCGGCGAGCACCGGCGCCTACTACCAGCGCCAGCCATTCCGCCTCTCGTCGCCGTCCGACCTGCTGCGCTTCAAACCCCTGCCTCTCCTGGACCGACTGCGCCTGGGGGGGATGGTCGTGCGCGCGAAGCTGGTTCGGCACTGGCACGACCTCGACGACATCACGGCGGCCGACTATGTCCGCAGAACCGCAGGGGAGACCGTCTATCGCGTGGTGTGGCAACCGCTCCTTCGCGGCAAGTTCGGAGAGGACGGCGAGCGTGTGTCCGCCGCCTGGTTGTGGTCCAAGCTGGTCGACCGCGGGGGCTCGCGCGGCGCCGGGGGCAATGAAATCCTCGGCTACCTGCGTGGAGGTCTCGGCCGTCTCTTCGAGGAGCTCGTCGCCCGCCTGGAACGAATGGGACACCGCGTTCACCTGGGCACGGGTGTTGAGAAGCTCGAAGGTGGCCTGCATCGGATCGAGCGCGTCGTCACCCGGCAAGGGACTTTCGCCACGAACGCGGTGATCAGTGGGGCGCAGTTGCCGGACCTAATTGGTCTCCTGCCCGAGGCCGCAAGCGGCTACGGCAGCCAACTGGGGAAGGTTGGCTATCTGGGCTGCGCCTGTCTCGTCCTGACACTCAAATCGCCGCTCTCCGATTTCTATTGGACGAATGTAGTTGCTCCGGATGCCCCTTTCATCGGGATCATCGAGCAGACACGATGGGCGGACCTCGCGGAGTTTGGCTCCAAACACGTTGCCTACATTTCCGCGTACGTTACGAAGAATGATCCGCGCCTTTCGATGGAGGCCGGGGAGCTTCTGGAGAGCTACCTGCCGACCATCCGTACGATGTTCCCGGAGTTCTCCCCCGACGTCGTCGAAGACGCAGCGCTATGGAAGGCCGCCTATGCGCAACCGATCGTCCACGTGGGCTACCGGCGGTCCATCCCGGCGATCGAGTCGCCGATCCCGAACCTCTTCATATGTACAATGGCCCAGATCTACCCCCACGACCGGCAGGTGTCGAATGGCGTCGAGATGGCGCAGCGGGCGGCAGCGGCGGCGAGCCGGTGGTTGCTCGACAGAAGCTGATTCGGTCAACTTCCGGGTTGCACCAGCGAGGGCCCTTGCCCAGGTGGGCCTCAAGGGTGCCGCGCGGACCTCCGGCGGGCAAGCGCACGATGGACCACGAGAATGCCGCCCAGCATGGCCAAGCCAAGTCCGGCGAGATTCAACCCCAGCGCAAAGTAGGGATCCGAGTATCGGATCTCAATCCGGTGCCGACCGGCGGGAGCGGTGAGCTCCATCTGTCCGATCTGCGTCGCGCGGATCCCGACGGGAATCCCGTCGACGAGCGCTTCGTAGAACGGACTGAACAGCAGCGAAAAGGTCAGCGGCGCATCCTCCCCGATAGCGCTCATCACGACGACACGATTGCCTTCGAACTGGTAGTCAATTCCCGTGTCGTCTCCAGTTCTGGACCAGAAAATCAGGGGCTTTCCGCCTGGGTCGTAGTAGACACGACGCTCGGGATCATCCCTCCATGTCTTCGCACCTTGGGCGAGCAAACCTCCTTCGTAGGCGTCGATCTTGTCCCGCTTCACGATGTAGTAGCGGACGCTCCATTGCCTCAGGTAGCTGAAGGGCAGCGACTCCACCGGGCGCCGGTAGCTAGCCGCGTAGTTCAGACCCAGCGTGGCCAGGTAGTTGGCCTTGGGCATCAGCGGGTCGTAACCGCCGAAATTATGTAACCCCCAAAGGCTCGCGTAGTCGAATCCGAGCGACGCGGTCGTCATGCCCTGCCCCCCGACGCCACCGTGCCAGCCGATCGACAGGAATCTCCCACTCAGGGGTGCAGCAGCCAGCGGCTCCGTCAAAGGGACCGGATCCAGGTGCTCAAAGAAACCACGATACCGATGCAAGAGATTCAAGTGCATCAGTGCGACGACGTTGAGGATGATCGCAGCCGAAACAAAGGCCAGTCGCCGGCGTCGAGATTGAATCCTGTCCGCTGCCATATCCAGCCCTGCGGCGCCGACGGCGACAATGAAGAATCCGACGAACGCCTGAACTTTGAAGAGCCACCTGAATCGGTTCAACACGGGCACGAAATAGACCAGAGGTGCAATCCAGCCGAGGGTCCACGCCGCCGCGCAAGCAGCCAGAACGAAGAAAGCGATCAATACCCTGCGACGAGACTCCGGCACCCGCCTTCGCGCCACCGCGATCAACGCGACCAGCCCGAGTCCGATCGTCACATAGCCCGTATGTGGCAGGGAAACCGGAGAGGCGACCTCTACGAACGTCCTTCCGGGATCGGCCGCGGACAGCCGAGCAAAAGGAAAGAGCGTTCCATTGAGCCACGCCACGGGGCGAAAGGCCTCTGAGGCAAAAGTTGAATAACTGAGAGCCTGCGCACGCTCGGCGGACACGGTCGTCTGGTGCCACATCGGCAGGAGCAGGGGAAGCCCAATGACGCCGACGAGCGCGAGTCCGGAGAGCAGGGCGCGGAACGGCGAGACCCCATCCTCCACCAGGCAAATACGACGCCTTCGGAGCCAGAGCAGGCTCGCCAGCGACAGTGCGAAAACTACCGCATAGACGAACCACTGGATGAAACCCGCAAGCAGAAACAGCAGCAGGACTCCGGCCTGAAGCGTCGCGACTGCTAACCAGCGACGCGATGATCCTGCGAGAAGCAGTCCAACCACCCAGGGAAGGAATGCTACCAGCGGAGCGAAGCTGACCCAGGATGCGCATACGTACACGTTGAAAGGTAGAAGACACCAGGCAGAAGCCGCGAAGAGAGCCGCGCCGCTGGACAAGCTCATCTGATGCGCCAGATAGATGAATCCGAAGCCTCCGATGAGGAAATAGAAGACGACGAGGACGTCGATCCCGGCGAACGGATGGCCGAATACCTGTTCACTGACGACGAGAGCGACGTAGGGCAACGGACTCAAGACCGACGAGAGTCCGTTAGATAAGAGCGGCAGCCCCAGGGACTGGTAGTAGTCCATCTGTCCAATCTCGCCATGACGCAAGGTTTCGAGGGCTCTGGCGAAGAAGGGAAGAAAATGATCCCGGTTGTCGTCCTGCAGAAAATAGAAGTGTTCACGCCACTCCAGGGCACCAAAGGCGCAGCTGAAGATAAGTAGAAAAAGCAGGGCAGGCAGGAACGAGCGCCTTCGGGAAACAACAACGTCCGGCTCGACGCCGGACGGCGGTGTGGGCCGACCCTCCAGCGGAGAGCCGGTCGACCGCGAGCTCACTTCTGGGTGCTGTCGAACTGGAACCCCAACTCTTCCTTCGCTACGAAAATCGGCCTCATCTTGACTTCCGAGAGAATTCGCCCGACGTACTCACCGATCAATCCGAGCGAAAGCAGCTGTAGGCCCCCGATGAACAAGACGGACAGAATTACGGACGTAAAGCCAGGAACGTCCTGAGGCGAATAGCCGAAGATCTTGAAGGCGAACCACCGATGAAGCAGGAAGAACACAATGGCGGCGAATGCCCCGAAGGAGGTCAGCAGACCGACGAAAGAAAGGAGACGCAGCGGTTTGACCGAGAAGCTGAAGATTCCGTCGAGCGCGAGACTGACGAGCTTGTGGATTGGGTACTTGGTCTCTCCCGCTGCCCGCGCCTGTCTTTGATACCGCAGCCCGATCTGCCGGAAGCCCACCCAGGCTCGCAACCCGCGCACGAATCGCCCGCGCTCGGGGAGAGAATTGAGAGCCGCGACGACTCTCTTGTCCATGAGGCCGAAATCCCCGCTGTCCAGGGGAAGGTCGAAATCGACCAGACGGCGAGCCATCCGGTAGAAGGCGAAATAGGCCGCGCGTTTGAAGAACCATTCCTTGCGCTTCTGGCGCACACCGTAGACAACGTCGTAACCGCGCCGCCAAAGACTCAGGAAATCACTCAACAAATCGGGCGGGTCCTGCAGATCGGCGTCCAGGATGACGACGACGTCCCCTGCACAGCGCATCAGGCCGGCAGTCAGCGCGACCTGGTGGCCGAAGTTTCGCGTGAACGAGAGCACCTTGAAACGGGGCTCTGCAAGATGAAACTGGCGGAGCATCTCCAACGACCGGTCGGAGCTGCCGTCGTCGACGAAGATGACCTCCCAGCGCAAGCCGAGCGCGGGAAGAACGGCCAGCAGCCGCTCTCTCAGTTCGCCGAGAACCGCCTCCTCGTTGAATACCGGCAGAACGATCGACAACAGCGGGTCGGCAGGCCTCGCCGGTGAAATTCCTGCATCCTGCTCCTGGGAGAGCATCCGCAGATTGTAGCCCAGAGCGCGCGCGCAGGCCGAGGTTCTGGACGGGGCGCCTGACGGTCGCCCGAGTCCGCGACTCGCCTGTGGGTCGAATAGCCATCGAGACCGCCGGCGCAGCCGCGACTCGAATCGATAGACTTGGAAGAGTGCACTGTCGCGGACCGTCCGAGCCCGCTGTGGCAAGGGGCCCGATTGCGGACGGCCTCTCCCCGAGCGAGGCGGGACCTTCCCCGGCGGCAACTTGGCCGGCCCTCCACTGAGACGGGGCGTTCGGGAGAGCAATGCAACGACATCACACGGCATGCTCCTACACCCCTCCGCTGCCGGTCTTTTTCGGCGCGGGCCTGATCTACGCGACGGTTCTCTTCGCCGCCTGCGGCTTCCGGTTCACGCCGCCGCCCCCGACCCTCGGCGCCTATCTCGTCCTCGCCTTTCTGACGCTCTTTCTCGGCCTCGCGCACGGCGCGTTCATCGGGCTCGCGACCGTCCTGATGGGTCGCCTCCTCTTCTCGCACCGTTGGGCGCGCGGCTTCGACGCGCTTGTTGCTCTGGGTCTCGGTCTCTTCTACTCGGCACTCGGGCTGTCGCTGCTCAAGTTCGCGATGACCGGGGCGCATTTGCGTTTCGCGGATCTCTGGTTTGTTTTCGGCAGCCTGCGCCAGGTTGTCGACGAAGGGAGCACGCGGGAGCGCGGGATGCTCGCCGCGATCCTGCTGGTCCCGCTCGGTCTCGCGGGGGCGCTCTTCGTGGCCCTGCGCCTCGCGCGCCGTCGCAAGCGTTCGGACGCGGCCGCGGGCAGCGGTGCGCAGCCCCTGGCGGTGCTTGCCGGCGTCGCGTTCGCGGCGCTCCTCGTGCTCTGCTGGCGCTACCCTTACGCGCGCTACGTCGCGGGGACCG
>JBDTQT010000220.1:0-6877 GCA_039932055.1 Thermoanaerobaculia bacterium
AAGCCGAGGATGTGCACGGTCACCGGCGAGCCGGGGACGAACTCGGCGTCGAAGCGGCGCCTGACTTTTTCTTCGAGCAACTGCGAGACTTTGAGCACGTCGAGCTTCGTGCCGGTCGTCGGGTCGACTTCGAGCAGCTCGGCGCTGATGATCGCACCGCTGAAGTCGTTGGCGACCAGCCGGCCGACGATGCCCGCCTTCAGGATGTTGCGCCGCACGACCTCGAGCCCGTCGGGAGTGTTCGAGAAGTCATCGGGGATGACGTTGCCGGCGGCGATGCCGTCCTCGACCACCTCGGTGTAGCGGACGTTCGGGGTGAACAGTGATTGGACGCGGCCACGGTCGACGCCGGGCAGAAAGAAGATCTCGTCGGTCGCCTCCTTGAGCGCGTCGAAGAACTCTGGCGTGAACATGTCGCCGTTCTTCGCCACCAAAGCCACCAGCACCCGGTTCGCGCCGCCGAACTCCTGCGCGTACTCGAGGTAGGTCTGCATGTACGGGTGCTTCGTCGGCAAAAGCTTGGTGAAGCCGGCGTCGATCCGCAGCCGCGACGCCGACCAGGCCATGAATACCGTCGCCAGAAGGAAGATCGCGATCACGGCGCGTCGGTTGCCGAAAATCAGACGTTCGAGCCCGAGGACCCAGCGTGCATCCGGAGGGGTCCCGCCGTCTGAGACCGGGCGATCGTGCGAGTCGGTGCTCATTTGGGGGTCTCCAGGAGACGGGCGCCACCTTCGCCGAAGAGGATCAAACGGGAGGCATCGCCAAGCAGGGCGACGTTACCCTTGCGGTCGCTCTGAGGCGCCGAGCGGAAGCTCCGCCCGAGGTCGTCGCTGGTGAGCAGGGCGCCGGCGAGACCCGCGATCACGACTCGTCCTCCGCCGAGCTCGAGACCCGCCATGAGCGTCGCTTCGGTGCCACTCGTGATCTTGGTCCAGCTGTCCCCGTGATCCGCGGAGCGGAAGAGCTCGCCGCGCAGGCCGAAGGCCAGAACACTGCCGTCGGAGAGCGGCAGGCAGCCGAAGAAGGAGCCGTCATAGGGCGCCGGGAGAGCCTTCCAGGTCGCGCCGCGGTCGTCGGAGCGGTAGAGGTGACCGGCCTCGGCGGCGATGAACAGCGTGCCATCGGCGGCCGCGGAGATCGCGTTGAGATGAAAGTCGTCCGCGGAGATCGGGTGTTCGTTCCAGGTCGTTCCGCCGTCGGTTGTCACCAGGAAGGCGCCGTAGGCGCCGATGGCGAAGCCGTTCTCGGCGTCGCGGAACCAGACGTCGAGGAGCGGGCGCTCGGCGTCAGGCGCCGAGTAGACCGACTCCCAGATCGCGCCGCCGTCTTTCGTTCGTAGAATCGTCTCGTCGTGGCCGACCGCCCAGCCGAGCCGCTCGTCGTGCATCCAGACGGCGGTGAGCATGACGCGGGTCGGCACGGGCGACTGCTTCCAGGTCGCGCCACGATCGTTCGAGGTCAGAATGTGCCCGCGCTCCCCGACCGCCACCCAGAGCGATCCGCGCTCGACGGCATCGAGGAGCAGGGAGCGTGGGGCAAGGCGGGCGAGGATCGCCGGCTCGGGGGCGGCAACAGCCGCCGCAGGCTCCTGGGCGCAGAGCTTTCCTGCCCCCGGCGGGATGAGGAGGGCCAGAACGAAAAGCGCCGGAGCGGCGCAGGAGGCCGCTCCGGCGAACCGGCGCCGAGGGAGGTGGCGCCGGGCGAAAATCACCGCACCCCCTCGCGACGCAGAGCATCGGGAGTGAAGTCGGCCTCGGTGCGCTTCAAGTGGAAGTCGTGTGGTGTGCTCTCGCCGAACAGACCCATCACCAGGTAGCGGCCCGCCTGAAGGTCGGTATGCGACTCGACAGCCGTCCAGACCGTCGGCACATCGTAGAAGTTCATCGCATGCCCTTCGGAAACCCGCCAGAGCTGATCGCGGTTGTCGTAGTTGTCGACCAGGAGAATCTGCCAGCTGTCTTCGTCGACATAGAAAGTGCGGCGCTTGTAGATGTGGCGTTCGTTCGGCTTGAGCGTCGCATCCACGACCCAGACGCGGTGCAGCTCGTAGCGCAGGTAGTCGGAGTTCATGTGCAACGGAGTCAGGATGTCCTTGTACTTGACCTTCGGATCCTGCAACCGGTAGCTGTTGTAGGGAACGTAGATCTCCTGCTTACCGACCAGTTTCCAGTCGTACTTGTCCGGCGCACCGTTGAACATGTCGAGCTGATCGCTGGTTCGCATGTTGTCCGAGGCCGTGCCGGGGTTGTCGTACGCCACCTGCGGCGCACGGCGCACGCGGCGCTGGCCGGGGTTGTAGAGCCAGGCGTCGCGCGGCTGCTTGACCTGGTTCATCGTCTCGTGCACGAGGAGAATGCCGCCCGCCAGCCGCGCCGGCTCGGTCACCGCCTGCTTGAAGAGCAGGATGCGATTGCGCAGCGCGTCTGCCGCCATGTTGGGCAGGTGGTAGAGGAACATCGTCTCCTCTTCGAACTTCACCAGGGTGTACTGCCCGCCGCGGGTCGGCGCGGCCTGCGCCACCCACCGCCCGGCGATTTCACCGCGGAACCGCAGCATGTGGTTCCAGATGACTTCGACGCCGCTCTTGGGCAGCGGGAACGGAATGCCGCCGAGCGCATTGTCGACCCCGTTGCCACCCTCGGCCAGGGTCGCCGTCGCCGCGGTCTTCTTGGTGGCGTCGTAGATGCGCTGCGGCGCCGCCGCCGTACGGTGACTCGGATAGACGTTCATCTTGAACGTCGGGTACGCCTTGAGCATCGCCTGGTGCCCGGGCGAGAGCTTGCCGGCGTACTGCGCCATGTTCGCGCCGGTGATCGTCACGACCGGTTTCTCAGCGGCGAACGGATCGACGTAGTGCTTGCCGGCGAGGTAGCCGGCTGGCGGCTGGGTCAATCCGCCGTCCCAGGCGGGGATGCTGCCGTCGGCGTTCCCGGCCTTCTCGCCGCCGAGCGGCGTCAGGTCGGCGCCGAGGCGCGCGATGTCCTGCGGCGGCGTTGCCGCGAAAAGCATGGCAGCGGTCAGGGCGCCGACGGCACCGATCGTGCCGACAATGCCAAGAAAGACTTTCGATGTGTGGCTTCGCATGACGCCTCCGCCCTAGAACGAATACTTGATGTTGGCCGCGAGGAAGTCGCGGTCATTGATCAGATTGTAGCGACCGGCACCGAAGAACGAGGTGTAGGAGAGATCCCACTCCCAGCTGATCTGGTAGTTGAAGCCGAGTCCGACGGTCAGCGCCTCGCGGCCTTCGAGGAAGGACCCGCCGGGGCCCGGCGAGATGCCGCTGACATCCTGCGACCAGGAGAAGCGCGGCACGAGGTTCACCGGTCCGAGAGCGTTGTTGTACTCGAGGCGGCCGGCCAGGACGTAGCCCCAGGCGCTGCTGGTCGGGAAGGCCGACCTCGACTCGGTCGCCGGCTGAACCCGGGCGGCGGTGAAGATCGGATTGCCGCTGGTGTAGGTGCCGGGGCCCTCGAGACGGAGCTCGCTCTGCTTCGGGAAATCGTGCACCATGCTGTAACCGGCCTCGGCGACGAGTATGAACTGATCCGCACCCAGCATCTGGCTGAACACCTTGGTAGCGGTCATCTGTATCTGCGAGGTGTCGAAGCGACGGTAGCCCTGGATGTCTTCGTTGAAGCCGTAGGCTCCCAGCTGATTGTTGCCGGCGACCAGGTTGCCCAGAGCGCGCACCGGCGCGAGCTGCGGAATCGGCGGCAGCAGACGCAGCGGCGACAGGGCAGCAAACAGCAGCTCGACGTCGTCGACCTGAAGCGGGACGCCGACACGGTGCGAGATTTCGCCCTGCAGCGCGATGCCCGAGCCGCCGAGCTGGCTGTTGAACGACACACCGTAGAGGTCGATGTCTTCCGGGTACTCGAGGAAGTAGTAGGCGGAGTTGGCGTAGTTGCCGTTCACCAGCAGACCCGCAGCGGTACCGGTGTGCGCCATGATCACCGGCAGACGGCTGTTGTACTTGAGGTAATAGAAGCCGAAGTCAGTGCCTCCGAGCGCCGGCGAGAACAGGCGGAAGGCGGCACCGTACTGATTGCCCTCGTCGGCGTCGCGGGTCGCGCCGCGCGGCACGACCGCTCCCACCGGGTTGCCCGGAATACGGAATCCGACCGGAATCGTGTCCGGCGCCGAGCCGAAGCCGAGCATCACCTTGGTCGCCCCGCCGCCGGCGAGATCCGTGGTCGAGAAGTAGCTGCCGACCGGATCGATCTGGGTCTCCTGCCAGTCGTACTGGTAGTAGACCTCGAGCGCGGTGTTCTCCGACGGCTTGATGCTGAACAGGGCGGCTCCGACCGGCAGCAGCGCGTCGCGCAGCTCGGCGCCGGGGACACGCAAGGCAGAGACGTCGAGCGGGTTGATGGCGTTGATGCCGCCCTGGATGAAGGTGCTCTCGCCCCAGTTGAGCACCTGTCGGCCGAGGCGGACCTCCCCCGGCTGTTTGCCGAGGTGGAACTTCGCCCAGACGAACGCGTCACGGATCTCGGCCCGGCTGCCGACACGATCCAGCGCCTCGCCGGAGAGCGGCGTCCGCTCGCGGCCCTTCTCCTTGTTCTCGTAGTCGTAAAAAGCGAAGGCGCGCACGAACGCACCGAAGTTCTTGTAGCCGAGTTGGAGCTCGCTGTTCCACTTGATGGCGTTGCTGGCGATTCCCTTGCCGTAGTTCTGGTTGCCGTCGTCGCCGTTCACCGAGTAGGCGGTGCCACCGGCCGCGAGACCGATGAGCTCCTTGTCGGGGTTGCTGATCCGCCAGAGCAGGCCGTAGGAGAGAGAGTTGTCCCAGGCCCAGGTGAAGTCGCCATTCTCTCCTCCGATCGCCGCCAACGGCCCAGCGCCCACGGCCGCAATCGCGATGACGATCGCGACCAGGGTACGGAGCCCCGGCCCGCTGAGTCTCGTCTTTTGCATTGAATGTTCCATTCCTGCCTCCTCGGATGCATCTAGATCCTGCGTCTTTCGGCCTGACCGGCCGGTTCAGAGTGACAAATATGTCACTGAACCTACAGAGTGTGCGAGCCTGGCGCGCTACGAATTCAGGGAGGCACCCCCTACCCGGTCAGGCGGCTTCCTGCGCCGAGGACCTCGTCGATCGTCACGATGTCGACCAGACCGTGGACACTGTAGACCGCGGGGAGGAACTTCCCGGGCGGGTGGTGGCGGCGGAGCTCGGCGATTTTTTCCGTGCCGGCGCGGTAGCAAGGCAGGTACATGCGGCCGAGCAGCGGATGGCGCCCCCAGGCGCCGGAGAGCTTGTCGGCACGCTCGGCGGAGACCAGGAAGTCGCGCGGCAGGAGCGCTGCGACATCCGCTTGCGGCCAGCCTTCCTGCCAGGTCAGCCAGGACGCATGGTTCTTGGCGTCGTCCTGCAGCAGCGCGAGCAGCAGCCCGAGCTCGAGATCGGGATCGTGCAGGTCGGAGATCTCGGTGACCCCGCGGGCGATCAGAATGGCGTTGTTGGCGATCCCCTCCGACAGCGTCGCGGCGCGGGTGTTCATCGTCGGCACCGAGGCCTCGAAACCGACGGCGCCCGTCCAGTAGAGATACTGCAGGTAGGCGAAGGTCGTGACGTGTCCCGGCACGACTTCGTGCGCCACCAGCTGGACGAACTCCGGCACCGAGATCTCGAGGCTGGCGTTGAGCTCGTAGGTCGCTTCGTACTCCGGGCTGCCGTCGCTCCGGCGGGCGCGCCCGAGGTAGTTCATCGAGCCCGAAAACCAGGCGTTCTCGATCGGCAGGAAGGCGACGTTGGCGCGCGGCACGGCTCGCAGCGCCGGTGGCAGATGCGGCAGCAGGTGCACCGCCGTCGCCGCGTCGATCTCGGCGATGAAGGCACGGCCCAAAGCCGGAATCGCCTTGCGCGGCACCAAGCGGTCGCGCCGCCAGCTCGCGACTGCGCCTTGCAGGTCCCCACTATAGCCGGTGGCCTCCAGCAATGCCGCCACCCGATCGAGTTTCGCCCGCGGATCGGAGGGTGAAGGCGCCACGCCACACGACGCCTCGACGGCGCGGGCGTAGGGCACCGGCTCGCCCTGTCCGAGAAGCTCCTGTGCCAGTTCCCACATGACGCCGCAGGAGAGGGCGAGCCCCTCGAGGTAGCGACCGCGCGGGCCGCCGAGCGAGCGCGCTTCGGCGTCGATGGTGGCGATCGCCGCCGGGATATCTACCGCGGCGAGATAGCCGGCGATCGCCGCCCGGTCTGGCGCCGGGACCGACACGCCCCCGCTGGCCCGGATCCTGGCGGCAGTTGGGTGTGCGAACGCCGCCGGCAGCGGCTCGTCCGAGAACCAGGCGTCGGCGATGAACCGTCCGGTGCCCGAGGGGTTGGTGACGTCGCCGCCAAACAGCGTGTCGACGCCGAGAATCGCCTCGGCGATTGCGCGATCGAGGCGGTCGAGGCGCGGACTCACGCCTCCGCCCCCCTCTTGCCCTCATTCACCGCGCCGCGCCAGACGTAGATGCAGAGCGCGAGGAAGAGGACGGCCGAGACGATCTGCGAGGCCGCCGGGTTGTCGTAGAACGGCGTCTTGACCCACTCCTCGCTGAAGTTCGGAATCAGCCGGAGCGACGCGCCGAGGACTCCGCCCAGGGCACCGCCCGCCATCAGACCGGAAGCGATCACCACACCGCGCTCGCGCATCGACTGACCGCGCTCGCCGCTCGCCTTTTGCGAGCGCCTGGCGACGAGATGAGCAAGGAATCCGCCGACCAGCGCGGGCGTGTTGAGCTCGAGCGGCAGATACATGCCGAGCGCGAAGATCAGCGCCGGCACCCCGAGCATCTCCATCAGTACCGCGACCATGGCACCGGCGCCGAACAGGATGTAGGCCACCGGCTGCTGGCTCATGAAGCCCTCGACCAGCGC
>JBDTQT010000221.1:0-6843 GCA_039932055.1 Thermoanaerobaculia bacterium
CCGAAGAAGCGGGCGCGCTCCGCCGAGCGCGCGAAATCGATACGCTCGGCCGGGGTCGCGCTTTCCGCCGGCGTCTCCGGGAAGACCACCTGTTCGGTCCACTGTTTGAGACCGCCGAGCAGAATGTAGGCCGCCGGGAACTTCTTCGCCCTGAGCAGAAACCAGGCCTGCGCCGAGTGGATCCCTTCGGCGGAGTAGAGGACGATCTTCTCGTTGCGCGCGAGATCACTGTCGGCGAGCGCCGTGATCGCGAGATTCTCCGCCTGCGGGATGTGGTACTCGGCGTACTCGGCGACACTGCGCAGGTCGATCAGCCGGAAGTCCTGCTTCCCGGCGACGATCCAGTCGGCGAGCTCGTCGGGAGTGACGTGGTCGACTTCTCCTTCGACGATCGCCGCCAGTTCGCGCTCGTCGATCGTCACCCTGCCGGACCTCGGGGAGCCGAGCGCCAGCGCTCCCAGACCGAGCGCAATCGCAACGAGCGCCAGCTTCTGATTGCCCGAAAGCCTGGCGAGTTGCAGGAAGCTCACTGGTCCTCCTTCGCCGGGCGATCTGCGAAGCGGCGTTCGAGCACCCCCGCGCCCCAGAAGCCGCCGACGGCCATGAGTACGACCAGGAAGACGACCAGGCCCATCGGCAGATGGAAAACCTCGGGCAGCGTGAGGCGTCCGAGCGCGGACGAGTTGGCGAAGCCCTCGATCGCCGGCCAGGCCTCGCCGATGACCAGGACCCCGACGAAAATCCCGACGATATTGACTACGGCGTCGACCTTGCCAGTGGACATCGCGACCACGGAGGTTCCCGGGCAGTAGCCGCCGACGATGAAGCCGACGCCCAGAAGCAGCCCGCCGACGATCTGCGGCCAGAGATATGTGGGCGTGACGTAGACCAGCGAGAGGTCGACCCAGCCCACGGCTCCGAGGTAAAACAGCCCGAGCATCGCGGTGACGATGGCGGTGAACATCACCCGGAAAACCGCCATGTCCTTGAAATAGAACTGGTCGGTAAGCTTCCTCGCCGAGCCGAAACCGGCCTGTTCGAGAAAGAAGCCGAAGCCGATGCCGATCGCGCAGGCGACGATCAGCGAGACCTCGTCGCCGAACAGGCCGAACTTGAAGAACGGGGCGTTCATTGCCACTGCCTCCTCATCAGCCAGGCGGCGCCGTAGCCGCCGGCAAAGACCATCATCATGAAGGCCCAGCCGCCCGCCGAAAGCACCGCGCCGCCTGACAGGGCCTGGCCGCTCGTGCAGCCGCGAGCGAGCTTGGCGCCGATCCCCATCAGGATGCCACCGACGAAGGCCCAGGCGAACCGCCCGCGAATCGAGATGCGCGGGCCTTTTTCGACCGTCCGCCGAACCCGCCCGGCGAGGAGACCGGAGAAGAAGCCACCTACCAGGACGCCGAGGACCTCGAAGACCAGAAACTCCTTGAGCGGATGACCGACGCCGCTCGCCAGGTACTCGCGCCAGAAGCTGTTGCCCTGGGCATGCGCCGGCGCCACCGCGTCGACCGCCACGGCGCAAACGGAAGAAAAGGCGCCCGACGCTCCGAGACCGCGCCCCATCACCACGAACGAGGCGAGCAGGACGAGGCCGAGACCGATCCCGGCGAGGTAGGGGTTCATGTAGGGCGCCGGGGAGCGTTCCACAGAATGCGAATCGGAGGACATGCGGTCCACCTCCATGATCGGAGTCGAAGCTCAGAGACCTGGAACGCGGGCCCAGTGACTGACCTGGCCCGCCTGCACGATGACGAAACGGAGCGCGAGGCCGCCGGCGATCACCAGCAGCGGGGCGACCGGCGTGTGCGCGACGCGGTGCTGCACGGCGAGCAGCTGGATCGTGAGCGGCAGGACGATCCCGAGGCCGATCACGCCGACCCAGAAAAACGCGCTGAACGGCCCGCCGAGGATGAGCCCGGCGGCTTTGGATTGCGCCTCGGTCGAAGAGATGAGACCGATCAGGAAAAGGGTGATGAACACCAATTCGGCGATCAGGAAGCCGTTGTCCGCCTTGGCCAGGAGTTCGCGCTCGCGAACGTCGGGAGCGATCAGGTGGACGAAGGCGGCGGCGGCCGAAAGCCCGGAGACGAGAAAGAGCGGGCCGAGGAGCGCGCTATTCCAGAGCGGTCTGGCGCCGAGCGCCGAAAGCAGCACGCCGGTGTAGATCCCCAGGAGGCCGCCCCAGATCATGTTCAATGCGCCGATCCAGCGCAGCCAGTCCGGCCGCGCCACCAGGCGATCGGAGAGCTCTCCGAGTGCCGGTACCCGGGCGCGCAGCGGCCCGGGCACCCGCAGCAGGAGATTCGCGACCAGCGCTGGATAGACCAGCACCAGAATCCAGGCTCCCCAGGACATCGGCGAGGTCCATTCGAAGGTGGTGTAGAGCCGCCAGACGTAGAGCTTGTGCTCGAGGTCGAGGAAGAGGGCGAGCATGCCGAGCGAAAGCAGCCCGAGGCTCAAGGACGGCAGCACGAAGCAGGCGGAACGGGTGTTGCGCCAGCGGCCGGAGAACAGGAAGTAGCCCGAGATGATCATCATCCCGGCGACCAGACCGCCGAGGAAGAGGTAGAGCGGAATCTGCCAGGCCCAGACGTGCAGACCGGGATCGACCAGGTGATTGGCGCGCGTCGTGGTGAGCTCGATCACGTCGTTCTCCGTCAGGCAGTCAGGTAGAAGATGCGCGGCGAGGTGCCGGCCTCGGGGATGAGCGCGTGATGCGCGCGCGAGACGAGCAGCCGCGAGACTTCGGAGTTGGGGTCATCGAGGTCCCCGAAGTGCATGCATCGAGTCGGACAGACCGCCACACAGGCCGGATCCTTCCCCTCCTTCACCCGGTGGATGCAGAAGGTGCACTTGTCGGCGTAGCCCTCGGGGTGGATGAAACGTGCGTCGTAAGGGCAGGAGGCGAGACAGGCCTTGCAACCGATGCACAGGTCGTGATCGACGAGGACGATCTTGCCGAACTCCTCGACGTGCGACGCGCCGGTCGGGCAACAGGTGACGCAGGGCGGGTTGTCGCAGTGGTTACAGCGCTCGGTGCGGATCTCCATCGAAAGGGTTGGGAACTTGCCACGCACTTCGGTCGCGATCCAGTCGCGATTGAACCCCTCGGGCACCTGATTCTCGGTCTTGCAGGCGACAACGCAGTCCATGCAGCCGACGCAGCGGCGCGTATCGATCACCATGCCGAAGCGCGCCATCTCAGGCCTCCGCGCCGGTCGCCGGCTGGAAAGTGACGAAGTTGACGTTCATGCCGGTGCCGCCCATCAGTGGATCGACCGCGTAGCGGGTGACCAACTGCGCGTCCGAGGCCCCCTTGCCCACAGCCCGCTTCAATCCCCTGGCGGTATGACCGAAGCCGTGGACGAGAAAGACGCAGTCGGTGCGGATGCGCTCGGTCGCCTTGACCTTGATCGGCAGCGATACGACCCCGTCCTGGTTCACCAGCCGAACGCGCTGCCCGTTGTCGAGCCCCCAGCGGCGTGCGACGTCGGCGTGGATCCAGACCTCGTTCTCCGGCATCGCCTCGTGCAACAGGGGATTCGTCTGGGTGCGGGAAAAGGTGTGCACCGGCGCACGGCCGAAGAGCAGGCGGAAGTACCCGGCCGGCGGCTCCGCGTGCGGCGTGTACTTCGGCACCGCGTCGAAGCCCTTCTCGGCCAGTTGCGTCGACCAGAACTCGACCTTCCCCGAGGGCGTCGGGAAAGCCAGCGCGTGCCCTTCTTCGACGTTGATCGGGCGATGCGGGCCGACCACGACGCCCTTCTGCTTCATCTCGGCGAGCGTGCTTCCGCTACCCGCGAGACGCACCTCGAGATACTCCTCGATGTTCTTCCAGGGGTAGTAAGCACCGAGCCCGAGCTTCCCCGCCAGTTCGCGGGCGATCCACCAGTTGGGGCGCTGGTCGTCCGGCGCCTCGACCACCGGCTGGCGCAGCGAGACGAACGGCTCGCGGAACGCCTCGGTGTTGAAGTCGTCGTAGCGCTCGAGGTAGACCGCTTCCGGCAGGACGACGTCGGCCCAGCCGGCGATCTCCGACGGCACGACGTCGACGACGACCATGAGGTCGAGCGCCTGGATGGCGCGGATCGTCTCCTCCTGATTGGGCAGCGCCTGCAGCAGATTCGTCGCGTAGACGAACCAACCCTTGATCGGGTAGGGCTTGCCGGAGAGCGTCGCGGCACGGATGCCGTTGGTCAGGCCGAGATCGGCGAAGGGGTACTTCGCGTCTGGATTGTCGACCGCACCGCGCTCGCTGTGCGGGTAGGGAGGGTAGGGGTACTTCGCCAGCGCGAAGGAGGCCGGGTAATAGAAGCCCCCCTCGCGCCCCCAGTTGCCGAGCAGGGCATTCACCAGGGCGATGGCGCGGCTACGCTGGGCGTCGTCGCCGTACCAGGTGACATGGCGCCCGGGATGCACCAGCGTCGCGGGACGGTGGCGCGCCATCTCGCGCGCGGTCTCGCGGATCGTCTCCGGTTCGATCGTGGTGATCGGGTAGGCCCACTCCGGCGTACAGGCGGCGATCTCGGCGGCAAAGGCCTCGAAGCCGAAGCCGTGGGCCTCGACGAACTCGCGATCGTAGAGGTTCTCGGCGACCAGCACGTTCATCCAGGCGAGGAGCAGCGCGATATCGGTGCCCGGCTTGACCGGCAGGTAGTGCTTCGCCTTGCCCGCCGCGACCGAGAAGCGCGGGTCGGCGACGATCACCGTGGCGCCCGCACCGATCGCCTCGGCGAACTCCTGCACCTGGCTGTTGTGCATGTTCTCGCCGAGGTGCGAACCGATGAGGACGAGGCAGCGGGCCTTGGCGATGTCGGTCCTCTCCGGCGTGGCCACTTCTTCGCCGAACGTCAGTTGGAAGCCGACATCGCGGGGTCCGCGGCATTGCGCGTAAGAGGGCGCGACCAGGTTCGGAGTGCCGAACGCCTTGAAGGTGTGCTTGAGGAAGTTGCCGCCGATGCCGTGGCTGAAGAAGGCGACCGCTTCCGGGCCATGCTCCGCCTTGATCTTGGCGAGCTTCTCGGCGATGAAGTTGAGCGCCTCGTCCCAGGTCACCTCGACCCATTCGTCCTCGCCGCGGTTCTTGCGCCGCAGCAGCGGCGCGCGCAGGCGGTCGGTGTCGTAGTAGGTGCCGACGCCGCCGGTGCCGCGCGGGCAGAGGCGGCCGCGCGACAGCGGATCAGCCGGGTTGCCCTCGATCTTCCACAGCCGACCGTTCTTCTTGGTGGCGATCGCGGCGCACTTCCAGAAACAGAGGTCGCAGTAGGTGGGGACCGTTTCGATCCGGTCGCCCGGCTGCGCACCACCGAAGAACTCGGCCCAGGCCGGCGTTCCGGGGGTGAAGGCCGCTGCCGCGCCCGCGCCCGCAGCCCCGGCACCGATCTGCAGGAAACGTCGTCGCGAAAGGATCGTCATGGCATCGGCTCCGTGACGAAGCGTTTCAACCACGAAACAACCATGAAACACCCAAAGGGAGGTGGAAGGTCGCCGCCCCATCGGGTGGGTGCGCTGGGCCGGCAAGCTCCGCCTTCGTCCCGGCGCAAGCGGGAGTGCGTCGAGGACTAGGTAAGCAGCGCCTCGAGGCGGGCGATCAGCGCTTCGAGGCGACGGCGGATCTCGTCGCGCTCCTTCGTCCAGGCCTTCTCCGCCCGGTCGACCTTCTCGGCTCGCGCCGCGGCGGCCGCCGCGGGCGGCGGCGGGGGCGGTGGCGGCGGCAGCGCGCTGCCGCGCAGCGGGTTCTGGGCGAGCTCCTGTTCCAGGCGGAGATTCTCGCGCTGGAGATCCTCGATCCGCGCTGCGGCTGCGTTCACCTTCGCTTCGAGGTCGGCCATGAAGTCGCGAGTCATCGCTTCTCCTCCGCGCCGGTCGGGTCACCGGTTGCGGCGCCACCGCCGCGGGCGACGCCGAACCGCCGCTCCAGCTCCCCCGCCACCGCCTGATGCCTGCTGTTGACCTCCTCCTGCGTCAACGAGCGCTCGGGAGCGTTGTAGTGGAACGTGATCGTCGTAGCGACGGCGCCCGCCGGGATGCCGGCGCCCTGATAGCGATCCTTGAGACTGAAGCGGAAGAGATCCTCGACGTGCGCTTCGACGATCGCCGCGGCGAGATCGCGCCACGGCAGGTCGAGCGAGTGGGTCAGCGTGAAATCGGCGTCGATGCCCGGGAATCGGGACGGCGGCTCCACCCGGATGCGTGCGGGAACCGACGGCAGCCGGCCGAGGAGCAGCTCCCCCGCGAAGAGCGGAAAGGCCGCCTCGAACGCCCGCAGGCGCCCGAACCAGCCGATCGTCTCGCCGCCGAGGCTCCACAGCGCGCCGGTTCCGGGGACGACTCCGGGGAGATCGGCCGGAACAGCCTCTGGCGCGACACCGACCTCGGCGAAGAGCGCCTCGATCTCGCCCTTGAGCCCGAGCAGGTCGCTTTCGGCACGGCGGTCCCACGGACCGCCATCGCTGCCGCCACTGCCGCCGGTGACCAGCGCCAGGGCTTCGATCTCCGGCGCCGCCCCGCCGGGGAACAGATGTCCCGATTCGCAGAGCCGCACGCCGCGCGCTCCGCGATTGGCGTTGAATTCGGCCGCCGCGACGAGGTTCGGCACCAGCGAACGCCGCATCACGGCGTAGAGCTCGGACAGGGGATTGGCGAGCGCGATCGGCTCGCCCTCGCCGACCAGGCGAGGAAAGTCGCTATCGCTCCGGCGCGCGCCAAAGGCGTAGTGGATCGCCTCGGCGTAGCCGAAGCCGACCAGCCGGTCGCGCAGGCGGTCGCGGCGGTCGTGCTCGGGATTCTCGCCGCTGTCGACACCGCCCAGCGCCGGCAGCGTCGCCGGAATCGCGTCGA
>JBDTQT010000222.1:0-6824 GCA_039932055.1 Thermoanaerobaculia bacterium
GGCAAGTTCGCGCTGGTCGAGAACTTCTGGGAGACCGGCTTCGGCATGGCCTCGTTCACCCTGCTCGGGCCGCAGGTGATCCGCATGCCGTTCATCGTGACCACCTCCTACCCGCACGAGATCCTGCACAACTGGTGGGGCAACTCGGTCTTCGTCGACTACGCGAGCGGCAACTGGTGCGAGGGCCTGACGGCCTACATGGCCGACCATCTGATGGCGGAGCAGCGCGGGCAGGGCGCGGCCTACCGCCGCGACCGCCTGCAGGACTACCGGAGCTATGTGCGCCACCTGAGCGATGGTCGCGACTTCCCGCTCACCGAGTTCCGTTCGCGGCACAGCGCCGCAACCGAAGCGATCGGCTACGGCAAGACGCTGATGGGTTTCCACATGCTGCGCCGGCGGATGGGCGACGACCGCTTCCGCGACTGGGCGGCGCGCTTCTATCGCGAGGAGCGCGGACGGACGGCGTCGTTCGCCGACCTGCGGCGTTCGCTGGCGAGCGTGATCGGCGGCGACGGCGGCATCGACCTCGGCCGCTTCTTCCACGACTGGGTCGAACGGCCCGGTGCGGCAGAGCTGGCGGTGGAGGATGCGGAGATCGTCACCGTCGACGGCGGTTTCGAAGTCCGCGGCGTCCTGCGTCAGCTGCAGGCGGGCGAGCCGTTCGCGCTCGACGTGCCGGTCGCCCTTCAGACCGAAGGTGCGCCGGTGCGCGAGAACATCCGCCTCGAGAAGGCTGCGGCGCCGTTCGCGATCCGCGTGCCGTCGCGCCCCGTTCTGCTCCAGGTCGACCCCGCCTTCGATCTCTTCCGGCGCCTCGACCCGCGCGAGATTCCCGCCTCGATCGGGCAGATCTTCGGTGAGCCGCGCCTGCTGGCGGTCATCGCCGCGCAGGCGTCGCCGGAGGCGGCCGCGGCCTGGCGCGCGCTTCTCGAGTCGTGGCGCAGCGAGGCGCACAGCATCGAGATCGCGTCCGACGCCGAGGTTGCGGAGCTGCCGGCGGATCGCGCGGTCTGGCTCCTCGGCCGGGAAAATCGCCTGGCACCGCGCTATTTCGGTGGGCCCGGCGAGAGCGCCAAGGTCGCCGGTCTCACGGTGGACGCGGCGGAGCTCGGGTTCGACGGTGAGCGGGTCACCTTCGCCGGTCACACCACCGTCGCGGTCGTGCGGCATCCCGGCAGTGCCGAGCGCGCGATCGGCTGGATCACTGTCGATCCGGCCCTCCTCGCGGCGTTGCCCGGGCTCAGCCGCAAGCTCCCGCACTACGGCAAGTACAGCTATCTCGGGTTCGCGGGCGGCGAGCCGACCAACATGTTGAAGGGTCAATGGGCGACGGCGGATTCGCCGCTGCGGGTCGATCTGCGGCCATCGGCAGAGCGAACGTCGCCGTTGCCGGCGCTCGTGCTCGAGCCGCGCCCAGCGCTCGCCGAGCTGCCGCCGATCGCTTCGATCGCTTCGATCGCTTCGATCGCTTCGATCGCTCCGGTCGCTCCCGTCGCGCCCGTCGCTACCTCGCCGGTGATCGTGCGCCTGACGACAGAGTTGGGCGAGATCGATCTCGCGATCGACCTCGAGCACGCGCCAGCGACGGCGGCGAACTTCCTGCGCTATGTCGATGCCGGACGCTACGACGGCGGGCGTTTCCATCGCACGGTGCGCCCCGACACGGAGACGCGCAAGGATGTGGCGATCGCGGTGATCCAGGGTGGGGAGGATCCGCGACGCGAGCAGGACGACTTCCCGCCGATCGCCCTCGAGCGCACTCGTGACACCGGCCTGCGCCACCTCGATGGAACGCTGTCGATGGCGCGCGGTGAGGCCGACACGGCGACCGCCGACTTCTTCGTCTGCATCGGCGATCAGCCGCTGCTCGACTTCGGCGGCGCCAGGAACCCCGACGGCCAGGGCTTCGCGGCGTTCGGCCAGGTGGTGCGCGGCATGGACATCGTGCGCCAGATCCAGGCCGCGCCGGCGCTCAACGCTCAGACACCGCAGGCTTTGACACCGCCGGTGCAGATTCTCAGGGCCCGCCGCCTGCCCTGAACGCCAGCTACCCAGTGGAAATAGGGGGCCAGTGGCGATGCCTCCGCCGCCCGGTCGGCGTCTACGAGCCTTCGGAGCGCAAGCGCAGGGTCGCTTCGAGCTCCGCGAGAACCCGCAGGTCCTTGTCGCGGCCTACCGCACGCTTGGTGGCGATGAGACCCTCGAGGCCCAGCACGCGACAGCGAAACTCTCCGAGATCGATCTCCGTGCTGGCCCGTGCGACCTCATCGAAGGCGCCGATACCGGTGATCTCGCGCAGGAAATCGACCGGACCGCAGACGGTCTCCAAGAGCAGGAGTCGGAACGCGGCGAAATGCTCGACGTCCGCAGTGAGGCGCGGTCGGTCGGGATGTGCTCGGAAGCGCGCGTCCAGCTCGACCAGGAGCGGCAGGAGTCGAGAGAGATTCCCGGTCGAGAACGGAATGCAGAGATCGAGATCGACCGTCAGGATGGAGGCGCCCTGCAGAACTGCAGCGACACCGCCCACCACGATGAAGTCGATGCGGCGGTCGACGAGGCGGTGAAGAAGCTCAGCGCTCGCGGGAGGCGTCGGATTCGCGGGCATTCCGGAGCGCCAGGAGCTGCGTCAGAGCACGATTGTGTTGGCGGAGCCGCTCGAGCGGTGCGAGGCGCAGGTTGGCGAGAATCAAGGACTCGTCGACCTCCATGGCCTGAAAGCGCTCCTGCTCGCGCTGCACGAACTCCCAGTACTCGACGCTCGCCGGTTCCATGGTGACGATTGTAGCCCCTCTCTGACCTACTCGAGGCGGACGCGAACTGCGGGGCGGAGGTCGCCGGCGCGCACGCGGATTTCGAGCAGGTGGGGTTCGTCCGCTACCGCGAGCGGCAGGCGGACGGCGGCGGCGCCCGCCGCGACGGCGAGCGGCGGCAGGACGCGGCCGTCCCACTGCACTTCGAGCAGCGCCGCGGCGCGGGCCGGCTCGGCGAATTCGAGCGTGAGGGCTGCGGCGCGCCGCGACGGCAGCAGGTCGAGGCGCGAGGCGCCCTTGTCGAACCACCAGTCGGCGGCCTCCCAACTCTCGCGCGCCAGCGCTGGCCCGGGATTCACGCCGGCAGCACCGATGCGCTCGGCGAGCGTCCGCCAAGCCAGGCGGACGCGGAAGGCGCGATGCACCGTGAGCAGCGCCGCGCGCGCCGCGGCGATCTCCTTGTGCGCCGCGAGCTGTCTCGCCTTGAAAGTGAGGAACGGCGCCCAGGGCTCGCTCCACAGCTCGTCCGAACGGCGTTCGAGCAGGTCGGCGCGGGCGCGGTCGCCGGCGGCGAGCGCGGCGAAGGCGGCCTCGCCGCCGGCGAGCGTCGAGCCGGCGAGCGAGGCGAGGCGACTCATCGCGCCTTCCGCGAAGGGGCAGTCGCGCACCAGGCAGAGCGGCAGTGCCCACTCGAGCCACGCGGCGGCGGCGCGGACCTGCGCCTCGGCTGCCGGGCCGGGCGGCAGGAGGCCGAGCGCCGTCTCGACGAGCGGCGCAAACTCGGCGTCGACCGGCGCCGCGGCGAGCACGGCGCTGTAGGAGCGGCGCGCCTCCTGCATGCGCATGAGCTCGCTGCCGGAACCGCTGGCGGCGGTCGCGGCGCGGGCGAGATCGCGCTCGAGGGTGGCGCGCAGGCTGGCGCGGTGGCGGGCGGTCAGGGCGTCGTATTCGCTCCAGGATCCGCGCTCCAGGGCGGTGGCGGCGAGACGCTTCCAGGTGAGCGGCTGGTCGGGCAGGAGCGTCGCGGCGCGTTCCAGCGAGCCGGCGATGGCCACCCAGGGCACGAAGAGGCGCTCGAATGTCTGGGGTTCGAGGAAGGCCTCGCGCAGGAGCTCCTCGACCTTCTTGCGCTTCTCTGGGGTGAGCGCCGGCCAGACTTCGAGGTAAGCGGCCGCGAGTAGGCGTCGCGGCTGCTTCTCGGCCGGCGCGAGCTCGCCGGCGACCAGGAGCGGGCGCTCCCAGTCACGGGCCAGCGAGTAGATCCGCGGATCGCGGTTGCGGCTGCGCTCGAGGCTGACCGTGGCGCCGAGGAGCATCGCCGCCTGCCAGCTCGCCGGCTCGGCGCGCAGCGCCGCGCGGGCGAGCTCGCGGGTCGCGAGCAGGCGTTCGGCCGAGGCCGGTGTGCCGGGCTGGGTGTTGGCGATCTCGAGATCGAAGAGGCGCGCGGCGAGCGCCAGCCGGGCGGCAGTCGGGTCCCCTTCGCGGCGCATGCGCGCCGTGACGTCGGCGAGCTCCGGGCCGGCGAGCCCCTGGGCTGAAGCCTGCGCGGCGAGGGCGCGCTGCTCGGCGAGCCAGCCGCGGTGGTGCGTCAGCGCGAGTCCGGCGAGCGCGGCGACGAGGAGGGTCGCGGCCAGACGCCAACTTCCCGAAGCTCTGCCGGGAGCGGGAGTCGCCTCGTCTGGAGGCGTGAGAGAAAGTGCGGGCATTCGGGTTACCATCGTTCGAACAAGCCGATCATGACGCATCGCGAGCCGAGCTTCGACGCCGCCCCGGTCCTCCCCTGTCGATGACCGCGCCGACCTTTCGCTTCGCTCCTCCTGAAGTGCCGGTGACGCCGGCCTTCCGCTGGGTGCTGGCGCGCGCCTACGCCACCGGCGACACGGCGCTCGCCGAGACCGAGGGCGATGCGGCGGTCGCGCTGGCACAGAGCCTCTCGGTCGCCGCGCGCATCGCCTCGGTGCAGCCGCAGACGCGCCTTGCCGGCGAGCTCGGCCCGCAGGGAGCGGCGGAGATGAAACGCCAGCGCGCGCTCGCCGTCGCGCAGGAGATGCGGCTTGGCACGGCGCTCGTGGCAGTCGACGGGGTTGCCGCCGACCTGCGGACTCCCTACGCGCCGCTCAAGGGACAGGCGCTGGTGCTGGGCGGCTTCGCGCCGGACGGCGGACGGCCGTCGTCGGATCTCGATCTCCTGGTGCCGGAGGCGAAGCTCGAGAACCTGCAGAAGGAGCTGCTGCGCCAAGGGTTCACGCTCGCCGGCGAGGCCTACGAGCACCAGGCGGCAGCACTGCGGCACGCCGACGGCGGCCAGGTCGAGCTCCACCGGGTGCTGCCCGGCGTCCGCCTCGAAGCGAAGCGATCGGCCACCTTCGAGAGCCTGGTCGCGGCGGGCCTGCTCGGTCCGCCGCCGGGGGCGATGAGCTTCCGGCCGCGCGGCGACCTGCGGCTGCCGCGCCGCGAGCTCTTGACCGCGCACGCCCTCGTCCATGCGATCGCGCAGCACGGCCTCGCGCCGCAGGTCTTCCCGGGTTTCCTCTTCTTCGGCGACCTCGTCGACCTCGCCTTCCGCGGCAGCGGCGGGCGGGCGACGCTGGCGGCGATCGTCCCCTGGATCGAGAGTGAAGTGAGCTATGAGGAGGCGGCAGCGGCTCTCGATCTTGCGACCGCGCTCGCCGCCGGGGAAGAAGCGCTGCTCTGCGAGGTGGGTCCGGGCCGTTCGCACGCCCGTCTGCTGCTCGATCACTTCCACGCCGGCGTGACCGACCCGCGCTATGTGACGTCGCTCAAGTCGCGCCTCCTCGAGCGACCGCTCTCCGACAAGCCGCAAGCGGTGGCGAAGGCCGAGCTCCTGGCGCGGACGCTGGCGCCGCGAGCGGGGGAGTCGATCCTGGCGCGGATCAGATTTCTCTTCCGCCGCTTCTGGACGGTTCGCGCCGCCGGAAGGAAATAGCCGAGACTTTCCGGCGGTCGCGCAGAATTCAGTCTGCGCCTTGACCAAGTCCATGAACCAAGTCACTCTCTCGCCATGAAGATCGTGACGATCCACGAGGCCAAGACCCACTTCTCGCGCCTGATTCGGGAGGCGCTCTCCGGCGAAGAGATCGTGGTCGCGCGCGGCAGTACGCCACTGGTGCGGCTAGTGCCGATTTCGCGCGAGCTCTCGACGCGACGGTTCGGAACGGCGCGTGGGTTGGCGGTGATGGGTGCTGACTTCGAAGCCGCGCTCGCGGACTTCGATGAGTATCGCGAAGGGTAGCGGCGCGAAGGGTAGCTCTGGATACCTGCTCGACACGCACACCTCCAGCGCCTCTGGTAGGCGAGCTCTCGGGCGCCAGGGGTGTCGCGGCGCGCTCCTCGCGAGATGTACGCCATGGACGTAGATACGCCTTTGGCGTATGATCCAGGAATGGAGCTGATCGAGACTTCGGTCTTCACCAGGCAGGTCGTCGAGCAGCTCTCGGACGAGGAGTATCGGGCGCTGCAGCTCCACCTGTTACTTCATCCGGACGCGGGGCCAGTGATTCCCGGATCCGGGGGGCTGCGCAAGATGCGGTGGCGATTGCCCGGGCGCGGGAAACGGGGCGGGGCGCCACCCGAAAAATGTGCGGAGCGACTTGACGCCAGCGCAAGCGCGGGCCCTGCGCAAGTTGGTGTCCGACGAATGAAGCAAAACTCGAGGATGAGGACTGGAGCCATGCGGAAAGACCTGTTCGACCAACTGGTGGAGAGTGTGAAGCAGATGAAGGCGATCGCGGCGGGCCGTCAGAAACCTTCGCGCGTGGTCCATAGCCGGGATCTGCTTTCCAGCGAGGCGCCAGATGTGGCGGCGCTCCGGGCGCAATTCAAGCTCAGTCAGGCGAAGTTTGCCGCGCTTCTGGGCATTAGCGTGGACACGCTCCAGAATTGGGAACAGCATCGGCGGCGGCCGGAGGGGCCGGCCAAGGTTTTGTTGCGTGTCGCGGCGGCTCATCCAGAGGTCCTGCTCGCTGTGGCGAAGCCGCATTCCAATCGGCGCGTTCATCCCGCTGCCTGAGCAACCTGGCTGCAACTGGGGTGGGCCGCGCCTCTGGGCCT
>JBDTQT010000223.1:0-6820 GCA_039932055.1 Thermoanaerobaculia bacterium
TTCCGATGCTCAAGCAGCAAGCCCGCCTCATCGCCAGCCTCGTCTTCCTGCTCGACCTCGCCCTGATCTCGGCGGCGTTCCTGCTCGCCCACCTCCTGCGCAGCGAGCTCCTGCCGATGCTCGGCGGGCGCTGGATCCCCGGCGCGCTCTATCCTGTCGAGCGCTATCTGCCGCTCCTGCCGCTCGCGCTCCTGCTCTGGTCGGCACTGCTCTGGTCGTCGGGGCGCTACCGCTCGCACCGCACCGTACCGGTGGTCGACGAGGCGGCAGCGATCGTGCGCATCACGGTCACCGCCTCGATCCTCTTTCTGCTCATCGTCTGGGCCTTCCGTCTCGACGAGCGCCTGCTCGACGACGACCGCCTGAGCCGCATCTGGATCGCCCTCTTCGCCCTGCTCACCGGGACACTGCTGCTGTTCGAGAAGCTGGCGCTGCGGATCAGCTCGCGCTACGCGCGCGCCCACGGCTTCAACTACCGCACGGTGCTGATCGTGGGAGCCAACGCCGGCGCGCGCGCCATCGCCGCATCGATCCTCGGCCACCGCTTCTGGGGCTATCGCGTCGCCGGCTTCGTCGCCGACGAGGACGAGCCGCTGCCGCCGCCGGGCTCGACACCTGCGGGCCTCCCGGTTCTCGGGCGGGTGAGCGAGATCGGCAAGATCCTCGAGAGTCAGGTGATCGACGAGGTGCTGTTCGCTATCGACCGCCGCGACTTCGACCGCTTCGAGGATCTCTTCCTGGCGCTGCAGGAGCAAGGGATCATCACCCGCTTCGCGCTCAACTTCTTCCCCCACGCCCGGGCGAGCGTCCAGCTCGAGGATCTCGACGGTGCGCCGCTGCTCACCTTTTCCACTGGGCCGACGAGCGTCGGCGGGCTGCTGCTCAAGCGCACCTTCGACGTTGCGCTCGGCGCGCTCCTGCTCGTCCTCGCGCTGCCGATCCTGGCCGTCCTGGCGCTCGCCCTGCGGCTCTCTTCGGGCAACGGAGTGCTCTTCCGCCAGACGCGCTGCGGCCGGGGCGGCCGCCTCTTCACGCTCTACAAGTTTCGCACCATGATCGCCGGCGCCGAAGCGCGCCGGCACGAGATCGAGCACCTCAACGAGATGGACGGGCCGGTCTTCAAGGCGACGAACGATCCGCGCGTCACCCGTTTCGGTCGGTTCCTGCGCAAGTTCAGCCTCGACGAGCTGCCGCAGCTGTGGAACGTGCTCAAGGGCGACATGAGCCTCGTCGGCCCGCGTCCGCCGATCCCCGAGGAGGTGGCGAAGTACGAGCGCTGGCAGCGCAGGAGGCTGGCGATGAAGCCCGGCCTGACCTGCCTCTGGCAGATCTCGGGACGAAACGAGCTCGACTTCGAGCAGTGGATGCAGCTCGACCTCGCCTATATCGACAACTGGTCGCCCTGGCTCGACTTCAAGATCCTCGCCCGCACCATCCCGGCGGTGCTCTCCGGCAGGGGCGCCTCGTAGTATCGGCCGGCGCCCTGTTGCGTTATCGTCTGCCCCTCGAAATGCTCTTCGCCCGCCGCTCGCTTCGTGCCGCGCCGCTCGCGCTCGCCGTCGCCGCCACCCTGGCGTCGTCGCTTGGCGGTGCTGCCGCCGCGCGCGGCGACGCGCTCGACCCGCGCGAGATCGTGCCGCTCGCCGAGTCGCCGGTCGCGCTCGTCGCGCCGCGCGCGACGGCCGCCTGGATCGCCGGCAGCGACGCCGAGCTCGCCTGGACCGGGCTCGCGGCGCCGGGCGCGCCCGCCGGCCTCGACGGTCTCGACGGTCTCGACGAGATCGAAGAGTGGGAGGCGTTCCTTTCGGTCGACGACGGCAGAAGCTTCCCGATCCGCCTGACGCCCCACCTCGACCTCGCGGTCCGCCGCTTCGTCTTTCGCGTCCCCGACCTACCGAGCCATGAGGTCCGGCTGCTGCTGCGCTTCGGCAACGAGCGCGAGGAACGCTCGGTGCTGCTGCCGCAGCGCTTCGCGATCGCCCGCAATCCGGTCGGTGGCGCCGTTTTCTCCGGTGACTACGGCACCGACCTGATCGCGGCGCGCGCCTGGGCTCCTGGCGAGCCGGCGCGTACCGGCGACCCGGGCGTCGTCCTGTGGACCGAGGGACGGCGCGACGGCTCGGCGATCGAGCGTCGCGAGGCCGCGCCCGCTCCGGGTGTCGCGGGCGTCCCGCCGGCGCTCGCCGCGGCCGACCCGGCGACGCTCGCCAACGACGACGGCCACGACTCCAGCCGCGCCTCGGGCGATCCGCTGGCGCTCGCGCCGACGGCGACGATCCAGCCCTCGCCCGCCATCACACCGCCCACCGATCCGCCTTTCGCCCCCGACATCCTCCTCCTCATTCAGCGCCAGAACGAATAAGCGAAGACGGCTGCACGCTGCCGATTGGCGGCGCCGCATCGTCATCCTGCCCGTCGGCGGAGCGTCCGCCGCGGGAGACTTCTTCGTTCGCATTTGCCCTGCAGCGCTTGAGGAGCCGTACGATGATTCGCACGAAATCCAGCCGCACCCCCTTGTCTCTCTTGTCCTGGACCTTTCTGGCCACGCTTGCCATGCCGGCAGTCGCGCCGCTCGCCGCCCAGGAGGACGCGGCGCCAGAGACCCCGGTCGTAAAGGAGACGATCCAGGTCGTCGCCACCCGCACCCCCGAGGCCGTCGAGCCGGTGCCGGCTGCGATCACCGTCATCTCGGGCGACGAGCTCCGCGCCCGCGCCGCCGACGATCTGCCCGCCGCTCTCGCTCTCGTCGCCGGTGTTTCGATCGCGCCGGGCGGCGACGGTGGCCCGGCGAGCTCGGTGCCCGAGATCTGGGGCCTGCGTGAGTTCGACGCCTTTCTGCTCGTCGTCGACGGCGTGCCGTGGGGCGGCGCCTTCAACCCGGCGCTTGCCACGCTCGATCTCAACAACATCGAGCGCATCGAGATCCTGCGCGGACTGGCGCCGGTGATGTACGGCGCTACCTCGTTCGTCGGCGTCATTCACGTGATCCACTTCGCGGCCGGCGAGGGGCAGCGCTCCGCCACCGTCTACGGCGGGAATCTCTCGACCGGAGGGGCGTCGGTCTACCTGCCGCTACCCGGCAGCGGCAGCTACAAGCAGTCACTGGCGGCGAACTACGATAGCCACGGATCGAGCGCCGACCGCGCCGGCTACGACCGCGGTCACCTGCTCTACCGCGGCGCCCTCGGGGCGGCCGGTGGCCACTTCCGCTTCGACTTCGACGCCACTTTCCAGAAGCAGGATCCGGCGAGCCCCCACATTCGCGAGGGCCGCACCCTCACGACGCTCGCGCCGCTCGACGCCAACCACAATCCGCGTGACGCGAAGCTCGACGAGAACCGATTCCACTTCGTCACCGGCTACGAGCGCGAGATCTCCGGCGGCGCGTGGACGACAACCCTCGCCTACACCCGGACCGACCGCGACCTGACCCGCGGCTTCCTTTCGGCGCTCGACAACTTCGAGGATCCGAACGCGGCCGGATTCAGCCAGGACCAGAACCAGTCCGATATCTATTTCGACAGCCATTTCGCCAAGCGCCTCTCGCCGCAGCTGAATCTCGTCGCCGGCCTCGACTATCTCTATGGCAAGGGCGAGTCCGAGGGCGAGAATTTCGACTATCACGTCGACCTCGACGGCTCGCACCCGCAGGCCTCCGGTGACGTGCCGGTACAGGAGACCACCGGGCTCGAGGACGAGCGCGGCTTCGGCGGGCTCTACGCGCAGATCGAATGGACGCCGCTGCCACGCCTGCGCTTCGACGTCGGCGGGCGTTTCAACTTCACTGACGAGAAGCGCTCGGGCGAGGTGGAGGGAGAGAGTGGACCCGAGGAGGCCTCGGCAAGCCAGTCGATCTCCCGCGGCAGCGGCACGATCGGCGTCTCGTTCCTCACCTGGCAGGGAGCGGACGCGGGCGACGGGCTCTGGCTCTTCGCCGACTATCGCGACGCCTTCAAGCCGGCGGCGATCGACTTCGGCCCCGAGGCCGAGGCGGTCGACATCCTCGACCCCGAGACGGCGCAGAGCACCGAAGGAGGCCTGAAAGGCCGGATGCTCGCCGGACGTTTCGAGTGGCAGGCGAGCTACTTCCGGATGGACTTCTCGGACTTGGTCACGACGGTGATCGTCGACGACCGTCCGGCGCTCATCAACTCCGGCGAGGAGCGCTTCAAAGGTTTCGAGCTGGAGGGCAGCTACAGATTCACCGACGCGCTGCGTTTCCAGGCGACCTACGCCCACCACGATTCGAAGTTCGTCGATTTCGTCCAGCTGTTCGACGACGTGCCAACGCAGCTCGCCGGCAAGCGTCTCGAGATGGCGCCGCAGGAGCTCGCGAGCCTCGGCCTGGCGTACTTCCCGGCGCGCGGCCTGAACGCCTTCGCGACCTGGAACTACGTCGGCGAGCGCTTCCTCAACAAGCGCAACACGGTGCTGGCAGCGGCGTTCGACACCTGGTCGGCGGGGCTCGGCTGGAACCTCGAGACCTGGCGCATCGCGCTCATCGGCGAGAACCTCTCCGACGCGCGCGACCCGGTCGCCGAGAGCGAACTGGGCGACGCGCAGTACTACCGCCAGACGGCGCGCAGTTACGAGCTACGGGTGTCGTTCAACTTTTAGCTGGCAAACAGAGGTGGTTGGGGACACGATGCGGCACCACCGTCGATCGCGAGTTCCATCGCCGTCGCCGCCGCTTTGTGTCCCCTGCCGCGCTTCCGCTCGGGGTCCTGTCTGGCCCGCTTCCCATGGGTGCTCGCGCTGAGAAAGCGCGCTCCGCGCCCATGGGAGCCCTCGGTCCAGCCACCCCTCGTCGGTACAGTGCAGAAAGAGACTCGCTGGCGGGCTCCGGCGCTCGGGGATTCGAGGTGGGCGACAAGCTTCACTAAGAGCCAACCTCGAATCCCCGAGTGCCGGAGACCGCCAACCCCAGCATTTCGCGCACCCGGGGCGAGCTTCGCCATGGTCAGTCCTCTCGCACCCGCCTGCGCCGCGGCAGCTCACCGGAAAGGAGTTTCAGGGTGGTCTCCACGACCGCGCTCATCGGCGCGGCGTCGGCCCGACCGCTGCCGGCGATGGCGAACGCCGTGCCGTGGTCGACCGAAGTGCGCAGGAACGGGAGTCCCAGGGTCCAGTTCGTGGCGAGTCCGAACGAGGCGCTCTTGACCGCGATCAGGCCCTGATCGTGGTAGAGCGCCAGCACCCAGTCGAACTCGCCGCGCGCCAGGCGGGCGAAGAGCGAGTCGGCGCTCTCCGGTCCGTGGACGTCGATGCCGCGGCGCCGCGCTTCGGCAACCGTCGGCACCAGGATCTCGATGTCGTCGCGGCCGAGCAGTCCGCCCTCGCCGGCGTGGGGATCGATGCCCGCGAGGGCGATCCGCCCGCCGGCATGGCGCTCGAGGCAGGCGAGTGCCTCGAGGACGCTCTCGCGGCCGATCCGGTCGAGCGCCTGGCGCAGCGGCAGGTGGACGGTGAGCAGCGCCACTTGCATCTGCGGCGCGAGAAAGGCCATGAGGTAGTCGCGGCCATAGCGTTCGAGGCCGCAGGCCGCCGCCAGGTAGTCGGTATGTCCGACGAAGTCGGGCAGGCAGTGGGTGGCAATCGACTCCTTCGAAACCGGCGCCGTGACGATCGCATCGACCGCGCCACCACGAGCGAGAGCGATCGCGGCATCGAGCGCGGCCATCGCGCCGCGGGCGTCGGAAGCACGCGAATGGCCGAGCTCGATCGTCCGCCGGTCGGCGACGGGATCGAGCAGCGCGATCCTGCCCGAGAGGGCCGCGAGCGTCGCGCGATCGGGGGAGTGGACTGCGACCACGCGGTCCCAGGGAAAGGCGGGAACGAGCCCGGCGACCGCCTCGAGAGCGGCGCGCTCGGCGATCAGCACTACCGGTGGACTGGAGACATCCCAGGCACGCGCGGCGAGAGATTTCAGCAGGATTTCCGGGCCGATCCCCGCCGGATCGCCCTGGGTGAGGGCGAGGATCGCGGGCGCCACTACTCCGCGCTCTCGGGCTCGGGCTTGGGCTCGGGCAGGCCGGCGTCGTCCGGAATCGGCCCGCGCTTGCCCGGCGGCGAGCCCGATTCGGCAGTCTCGGAGGTCCGGCGCCGGGTGCGGCGCAGCTCCTCCTCCTTGAAGAGGTAGCGGATGTTGTGCTTCGGAATGAGCAGATTCGGACCGGCGGCACGGTTGAGCTTGATGGCGCCCTTGTCGTACCACTCGATCCAGCCGCGCAGCTCCTCGTCGTTGGTCAACACGACGACCATCGGCGTGCGCGCCGACATCTGCTTGAGGTAATAGAACTCCTCGGCGTTGGTCTGCTCCGGCGGCGAGAGTTTGCGCCGGGTCACGGCGCGCGGCTCCGTGCCGCGCTTGTCCGAGATGTCGGGGCGAATCAGTTTGCGCTGGCTCATACGGCTGCCGTCACGGTGGGTGCGTCCTTCGGGCGTTTGGCGCCTTTGTACTGATCGTCTTCATAAGCGAGACAGCAAAGCAGCCGCCCGCACTGGCCGGAGATCTTCGAAGGGTTGAGCGAGAGGTTCTGGCGCTTGGCCATCTGGATCGAAATTGGCCGGAAGTCCTTGAGCCACGTCGAGCAGCAGAGGGTCTGGCCGCAGACGCCGACGCCACCCAGAAGCGCCGCCTCGTCGCGCGAGCCCACCTGCACCATCTGGATCCGGGCGGCGAAGCGCTGCGACAGATCGCGCACCAGTTGGCGGAAATCGATCCGGTGCTCGGCGGTGAAATGCAGGGTTGCCTTCTTTCCCGAAAGGGCGAAGTCGACCTTCGAAATCTTCATTTCGAGCTTGAGCGCCCGTACACGCT
>JBDTQT010000224.1:0-6796 GCA_039932055.1 Thermoanaerobaculia bacterium
CATCGTTGCCGAGATCGAAGCTGAGCAAGTCCTCGTCGCCGCCAACCGGGAGTTAGTCGGGCGCTTCGAGAAGAAGATCCAGGCCACCCTCGCCCGCGTCTGGGGCGGGGAGGCTCCGGTCGAGTGTTGGGGTTGATTTTCGGGTGATGACCTTCAAGGAAGCCATCGAAGCGTCGGCGGATTATCCGAGACGTCATCTTCTACTTGGCAACGGATTCAGCATTGCCTGTAGGCCGAACATCTTCCGATACGACAGGCTATTCGAGCAGGCAGATTTCTCGGCCCTTTCGGAGACTGCAAAGGCGGCATTCGTGGCTCTTGGCACTACCGACTTCGAGCGAGTCATTAGGGCACTGGGCGACTCAACTGTTGTTGCTGCGCTCTATGGAGTTACGAAAGAGGGCGCCGACGCGATGCGTCGCGATTCGACAGCGTTAAAGGAACTGCTTGTTCAGGCAATCGCCCGGAATCACTCTGAGTCGCCGGCAGACATTGAGGAGAAGGAGTACGCATCCTGTCAGCGCTTCTTGGCAGAATTCTCGACTACCTACACGTTCAACTATGACCTGCTGCTCTATTGGACCCACATGCATCGTGTAGACCGAGCCGAGGATCAATCCGACGATGGCTTTCGAACTTCTCAGGCCCACCCTTGGCGAGTTGCTGAAAGGTGGACGCGTTGATATGCCCCCAACCGCCGGCCAACATCAGACACAAGAAGGCGCCTCGCGCAAAGTGGGCCCAAGTCGAGCAGTTCGAGGTCGAGATCGCCGACGGATAGAAGCCCCGAGCGGGTCGCGCGACCCTTGCCCGGTGGGGGCGAGGCCAGCTCAACTCCAACCGAGTGGCACAATATCTTGCGGAAACCCCTTGACAGAGCCGATCGGTCTGCGAAACAGTGCACAGTCGGAGAGTCCGAGAGGCCTCTTTTTGTGGGATCTTCCCCCGAGTAAGCCAGAACGCACGTGTTGAGGCGCGCGTGCCACTGGCGGCACCCGGGCTCTGGAGCAAGCCTTAGCGCTCTAGAAAGGAAGAAACCCCATGGTCAAGATCGTTGTACCTGCGGGCTATAGGCTCATTTTCCGAGCCTCTAGGATGCAGGACGGTGAGAAGATCTACGCCAAGACGTATGGGTTACGAGGCTTTCCAATTCTCATCCCCATCCGTTAAGTCGTAGGTAGCTTAGGCCTCTCGGCTCTCCGCTTCTTCCTATCTTCCGGCTGTCAGAATTTGCCTAGGGTATTTGCCCAGACAAGCGGAGCATAGTTCGAAACCACTGTTTGTCAAGAATTTTTTATGCCTTTTCAGAACACTTCTCGCCTTTTTCCGCAGGTTTCCCACACCCTGCAAATCTTTACTCGCCTGCTTGCTGTACGCTGAAATCTAGCCAGTTGATCTGAACGGGTTCCAGCCGAATTCCCAGGGCTGAGACGGGACCGAGTGTCAGCCCATAGCCCAGCCTGACCCTGCTTGGTATGCCCTGTACAGCCAACACTTGTGCTGGAAATCGCCTGGTTGGCGCGGGATTCGCGACCAGAAGGGTAGGCAACCTTGGCGTGTCATCTTGAAGGTCGCGACCCGCATGGGGGTCTTACCTGGCCAGTGTCGTCGCCACCCCCGCAACCCCCGCTGCCGCCATCTCCGCCAGCGCCATCGCCGCTTTCTCCGCCGGCTCCGCGAGCGCGGCGAGGCGCATCAGCATCCGCACTCGGAGCTCAACCCAGCGCTCGACTGCGGCGTCGGCGGCCTGGAGCGTCGGCCAGGCGGCTTCGATCGGGGGGAGATCGGGGAGGATCGCTTTCTGAAGGGTCGAGCTTCGTTCGTGGGTCGAGAGCGGATTCGGCCTGTCGGCGAGGCTGGCGTAGAGGCGTTCGACGGCGGCGTGGAGGTTCGCGTAGCGGGCCTCGAGTTCCTTGCCGAAGCGCGTGTTCTTGCGGTGGGCCTCGAGCCGGCTCCAGAGAGCGTGGAGCGCGAGCCCCCCGCGCCGCACCTCGCGGAGATCGGGGAGCGTCTGGTCGAGGATCGCGAGCGCGGCGGCGAGAGCCCGCGCTTCGCGCAGGGTCGCGGCGGCGGTGGAGCAAGCAATTGCCTGCGTCAGGCGGCGCGCTGAGCGTTCGTCGCTCGCGCGGAGCTCGCCGCGCAGCCGCTCCTGCTCGGCATTCGCGGTTGAGATCGCCGCCGCCACGGTTCCGTCAGGCCTTGCTGCACGAGCGAGATCCACTTCGCCGAGCACCTCGGCGACCTGCTCCGGCGGCCCCCACTGCGCCTGCGGCACGTCGGCGTCTCGCAGTGCCGCCAGGGACTCGAGATTGTCCCCCAGCTGCTCGAGCTCGGCGTAGCGCTGGTTGACCGGCTCGACGGACGGACGTTCGGCGAGCGCCGCGGCGATGAGCGGGGCGAGATTGCGGGCGGCCCCGACGCGGGCTGCTTCGCTCGCCACCTCGCCGTCGAAGATTCCCAGCGGCAGCGCGCGGCTGCGCGACAGGACGGACCCGAACATGCGCACGAACGCTTCGCCCTCGGCAGCCGCCTGCGCGCGGGCGCGCTCGATCTCGCCGCGGTCGACGAGCTGGGCCTCGCTGAACTTCTCCCCCAGGCTCTCCTTGTACTCGGCGATCGAAGCCGCCCGGCAGAGGCGATCGAAATCGGCGAAGAGGTCGCGCGCCGGGCGTTCGTCCTGGTAAACCCCCTCGGGCGGCTCGGGCAGGAGACTCTTCCGGCGTTCCGCGTGCGAGGGATGCGTCGAGTGCCAGGCGCGTTTGGCGCGCCGATTCCGGCTGTCGATCTCGGTCAGGGTCTCGGCCTTGAACTCCTGCCGGAGATCGGCGACCCGCCCCGGCAGGTCGCTGGTGAGCCGCCCCTCGCGCCAGTGCCAGTTCACCTCCGACCAGGCTGCCTGCGCCGCGGCGTCGAGGCGGGGAATCTCCGCCAGCGTCGCCGCGGTCACCCGCGCCCCGACGACGCGCGCGCTGTAGCGATCGGCGTCGAACTCCATCTGCCGTGAGAGGGAAGCGGACAGCGCCGCCCCCGCCTGCATCAGCAGCCAGAGGAGCTTGCGCGAGAGCCAGAGAAAGAAACGCGCGATCTGGGCGATGAGGCGCTTCGCCCAGTAGCCGCCCTCGGCATGGCTCTCGAGCTCGCTGTCGAACTTGCCGCGCTCGTAGACGACGCGCGCGAACCAGTTGTTGATCGAGCGGATGACGTACGTGACGCTCATCCCGCCGCGCTGCGCGAAGTGGCCGAGCTCGTGCGCGATGACTCCCGCCAGCTGCCGGCTGTCGAGCCCGGCGGCGAGCGGAAGTCCGACCGTCAGCACGAGATCCCTGCGGAAGAGGCTCCAGGCGCCCCGGCGCAGCGCCGCCGACGCATTCGCCGAGAGATCCACCCGGATCTCCCGCGGCCGCGGTGCCCGCAGGGCGTTGGCGATCTCCTGCACCAGGTTGTGGAGGTCCGGCCCGGCGGCGTAGGCGAGCACGATTCCCCCGTGCTCGGCTCGCCGCCGCGGGATCATCGAGCGCAGCATGTAGACCACGAGCACGATCCCGGCGATCGGCGGCCCGCCGCCGACGAGGAGGTTGATCTGCCAGTTGTGCAGTGCCGCCAGGTGCGGCCAGACGTAGGCGATGTAGAGCAGCGTCCCCGCCAACGCCGCGGCGGTGAGGGCGAGGTAGAGCAGCGGCAGCAGCACCATCGCGAAGGCGACGGCGAAGAGGTTGAGGCGGTAGCCGACCGGAAGAGCGACCGGAGCGACGGGGCCGGAGAGGAAAGGGGATGTCGTTGGGCGGGGCGCGGGAGCGGCGGTCGCCCCGGCGGGAGGTTCGAGTCGGGTCATCGCGGCCTCAGGAATGGGCGGAGTCTCTCATGGAGGGACGGAGCGAGAGGCGCGGCTCCGGGCTCCGCAGCCAAGGGCCGGCAAAGGATCGGGTGCCAGCCGACTTTCCGACCGAATTCGCGGGACGAAAACAAGACTGCACTCAAGCCCAGCTCTGAGTCTCGGTGGATTCGAGAACTCCTGTTCCGACAGCACTTGCAGTGAAAATCGCCCGGCACCAGCTTCGGGAAGCGGGTGCCAGACGAAATCCGCGGAGTGCGAGAGGGACGCGTAGGAGCTCCTGGCTGGAGTGGCCTGGATGGGTTGGCCACGTTCCGTCTACAGCTGCGCCGAAAATCGCCGGGCACCCCACCAGCAAGCTCTTACTTTCGACAGGTGCACGAAGCGATTCATCGTCGGTAACATGCAGGTCCAATTGGGCAACGTGCAGGGGGCGGACATGATCGACCATGGCAAGCGAATCGCTTTCGCAGCTCTCTTGACTCTATTCGGGACGGCCGCAGGCGCACAGGATGTCGAAGACGGGCGAGCGTCAGGGTCGAGCGGCGCGTCCGCCCCGTCGGCGGCTCCAGGCGGTGGATCCGCCGCGACTGCGAGAGCGAAGGAAGGCGGCCCTAGCTTCGGTTCGGCGTTCACTTTGGTTCCGCTCCACACCAACCTCCTGGGGGAACCGACCGCCGACGTTCCCGGCCTGCCGGGCGTTCACTTTCGGCCCGGCACAGGCAGCACCCATTTCGACCGCCCGTTCGGCAGTCCCTCGGGGCATTGGGCGATCGTCGCCTTCACCGACCTGGCGACGAGCGCGGACCAGATCATTCTCTTCGACGACCAGGTCGTAGCGCACGAGGGCTCGCCGGTCGTCTTCGGCTCGCCCGAACTCTGCGGACCGATCGACCAGACGCTCGGGGTCGACGACTTCAACACGGGTGGTGTGATCTACGCCACCAACACGGACGCGCCGGACAGCTCGGACGAAGTGCTCGCCCTTGCGGCCCCCTCTTTTCCGGGCTCGATCGCAGTGCGCGAGGGTCAGGTCGCCGGTGGGTCGGGCGAGACGATCGGCTCGATTCTCGAGTCGCCCCGGACGAGCCGGCAGGGCGACAACTTCACCATCAGCCTGAACGCCGATCTCATGCAGGGTGTTCCGGGGGCTGAGAACGACTGGCTCTTCGTCGCCTCGAGCATCGTGGCGAAGTCATCGGTGACGTTCCCGCCCGGCCAGCTGGACCACGAGCCCTGGGAGAACTTCGACACGGGAGCCCTGTGGGTCACGCCAGACAGCGCGAGCTGGCTCGTACAGGGCGACCTCGCTGGAAGTACCACGACCGACGACGTTGTCGCGGTCGATGGCGCGGTCGTCGTGCAGGAGGGCGTGATCCTCGCCGGCACTGCGTTCACGGAACCGGTCGATGACAACGGCATCGTCGGCGTCCACATGGCCGCCAACGGACGCTGGTTCGTGCGTGGCAACAACGACACGACCGAAGCCGACTGGATCTACTCGAACGGCGCGGTGCTGGCGGCGCGTGGCCAGGAGATCTTTCCCGGCTCGCCCGAGCATTGGAGCGACACCGAGTTCGCCGATCTCTTCTTCCTCCACGTCGGCAACGGCCACGACCACTTCGTCATCGGCGGCGTGACCGACGGACTGACAAACCTGAACGGCGTCCTCGTTCTCGACAACGAGATCGTCCTCGCGCGCGAGGAGGATCCAGTCGATCTGGATGGCGACGGCATCGGCGACGGCTACTTCATCGACGCTTTCGGCAACGACGACGGCTACCTGTCGGACGAAGGCGATTTCTACTTCGCCGCGACCGTCCAGGACGTGGACGGAATCTCCGTCGGTCAGGGCCTCTTCCGTATCGACCTCCGATGCCGGTTTCTCGACCTCCCTTTCTCCGACGGCTTCGAATCGGGAGATTCCGCGGCGTGGATTCCGGCGTGCTAGGTGACGCTGGAGTCCCTGACCAAGATCAACATGACGAGCAACCGCGATGAAGTGAGCATGGAACGCATACAGGCTATTTTGCCGACGTCAGGGTGCCAATGAACCTTGAGCCTGTCCCCGAAATCGAGTCCAGTCGCAGGATGTGGAGCTGCCCCGGCTACGCGCTCTGCCGAGCTCGTTCCGCTTCCGGCCAGGGGCGGATCTTGGCGAGAGTCTTCGCCATCGCGGCGCGCGCTTTCTCGCGGTCGAAGTCGGCCTGGAGGCCGATCCAGAAGCCGTCCGACATGGCGAAGAAACGCGACAGGCGGAGACCGGTGTCGGGGGTGATCGCGCGCGTACCGGCGACGATCTCCCCGATGCGGCGCTGCGGGACGCCGATCTCCTTCGCGAGGCGATACTGCGTGATGCCCATCGGCTTCAGGAACTCCTCGCGAAGAATCTCGCCGGGAGTGGGGTAGGGAACCTTTCGCATCGTTCGCTCCTTCAGTGGTAGTCCACGATCTCGACGTCTTCAGGGCCCGCGTCCGTCCAGCGGAAGCAGATGCGGTACTGGTCGTTCACGCGGATGCTGTTTTGCCCCTGGCGACTTCCGCGAAGTGCCTCGAGCCGGTTCCCCGGCGGGACCTTGAGGTCGCCGAGACGGCCGGCCTGATTCAGCATCGCCAATTTCCTCATCGCTACCGCTTCGATCGCGATGAACCGCGCGATTCGTTTGCCGCCGTACATCGCCTGGGTGTCGCGGCAACGAAACGAGCGGATCACGTGTGAATAGTAACGCTATGCGGTAGTAACGGCAAGCGTTCCGTCTGCCGTCGGTGGGAGGCTCGTATCCTGGAAGGAGGCTGCAAAGGAGTCAGCCCACTTCGGCCGCGGCCCACGAACCCGCCACTACGAGCCTGCCTTCGCGATCGCTGCCGAGATTTCGCGCGGCTGCGCTTGCAGGGCGAGGAGAGAACGGATCAGGAGGTCGAGAGAGACCGAGGCGTCGGCGGCCTCCATCTTGGCGACTCGCG
>JBDTQT010000225.1:0-6781 GCA_039932055.1 Thermoanaerobaculia bacterium
ACGAGCTGCTCACCGGCGAGCTGCCCCACCGGCGCCGCCTGAGCTCCGCCACCACCCTCGCCGCCGAGCTCGTGCACGAAACTCTCGAACGCCCGTCGCAGCGCCTGCGCCGGCTCGAAGCCGGCAAGCCCGATGGCGTGCTCCGCAGTCGGAGCATCGCCGCGGATCTCGACACCATTGTGCTCAAAGCGCTGGCGCGCGAGCGCGCGCGGCGCTACCCGTCGGCTTCGGCTTTCGCCGCCGACATCGTCGCCTATCTCGAGCGGCGGCCGATCGCGGCGCGCCCGGACACGATGGGATATCGCCTTTCGCGATTCGTTCGCCGGCACCGCGTCGCCGTCGCCGCCGCCGTCGTCGTCTTCGCGGCCCTGATCCTGGCGCTCTCCGTTTCGATCCGGCAGACGCGGCGCGCCAACTCGGCGGCGGCGGCTGCTCGCCTCGAGGCGCGCCGGGCGGAGCGCGTCAAAGGATTCCTCGTCTCGGTCTTCGAACAGGCCGATCCGAATCGCGCGCGGGGCGCCGAGATGCCGGCGCGGCAGATTCTCACCGAGGGTGCGAGCCGGCTGGAGAGCGAGCTCCGCGACGAGCCCGAGGTGCGCGCCGAGCTCGACGACGCGGTGGCGCGCATCCAGGGGAGCCTGGGGCTCCTCGACGAAGGTCTGGCCTCCGCCGAGCGTGCCGCCGCCGAGCGCGCGCGACTCTTCGGTCCGCGCTCGCGCGAGCATGCGCAGAGCCTGGTGACGGTCGGCAAGGCGCTCCTCGCCCAGGGCCGAGTCGACGAGGCGGGGAAGCGGTTCGAAGAGGCGGTGCTCCATCTCGAGAGCGGCAGTGGCGCGGGTTCGCTCGATTTCGCGGCGGCGCTCTCCGGGCGAGCCGAAGTGAAGATGATGACGGGGGACCTCGCCGGCTCCCTGGCCGACGAACGTCGCGCCTACGAGATCTGCGTCGCGGCGCTGGGCGAGACCGACGCGCTCGCGCTCGAGCATCTCTCCAACATCGCCGTCCTCCAGACGGAGGCCGGCACTTTCGACGAGGCGGCGCGCATCTTTCGCCAGATCCTCGCCGTCCTCGAACCCGCCGAGGGAGGCGACTCCCCCAAAGTGCTCGACGTCACGCTCAACCTCGCCACCGCGCTCGATTCGGCGGGGGAGAGCGCCGAGGCGCTGCCTCTCTTCGAGCGCGTGGTGGCGGGGAGGCGCAGAATCTACGGCGCGCAGCATCCGGCACTGGCGGAAGGGCTGGTCATCACGAGTCTTCGTCTGTCACGCGCCGGTCGCAGCGACGAGGCGCTTGCCGCGCTCGCCGAGGCGCGCGCGATCTACCAGGCGCTCGACCATCCAGAGCTCGCGTCGGTGGAGAACTACACCGGCCTTGCGCTCGCCGATCTCGGCCGCTTCGCCGAGGCCGAGTACGCCTTCGAGCGCGCCGCGGCGCGGTTCGCCAAGGACGGGGGCGGGCGCAGCGCTCTGGCGGTCACTGCGTTGTCGAACGAGGCCTACGCGGTGAGCGAGCAGGGCCGGCTGGAGGAGGCGGAGGCGATGTTTGCGCGCGCCGCTGCCGAGTTGCGGTCCCTGGGTGAGTTCGACAACCCACGCCTGCTGCGGGCACGCTTCAACTGGGGGGCGACCCTGCGCAAGCTCGGAAGCTTCACAGAGGCGCGCGCCGTCCTCGAAGCGGCGATGGCGCTCGCCCGCACCAAGCTCGACGCCGGCCACCTGCGCCTCGCCGAGGGCGAAGTCGAGCTGGCGCGTCTCGACCTGGCCGAGGGCGGCGTCGGCGCCGCCGATCGCGCCCGCGAGCGGCTCGCGGCCGCCGAGGCGATTGCAGCGACCAAGACTCCCTCCCCTGCCTTCACGCGCAACCTCACCGCGGCGCAGGCCGAACTGACGGCGAGCGCGGGACACGTCTGACGAGTAACAAGCGAGGTTCGATCCGATGACCGAAGATGTCGCCGAAGCGCCGATTCTCCTGCGCCCGATCGGAGTCGTGCGATCGCCCTTCCGGACGCAGGACGATGTGCCCAAAGGCTTGGGAGCCCGGCACGACGAGGAGGGCCAGTTCGAGATCTTCCCCGAGTTTGCCGCCGGCCTCGTGGACATCGAGGGCTTCTCGCATCTCTACGTGCTGTGGATCTTCGACCGCGCCGGGGAGTACGAGCTCCTGGGCAGGAACCCGACCGACGGTCGTCAGCACGGGGTCTTCGCGACGCGTTCGCCGCGGCGGCCGAATCCGCTGGCGCTCACGGTCGTCGAGCTCGTCGGGCGCGAGGGCCGCGACGGCGCGACGCTCCACGTGCGCGGAGTCGACATGCTCGACGGCTCGCCGATCGTCGACTTGAAGCCCTACCTCTCGAGCGTCCCGCAAGAGAAGCTTCGCCGCGGCTGGCTCGACGAGGCCGAAGTCGCGGCGAAGCCTGCCGACTGACGGCGCGCCCCGCCTACGGCGTGTCGGGCCAGGCGGCGGTGGTGCCCTCCTCGAAGCCGTCGCCGAAGATCCGGCTGTCGACGGTGAACAGGTGGAAACGGCCGTCGAGCAGTTCGTCGGAGTAGTAGAGGGTGCCGGCATTGTCGGGGTAGATCGCGAAGCTGGAAACGCGCCCGCCGGCGACCGGCACGCCGTTCAGCCGCTTGTCCTGGGTGTAGCGCGGCGACAGGCGTTGCTCGCCCAGGCCGCGCGAGTCGTTCGGAGCGGCCTCGTCGAACGTGTAGACGACGCGCTGGCCGTCGGGATGCAGGCGAAAGCTGCTGCCCACCGAGCGCTCGGGTGTCGGCGGGTGGCTGTCGTTGGTGATCAGCTGCTGCGCCGCGGAAGCGTTCGCCGGCACCCGGTAGAGGTCGAAGCGGTTGTCGACCGTGAGGTCGGCGCGAAAGACCACCTTGTCGCTGTCGGCAGTGAAAGCGAGAGCGGTGACGTCTCGACCGCTGAAGCTCCCGGTGACCAGCGGCAGGGCGTGGGTCGAGGGCCCGACGATCGGTACCGACCAGGCGGAGAAGCGCTCGTTGATCTCCTGGTCGGCGATGTAAGCGACGCGCGTGCCGTCCGGCGAGATGGCGAACCTCGTCACGTCGCCGGCCGTGATGAGGCTGTCGTTGAGCCGGACGAGCTCGCCGGCCGGACCGGCGACCGGCACGCTCCAGAGCTCGAATGTTTCGTCGACCAGTTTGTCGGCGATGAAAATCAGCCGCTCGCCGTCCGCCGAGGCGTTGTAGCTGGTCATCGCACCGCCCTCGACGAAGCTGCCGGCGAGCGAGACCGACTCGGATGCCGGACCTGCCATCGGCACGCTCCACAACTGGTTGGTGCGCTCCCCTACCGGGGTAGGGCAGGTCATGGCATAGGCGACACGATTCGATCCGGCGGAGGCCGAGACCAGAAACGCGAAGCAGCCCGCCGGCGAGGCTTCGAGCAGGTAGACGCCGGAGGCCGCCGGTCCGGCGAGCGGCACCGACCAGAGGCCCACGGTGTCGTCGGTCTGGTTGTAGATCAGAAGCACGATGCGGCTGGCGGAGACGACCAGCCCGCCGTAAACCAGCTCATCCGCCGCGAGATCGAGGTTGAGCCGCACGCTGGCCGCGGCCGGCCCGGCCACCGGAACGCTCCAGAAGCCGGTGCCGGATGCGGTCTCCGCCAGGTAGCCGATGCGGCCCCCGGCGGCCGGCAGGGTCGAGCCGAGGACCCCGCCGCCGATGACCGGCAGGTTGATCTTGACGGCGGAGGCTGGAGTCCCGGAGATCGGAGCGCTCCACAGCTCGTCGAGGCCGGCGGTCGCGAGATCGCCACGGTAGAGGACGAAGCGGCCATCGGCCGAGAGCTCGAGGCTCTGCACCGCGCCGATCGGTCCGTAGGGCGAGAGACGGTGGAGCTCAGCGCCGTTGCGGCGGATGGCATAGACCGCCTCGGCGCCGGCGAGCTCGACGTCGCCGACGAAGACCACCCACTCGCCGCGCGGATCCACCCGCCAGTTGAACGTCACCTGCGAATCCGGTTCCCCCGCCGGTGTCAGCTGCCGGCGAACGTAGTCCGGTGGCAGCGAGAGCTGGGCGGGAAGCGAGGTGGCAGCGAGCGCCAAGAGGGCGGCGAAACCGCGCGCCGCCGCCGCCACGCGGTGCGCCAGACGAGGCCGGAGGGAAAGGCTCATGCAGGGAAGAACGCGGAAAGTGCGCGCGGGGCGTCAGGTAGTGCCTGGAGTACCATAGTGCTGAATTTAAGTATTTTGCGTAGAATACAGAATGTCTGACGAGGAGATACGACTATGAGTCGACTACGAGAGCTCGAGAACAGCGAAGTCAGCCGCGCCGCAGTGTCAGGTTTGGAGCCGTTCTCGTCAACCGCTCTCGCCACCGGTGTCAGCGCCATCAGCCGCGAGGTGCTTCAGCGGGGCGCGGTGGTGATCACCAAGCACGAGGAGCCGGTCATGGTCCTGATGTCGATCGAGCGCTACGCCCAACTCGAGAGAGCTGCCGCGCCCGATCTGCGCGCGCTCTCACGCCAGTTCGAAGATCTCTACCGCCGCATGCAGGCGCCAGATGTCGTCGAGAAGACCGTGGCGGCTCTGGAGCTCGGCGGGGGAGGCACTCCACCCACTCCACCCGCCCGGCGCCCGGCTCGCCGGCGGCGATAGTGCCCGCCAGAATCGTGGTCCTCGCCGGGGTCAACGGCGCCGGCAAGAGCAGCGTGGCCGGCGCCGACATCCGCGCGCAGGGCGGCGAATTCTTCGATCCGGACGTCGCCGCGCGCGCGCTTCGCGACATCCGGCCCGAACTCTCCGCCGCCGAGGCCAACGCAGAGGCCTGGGAGCTCGGTCGGCGCGGTCTCGAACGCGCCCTTGCCCGTGGCGAGTTCTTCGCCTTCGAAACGACGCTCGGCGGCAAGACGATTGCACGTCTCCTCCTCGCCGGCGCCGGCCAGGGAGCGGAGATTCACCTCACCTACGTCGGCCTCGATTCTCCCGAACTGCATATCGAGCGTGTCGAACGCCGGGTCGCGGCCGGCGGTCACGCCATCCCGGAGGCGAAAATCCGCGAGCGCTACACGACGAGCCGCGAGAACCTGATCCGGCTCCTGCCGCATTTGGCCCTCCTGCGCGTCTACGACAACAGCGCCGAGGCCGATCCCGAACAGGGCCGAACCCCAGCGCCGATCCTGCTGCTCCGCTGCCGCGGCGCGCGGATCGAGCACCTCGCGCCGCGCTCCCGGGTGCCCGCCTGGGCAAAGTCGGTACTTGCCGCCGCACTCGCCCGGGCGCCGCAGCCCTGAGGGTCCGCGGGAGTCCGGGTCGTGTGCCGGAGCGCCAGCGGGTCGGCTAGGCTTGGGTCGATGACCACGGCGGAGTTCCTCGAGCGCTGGCGGCAGGCGGGAGCCGCCGAGCGCGCCAACAAGGACAGCTTTCTGGTCGAGCTGTGCGATGTCCTCGGGGTCGAACGGCCGCTCCCCAAGACGAACGACGCGGAGAAGGACCGCTACGTCTTCGAGAAGGACGTCGCGCGCTCGCGCGAGGACGGCACCTCGATCGGTCGCATCGATCTCTATCGCGCCGGCTGCTTCGTGCTCGAGGCGAAGCGGGTCGATGCGGCGAGGCGCGGCACCCCCGCGTGGGAGCAGGCGATGAACGACGCCCTCGGGCAGGCGTTGGGCTACGCCCGGAGCCTGCCGCAGCCGCCGCCGTTCGTGGTCGTCTGTGACATCGGTTACTGCTTCGACCTGCACGCCTCGTTCGACGGTTCGGGGGCCTATCGGCCGTTCCCGGACGGCTTCAGGAAGCGGCTCTTCTTCAAGGACCTCGAGAGTCACGTCGAGACGCTGCGCCAGCTCTGGCTCGATCCGCTGGATCTCGATCCCTCGCGCCGGCAGTCGCGGATCACACGCGAGGTCGCGGCGCAGATCGCGCTCCTCGCTCGCGAGCTCGAAGCGCCGGAAGGGGGCGGCCAGGATCCGCGGCGGGTGGCCGAGTTCCTCATGCGCTGTCTGTTCACGATGTTCGCCGAAGACGTTCAGCTCTTGCCGGACAGGCTGTTCTCGAAGTACCTCGCGGAGTACTGGCTGCCGAATCCGGCGTCGTTCCCTGGTGGCGTCGGCGCACTCTGGCGGGACATGAACGAGGGCCGTGAGACGCCGGCAGGCAAGCTCCTGCGCTTCAACGGCGGCCTCTTCGCCGACTCGCAGGCGCTGGCGCTGACGAAGCCGCAGCTCGAGCTTCTCGCCAGGGCCGCCGAGAGCAACTGGGCGGAGGTCGACCCCTCCATCTTCGGCACGCTCCTCGAGCGCGCCTTGAGCCCGGAGGAGCGCCATCGCCTGGGGGCGCACTACACGCCGCGCGCTTACGTCGAACGGCTGGTGAAGCCAACGATCGAGGAGCCGCTGCGCGCCGACTGGGATCTCGTGCGGGCGGAGGTGCGGCAGCTGGTGGAGGCCGGGAAGATCGAAACGGCGCAAGAGCGGGTGCGCGACTTCCACCACAAGCTCTGCACTCTGCGCGTCCTCGACCCCGCTTGCGGCACGGGGAACTTCCTCTACGTCACGCTCGATCTGTTCAAGCGCCTGGAGTCGGAAGTTCTCGCGGCGCTCGCCGGCCTGGGTTACAACCAGCTGGGCCTCGAGATGGAAAAGTTCCGCGTCACGCCGGAGCAGTTCCGCGGCATCGAGGTGAAGCCGTGGGCGAAGGAGATCGCCGAGCTCGTCCTGTGGATCGGCTACCTGCAGTGGCAGGTCCGCCAGACCGGCGGCGCCACGACCATCCCCGAACCGGTCCTGCGCGACTACGACAACATCGAATGCCGCGACG
>JBDTQT010000226.1:0-6751 GCA_039932055.1 Thermoanaerobaculia bacterium
CTGCGCGGCATGGTCGCCGCCGGCCAGGTGCTCCCCTCGACCCTCGCCTGGAGCCCCGGCGCGGCGGGCTGGGCGCCCCTGTCGAGCTACCCGAGCTTCGGCAGCAACGCCGCGGGCGCGCCGCCGCCACCGCCGCCCGTGCCCAAGGGCTGATTCCCGCAGCAGCGACTTCCTGCGTGCCGGAAAAGTCCCCCCACAGCGCCGGCTCAGACGCCGAAGCCATCGCCGCCAGCGCGCGCAAGTTCCCCTGCCCGCAGTGCGGCGCCGATGTCGTCTGGCATCCGGCAACGCGCAAGCTGCGGTGCGACTACTGCGGTTTCGAGCAGGTGGTCGCCGTCGGCGCGACCGGCGCGACCGGCGAAGCGCGGGCGACACCGGCAATCCTGGAGCGCTCGCTCGCCGACGGCCTGGCGCGCAAGTCCGATCTCGGCTGGGGGGCCGAGCGCAAGGCGGTGCGCTGCACGAAGTGCGGCGCCGTCGAGACCTTCGCCCCCGGCGTTGCCGCCAAGGCGTGCGCCTTCTGCGGCACGCCGGCAGTCGTCGAAGCCCCGGCGAACGTCGATCTCGTCCGCCCCGAAGGAGTTCTGCCCTTCTCCGTCGCGAAGAACGATGCCTTGCAGCGCTTCCGCGGCTGGTTGGCCTCTCTCTGGTTCCGGCCCAACAACCTCAGGGAACGCGCCGCTTTGAGCGGCATCCAGGGGATCTACGTCCCGTTCTGGACCTTCGACGCCGAGAGCCACTCGGATTGGACCGCCGAGGCCGGCTACAAGCGCGGTAGTGGCAAGAATCAGCGCGTCGAATGGCGCCCGGCCGCAGGTACGCTCGACCACCGCTTCGACGACCTTCCGGTTCCCGCTTCGCAGGGAGTCGACGCCGCGACGGCGCGCGAGCTCGAGCCGTTTCCGACCGCCGAGCTCGTCGCCTACGACCCCTCCTACCTCTCGGGATTCCTCGCCGAGGAGTATGCCGTCGGCCTTGACGAGGCGCACACGGTTGCCCGCCAGCGCATGGACGAGACGCTGCGCAAGGCCTGCCGCGCCGAGGTTCCCGGCGACGAGTGCCGCAACCTCCGGGTGTCGACGGTCTACTCGGACTGGCAGTACAAAAGCGGCCTGGTGCCGGTCTGGATCGCCGCCTACGTCTATCAGGGGAAGAGCTTCCGCTACGTCGTCAACGGTGCCACCGGCAAGGCGACCGGCACGGCGCCGTGGAGCTGGGTCAAGATCGGCTTCGCGGTCGCCGCGGCGCTGATCATCCTGGGATTCATCTTCAGCAACAGCTAGACGCTCTTGCGCAGCTCGGCGACCAAGGCTCCTAGCTGGTCGGCCGCGACCGGGCGGCGCAGCGCCGCGCCTTGGGCGAGATCGCAGCGGTGGAGCCCCAACCAGGTGAGGTCGAGAGGCTCGTCGACCTGCTCAGCCATGGAGAGGGCGTTCAGTTGCCGCGCCAGGGCGATCAGCCCAGCGGCAAGCGCCCCGACTGCCGGACGCGCGCGCGCCGAGCGCAGGAGATAGGGCTCGAGCTTCCAGGCGCTCCAGGAGATCTCGGTGAGCACTTCGAGAGGAAGGTTTCCCAGGCCGACGCCGGAGAGCTCGAGACGCAGATGTTCGGCGGCGAGCGCCGCCAGCCGTGTCGTCATCGTTCCGGGGTCGCGCTCCAGCACCTTCACCGGGATCTCGAGCGCCACGCGCTCCGGCGGGAGGCGCAGGTCGGCCAGCAGCTCGGTCACCGTGCCGACGAAACCGTCGGTGGCGAGCGCCACCGCCGCGGTCGGTACAGTCAAGCGCGGAGCGCTCGGCAGATCGCGGGTCACGCGGGCGAAGTCGCTCAAGGCGTTGCGCACCTGCCAGCGCAGAATCCCCGGCACCATGCCGGCGCGGGCCGCCGCCCGCCAGAGGTCGGCGGCACCGGTGCGCGCGCCACCTGGGCGCTTCCAGGCGAGGCGCGCGGTGAGGCCGACCCAGCGCCGCGAGCTGACCTCGAAGTACGGCTCCCAGAGGAGCTCGAGCTCGTCGAGGCGCGCCGCGCTCTCGGCCGCCTCCACCGGAGCGACGCAGGAGAGCGCTTCGCCGCCGTGTGCGGCGTCGCCGCGCAGGCTCGCCGAGTAGATGCGGAAACCGTCGCCGCCGGCGGCGCGGGCGGCGCGCATCGCGATCTCGGCGTTGGCGAGCAGTGTCGCGCCCTGCGAACCGTCCCAGGGGAAGACCCCGACGCCGACGCTCACCGTCAGAACAATCGCCTGGCCGTCGAACTCGAAACTCCTCCGGCCCTCCTCGCGGAAGCGCCCGGCGAGCCGCGATGCCTCGTCGGCGTCGTCCCCCATGCGCACGAGAAGCGCGAAGCAGTCGCCTTCGAGCCGCGCGGCGAGATCGCCGCGCCGCAGCGCCTTCTGCATCCGGCGCGCAAAATTCGCCAGGAGGATGTCGCCGAGCCGCGAGCCGTAGCGTTCATTGATGTCGAGAAAGCGGTCGATGTCGATAAGCAGCAGGGCGAAGCGCGTTCCCTCCGGATCGGAAGCGCCGATCAGGTCGCGCAGCATCCTTTCGAAGAGCTGCCGGCCGGGTAGCTGGGTGAGCGGATCGATCCAGCGCTCGTTCGTCGACTCGCTGGCCGCCGAGCGCAGGGCATCGCGCGCCCGCGCCGCGCGCTCGGCAGCGAGCGCCGCGAGCGAGGTCAGGAGCTCGAGCACTTTGACACCGCGCGGACCGGGGCGCTTCCTCTCCGGGTGAAAGAGACAGACGACACCGTTCCACGGCGCCTGCTGCGCACCATCGATGGCGCGCAGCGCCGCCGACCAGCACGCTTCGAGTCCGGCGGCGCGCGCCGCCGCGTGCAGTGGAAGGAAGGCGGGCGCCTCGCTCATAGCTTCGCAGAAGTCGGGCGCGCCGCTTTCGAGGGCGCCGAAGACCGCGTGTGCGGTCGCGGCTTCGAGGCCCGAGAGCGCGGCGGTGAACTCTGCCGGTAGCGCCGCCGCGGCGAGGAGCGTCACGCGTTCTGCTTCAGCGTCGAGGGTGAGGATGGCGCAGCCGACACCGGCAAAACGCTCGGCCGCAATGCGGCAGATCTCCGCCGCCACCTCGCGTCCGGCAACGCCCTCGCCCAGAAGCTGCAACACCCGGCTCTGCGCCGCGAGGATCGAATACGACAGCCCCTGCTCGTCGAGTCCGATCGGCTGACGCGAGAGGATTGGCGCCATCGGACTCAAGCTAGCACGAAGACTGCGCGCACCGGCAGGGCGGTGCCGGGCAGGCCAGCGCACCGCTGGCGCCACCTGGCGCGAGAACCGGCGGCGCGTTCCCGCGTTCCTGCGTATTTACAGTGGAGCTCCCCGTGTCACATTGCATCACCTCGCTGAAACTCGGAGCGGTAAGCGATGTGGAGACCGTCGGGCGAGAACGCTGCGTCGCGGTCGCTGTCACGACAGTCGCCTCTGAGAAGGACCGCCGTTTGCCGGTCGACGCGTTGCAGAAACAGATCCTCCTGTCCGTCGACGAGCGTCTCGTAGACGACCGAGCCGCCGTCGGGCGAAAGAGACGGCGCGCCTTCGCCGCCCGGGAGGCGGGTGAGCTGCCGGAAGGTAGGTGTGGGAAGCGCGCCCGTCTACCCCTTCGTCTCGACGGTGGCCATGGGGAAAGGGGGGGCCGGGAAATTCCCGCCTCCCTCGAGGAGCCAACGCTCCAGTACGTCCTCGCGATCGGCCGAATTCCGTCCCTCAGAATTGCCGCGCCTATGCACCCGAGAAGTTGTGCTACCTTCCATGAAGCAGATCCTGGAAGTCCTCTGGAAGCACCTCCGGCTGCGGCTGTCCGGCCAGGCAAATGGAGAACTACAAACGGGAGGTTCATCGGCCGCTCGAGACGTCTTCGATGAGATTGGGAGGGAAGATGAGCTCAACTCGAAAGTGGCGCGCAATTTGTTGTGGAGCAGTGGCAACCTTGGTGTGGGCGTCCTACCCGGCTAGTGGGCATGCGAACGCCCTCTTCGTAGACGATTTCGAAACCGGCGGCACGGACGACTGGGGCCAGGAGGACGCCGCCCCCGACCTGGAGGGGGCAGCCGCGATCAAGTTCTTTCCTGCGCTGGAGAACGGAGTATCGGGGCACTACGGTGTCTCACTGTATGCCGCCCCGACTGCTAGCGGCGTCCCCGAACTCTTGGTTGGCTCTGTCGACGGGCTGCTGGGCTACGTCTACAAGTACGCGATCGTAGGCTTTCAGGCGGAGCTCTCCGAGCTCCAGGCCGAGCGGCTTTCGCGACATCCGCTCGTCAAACGAGTGATTCAGGAAAGGTATCTCGAGGATTCGATCAGCTACGTCTACCCGTATTGCTACCCTGACTCCGTCAACAACGATACGGACCCGAATACCGACCCTTTTCCTCCGCTTCCCGCGGGAGATGGCCTGCCAGTGGAGCAGGAAATGGTCTGTTCCGATCCGGCTCCAGGCGGGAACTGCTACAGCAACTGGGGACTGGATCGATTGGATCAGGATGTAGATCAGATTCCGAATGGGCCGCCGCGCGATGAGTCCTATCACTACCGCCAGGATGCCCGCTCCGTGACCGTCTTTACCATCGACACCGGAGTTGCTAAGAGCAATCGAGAGTTTTACGACCAAGGAACTTTCTTCTCACGCGTCCAACAAGGTGTCGACACGCTCTGCGAACCCTATCCTTGCGGATTCGGCGATGTTCCGTGCGAAGGAACTTGGTCAGGCCAAGGGCACGGCACCCATGTCGCTGCGATCATTGGTGGCAGGACCTTCGGCGTGGCCAAGGATGTCAATATCGTTCCGATCAAAGCGCTCTGCACCACGACTCCTCCGGGTCAATACTCCACCGAACAGTGGAAGCTGGCTTTCGAGTACGTTCTCTTGCTCCACGAAATCACCTTCCCGACCGCTGTTGTGAATCTCAGCGCTCTCAACCAGAACGTGCCGTGTCTCTTCAACCCTATTCCCGCTTGCAACGCCTACAGTCAGCTTCGCGAGGCCGTGATCAGTGTTGCGAGCCGAGACAACTTGCTTCTCGTTCAGTCGTCGGGCAACAAGCAGTTCTCTACTGATTCGCTCGATGCGTGTAGCCGCAGCTTCGGGGACGAGCTCCGATATTCGGACATCGTAGTTCCACCCGCTGTGATTTCAGACAGGGACGCAATCGCGCGAATCGTCATCGCCGCGGGAAGTGACGAGAACGATGGACGCCTCAAGATTCCGTCGGGAGAGCCGAATACGCCGATTGAGTCGACGATCGGCACTTGCGTCGATATCTTCGCTCCTGCCGCGCATGTGGCCTCGGCCTTCTTCCCAGTCGACCCGGGCATGGATGACCCCGATGAAGCGGTATGCCAACTCTCGGGGACATCCATGGCTGCGCCACATGTTTCAGGTCTGGCGGCGCTCTTCTTGCAGGATGATCCGTACCTGACCTCTGAGGATCTCAAGACCTTGATTCTCGCTCGAGGTATTCAGGGTTACCTGGAGACGAATTCCGCCGATCCCAACTACATCGGTGCGGGCTCGCCGGACTTGCTCCTTCACTGGGATCCGATTGTTTTCGAAGATGGTTTCGAGACTGAAAACTTCGTCGCCTGGTCCAGCTACTCCCCGTAGGAACGAATGGACTGGCGTCAAATTTGCTCATCACTTGAGAGATCGGTACGCACCGCCGTGCTGGGAGGCGCGCTGTTACTGGCGTTCCCGGCCGTCGTCTTCACTGCGTCTTTCCAGGGGCTGGGCACTCTGGAGGGCGGAGACCCACCCTACAGCGTTCCCTGGGACATCTCGCCGAACGGCGCCATCGTCGTCGGCGAAAGCCAGTCGAAGAAAGGTCGAGAGGCCTATCGCTGGTCGGCCAAGACGGGCATGGTAGCCCTGGACTACTTGGGGGGAGTGAACTTCTTCAGCACGGCTTGGCGAATTTCGGACGATGGTCGCGTCATCGTAGGCGCCAGCCGTTCTCCGAGCTCAGGAACGAGGACCGAGGCTTTTCGCTGGACGGCCGAGCTCGGAATGATCGGAATGGGCGACTTGCCAGGCGGGCTCTTCTCGAGCAGCGCTCGAGGTGTCTCGGGCGACGGCTCGGTGATCACCGGGGTCAGCACTTCGGACCTCGCTCCCAGCTTTGGAGAGCTCTTCAGGTGGACGGAATCGACGGGTCTGGAAGGCCTTGGAACGCTTGGCGGAAACCAGATTCCCGCGGGTGTTCCGTGGCAGATCTCGCGCGACGGAACGACGATCGTGGGCTGGTCCTCTTCGGAAAACGGCCGTGAAGCCTTCCGGTGGACAAGGTCGGAGGGAATGGTCGGCTTGGGCGATCTTCCGGGCCCTATCTCCGACAGCCAGGCCACCGACGTCTCCGCGGACGGCTCGATCGTCATCGGCATCGCGAGCGGGTCGGAAGGCGTCACCTCCTTTCGCTGGACGGCCGCCACAGGCATGGTGGATCTCGGAAGGCCTCCGGGGGCTGGTGCAAGCATACTGGTGGGAGCTTCCGCGGACGGCTCGGCCGCCATTGGCGACTCACCCCTTGGCGGCGATGTCGTTCCGATCATCTGGGATGAGACCCACGGCATGCGGAACCTGGTGGACGTTCTCGTGGAGCTCGGACTGGGCCCTGCCATGGCCGGATGGGATCTGGAGACAGCGACTGCGATTTCGCCGGATGGCTTGACCGTGGGGGGCTGGGGCTACAACCCCCAGGGGAACGTGGAGGCTTGGCTGGCGTATCTCGGAGAGCCGAGCGTCGTCGAGAT
>JBDTQT010000227.1:0-6709 GCA_039932055.1 Thermoanaerobaculia bacterium
GTGCCGATGTCGGGCCTCTTCATCCGCCTGTTCATCATCCAGCACGACTGCGGCCACGGTTCGTTCTTCGCTTCGCGCAAGGCTGATCACATGGTCGGCGCAGCGCTCGGCGTGGTGACCCTCTTCCCCTATGGCTACTGGAAGAAGACCCACGCCATTCACCATGCGACCTCGGGGAACCTCGACCGGCGCGAGTTCGGCGATGTCCGCACCCTGACGGTGGAGGAGTACCTCAAGCTTTCTCCCGGCAAGCGGTTCGGCTACCGCCTGTATCGCAGCGCACCGGCGCTTTTCCTGGTCGGGCCGTTCTATCAGTTCGTTCTCAAGCACCGGATTCCGTTCGACCTGCCGTTCGCCTGGAAGAAGGAGTGGGCGAGCGTGCTGTGGAACAACGTGGTGCTGAGCCTGGTGGTCTGGGGCCTCGTCGCGACGATCGGCTGGAAGGCGCTGTTGCTGGTCGAGCTGCCGCTGCTGCTCGTCGCCGGCGCCTTGGGGATCTGGCTGTTCTACGTCCAGCACCAGTTCGAAGATGCCTACTGGGAGCGCCAGGACGCCTGGGACGCCGACACCGCGGCGATCCAGGGGAGCTCCTTCTACGACCTGCCGCGCTTTCTGCACTGGTTCACCGGCAACATCGGCTTCCACCACATCCACCATCTGGCGAGCAAGATTCCGAACTACCGCCTGCGCGAGGCCTTCTACTCCAGTGAGGCGCTGCAGAAGGCGCCGCGCCTGTCGATCCGCGAGAGCTTCCGCTGCGCGCGGCTCAAGCTTTGGGATGAGCAGAAGCGCCGCCTGGTCGGCTTCCCGCGCCGTCGTCAGCCGCTCTCGGCCTGACCGAGGGATTTTTTCCTGGAAGTCTTCCCCGCAGCGGGGACGGCTCAGAGCGCCGCGCGGACGGGCGCCGGGATGACGTAGTGCAGGATCGCGAAGTAGTGGCAGACGCTGCCCGCCAGCACGAAGAGATGCCAGATGAAGTGGTGGTAGCGCAGGCTCTTCCAGCCGAAGAAGATCAGTCCGAGCGTGTAGCAGAGTCCGCCGGCAATGAGCAGCGCGATGCCGCCCAGCGGCAGGCGCTCGACCAGCGGCTTGAAGGCGATGAGGCAGGACCACCCCATCCCGACGTAGAGCAGTACCGAGACGATCGGCGCGCGCCCGAGAGCCACGGCCTTCCACAGGATGCCGCCGATCGCGCCGCTCCAGACCACGCCGAAGAGCGACCAGCCCCAGGGCCCCAGCAGCGGGCCCAGGGTGAACGGTGTGTAGGTGCCGGCGATCAGCAGATAGATCGAGGAGTGATCGATGACGCGCAGGACCTTCTTGGCGCGCACGATCGGGATGGCATGGTAGAGCGTCGAAGCCAGATAGAGCAGGATGAGCGTTGCACCGAAGACCCAGGCGGCGGTCACGTCCATCGGGCCGCCGTGGCGCGCCGCGCGAGGTATCAGCACGGCGAGCCCGACGATCGCCAGCACCACGCCGAGGCCGTGCGAGATGCTGTGCGCCACCTCTTCACCTTGGCTGTAGACGGGCAGCTGGACGTCGGTCGCCATGGCTCATTCTACGCCTCTCACGCTGGAGAGCCGCTCCGCCGCGTTCGTCGCGATACGATGCCGCGGTGAAAACGCGCCGGAGTCCAGGCCTGTGGCCTGCCGCTCTCGGGCTCGCCGTCGCGGCGGGCGCCGGGCATCTGCTCGCCGAAGGCGCCGGCCTGCCGCTCTGGGCGCTGGTCGCAAAACCGGTCCCGGTGCTGCTCCTCCTCGCCTGGGTCGCCGGCGCGGAGCGTTCGCCTCTGCGCGGGCCGCTGGCGCTGGGGTTGGCGCTCTCGGCGGTGGGTGACGTGCTGATCCAGCGTCCCGGCGGCTTCCTCGCCGGGCTCGGCGCCTTCTTGCTGGCACATCTCGCTTATACCACCGGCTTCTGGCGCGCCCGGCCGCAGCGGCTGGCATCGCTGGCCCTGCCTTTCCTGCTCTTCGCCGGGGTGATGGGCTACTGGATCGCTCCCGGGACCGGCGGCATGGAGGTCCCCGTCGGCGTCTATATCCTGGCGATCAGCGCCATGATGTGGCGTGCGAGTGTGCTCGTCGGCGCACTCGGGTATCCCGCGCTCGTCGGTCGGCTGGCGCTTGGCGGCGCACTGCTCTTCGCGGCGAGCGACAGCCTGATCGCGATCCACCGCTTCGTAGCGCCGCAACCCTGGGCAAACGTCCCGATCATGCTGCTCTACTGGCTGGGCCAGGCGGGGATCGCCGCGGCCGCGGTCGTCGCGGGCCGCGCCCCCGGATCGGCCGACCCAGGTGACCGGCTGCAGGCGCGCGGAGCATCATGAGCGACAGGCCTCCCGCGGGCGCGCAGACGGCCGACCTGCAGGAGCTGCGCGAAGCGCTCGAGCGCATCGGCCGCCGCCTGCTGCGCCTGCTGCGCGAACGGATGGACCTGGTAGAGGGAGTCGCCGAGGCGAAGCTCGGCAGCGCCTGGCCGTTCCGCGATCCGGCGCGCGAGGACCGGCTGCTGCTGCGCTTGCGCCAGTCGGCGGTGGAGGAGGGACTCGACCCGCACGAAGTGGAGCGCCTCTATCGCGTCATCCTCGACATGTCGGTCGCCCACCAGCAGGCTTTCGTGCGGGCGCTCGAGACGACGCCGCTGCGGGTCTCCTACCAGGGGGCGGAGGGCTCGTACAGCCACCTCGCCGCGCAGCGTCAGTATGCCGGCCGCCCTGGCGGAGTCCTGATTACCGGCTGCGAGAGCTTTCGCCGCGCCGCGGAATCGGTGCTCTCCGGTGAGGCCGACCTGGCGCTGCTGCCGATCGAGAACACTACCGCCGGAAGCATCAATGAGACCTACGACCTCCTGGGTGAGGGCGGCCTCACGATCACCGGCGAGGTCATCGCGGCGATCGAGCACTGCCTGCTGGCACTGCCAGGAACGGCGGTGGCCGAGCTCACTGCAGTGCTCTCCCATCCGCAGGCGCTCGCGCAGTGCGAAGGGTTCTTTCGCTCCCACCCGCACATCCGCGCCCAGGCGGAGTTCGATACGGCGGGAGCGGCGCGGAAAGTGAAGCAGCTGGGCGACCAGACTCTCGGTGCGATCGCCAGCTTCGCCGCCGCTTCGACCTACGGCCTCGAAGTCCTGGCGCGCGGCATTCAGACGCAGGCCGGGAACTCGACCCGCTTCGTCGAAGTCGGGCTGCATGCCGTGCCGGTGCCCGAGAGAGCGCGAGCCAAGAGCTCGCTCCTTCTGGTGCTCGCCGACCGGCCCGGGGTCCTGGGCGAGATCCTGCAGGAGCTCGCCCGGCGCGGGCTCAATTTGACCAAACTCGAGTCGCGCCCGATCGCCGGCAATCCCTGGTCGTATCGTTTCTATCTCGATGTCGGCGGCCACTCTTCGGCGACCGCCTTCCAGGAAGCGCTCGCTGCCATCGCCGTGCTGACCACCGAGCTCCGCGTCCTCGGCACCTACCCGGCGGCAGAATGACGGACGGGGAGGGGATCTGGAGATGAAACCGACCGAGCTCCTGGCGCGCGCGCCCACCGGCGACGGCGACGAGATGACCCTCACCCGCCGCGATGGCGCCTACTATCTCAACCTGCGATCGAGCGGCGAGTTGATGACGAGCCGCGCGCACGGCTCGGAGAAGGCCCTCGCGACGCTCGCCCTCGCCGCGATGCCCAAGTCGCCGCGTCCGCGCGTTCTGGTCGGCGGGTTGGGGTTCGGCTACACGCTGCGGGCAGCGCTCGACGCGCTGCCGGCGGATGCCGAGGTGGTGGTCGCGGAGCTCTTCGATCTCGTGCTGACGGCCAATCGCGGCGAGGTGGGAGAGCTCGCCGGCCGGCCACTCGACGACCCACGCGTCTCGGTGCGTATGGGCGACGTCCGCGAGGCGCTCGGCGACGCCACCTTCGAGGCCATTCTGCTCGACGTCGACAACGGCCCAGAGGCGTTCACTCTCGCCGCCAACTCGCGCCTCTACTCGGCGAAAGGTCTTGGGCGCCTGGCCCACAGCCTCGTGCCGAGGGGCATCCTGGGCATCTGGTCGAACGCCGAAGGCCCGCCTTCCGAGCCGGTGCTCAAACGGTTCGAGGGTTCTGGCTTCTACAGCCCCTGGGTCGAACGCACCCGCTCCCGCGAACGCGGGCGCGGCGCGCACCACACCATCGTCCTCGCCCGCCGACGCTGACGCTGCCGGCGTCAGGCTAGGCGGAGACGGCCGCCGCTTCGGGATGGACCTCTTCGAGCGCCACGGTGACCAGTTTCGACACGCCGCGCTCTTCCATGGTCACGCCATAGAGCGTGCTCGCCACTTCCATCGTCAGCTTGTTGTGGGTGATGACGATGCACTGCGTCTCCTTGGCGAGCTCGCGCAGCATGCCGACGAAACGCAGGGTGTTGATGTCGTCGAGCGGCGCGTCGACCTCGTCGAGGATGCAGAACGGCGAAGGTTTGATGCGGAAAAGGGCGAAGAGAAGGGCGATCGCGGTGAGCGCCTTCTCGCCGCCGGAGAGCAGCATCAGATTCTGCAGGCGCTTGCCGGGCGGGCGGGCGACGATCTCGATGCCGCTCTCCATCAGGTCCTCCTCGTCGAGCAGGCGCATCTCGGCCTCGCCGCCGCGGAAGAGGTCGACGAAGGTCTTGGAGAACTGGGCGTTGACCTGGGCGAAGGCCTCCTTGAAGCGCGCGCTCGACGTCTGGTTGATCTCCTTGATCGTCAGACGCAACGACTCGACCGAGGCTGCGACGTCGGCGCGCTGCACCGAGAGGAACTTGTGGCGATCCTCCTCGCCGCTGTACTCGTCGGCGGCGAGGACGTTCACCGGCCCGATCGCCTCGATCTGCTCCTTCAGGCGCGCGAGGTCGACCTCCATTTCGGCGAGATTCGGCGGCAGCTCGCCGGGGATCTCGGGGAGCGGTTCGCCGAAGTGCTCGGCATGCTCGGCGCCGAGGTGGTTGGCGTCGTGCTCGAGGCCGACCAGGGCGACGCGCAGGTTCTCGACTTCGCCGCGCGCCGCGTCGTGCTCGCGGCGGACGGCGGCGAGCGCCTCCTGCGCCTGGCGAGCTCCCTGGCGCTCGCCTTCGAGGGCTTCGCCGTCGCGGCGCAGAAGCTCTTCGCCGCCGGCACGCAGGTCGAGCGCCTCTTGCAGCTCGCGCTCCGCCTGCTGCATCGCGCCCTCGAGCTCGCTCTTGCGGGCTGCAAGCGTCGCCGATTCCTTCTGCCACTCTTCGATCTGATGCTCGGCGGCGGCGATCTCGCGTGACAATCGAGCGTTTTCGCGGTCGAGAGACTGGAGACGTTCGGAGAGGACGTCGAGCTGTCCGCGGCGGCCGGCGCCCAGGGCGCGCTGCGTCTCGCGCTCCTTGCGCGCCGCCTCGACCTCGCGCTGCAGTGCGTCGAATTGGCTCTCGCGGGTCGCGTGGGCGGCCTCCAGGCTCTCGAGGTCGCCGCCCAGTCCCAGCTGCACCTCGCCGAGCCGGGCGAGCTCTGAAGCGAGCCGTGCCTGCTCGCGCTGCAGCGCCTCTTCGTTCTCGGCGAGGCGCTGATGGCGCCCGGCGAGCTCGTCGCGCCGCGACCGCACGCCGGCCTGCTCCTGCTTGAGCGCCGCCGCCCCCTCCTGCGCGCGGTGGATGCTCTCGGCGACGGCGGCGCGCGCCGCCACCAGCTGCTGAATCCCGCCCTGCGCGGCGACGATGCGCTGCTCGAGCTCCGGCAGGAGATCTGCGAGGTCGGTCAGCTCGCTGGTGCGGGCGAGGAAGCCTGGCTGCTGCTCGTCCCCCTGCAAGTGGATCAGGCCGCCCTGCATCCAGAGACGGTCGCGGGTGAGAAAAGCGACGCCGGCGTAGGCGCGCGCCAGCCGTTCGGCGTCCTCGGCGGTAGCTACCAGATAGGCCGGCGGGAGAGCGCGGGCGACCTCCGGGTCGAGGCCGAGGGCATCGCCCAGCGAGGCGACGATCGCCGGATCGTCGAGGCGCGGCCAGACGCCCGCGTCGGCGGTCCCGATCGGCGAGAGCAGCGTACCGGCGGCGTGGGCGCTGTCAGCGAGCAGACCGGCGACCTCGCAGGCCGGGCGATCGCCGGAGAGGACGACGGCGTCGATGAGGTCGCCCAGGTAGAGATCGAGGCTGCGTTCCCAACCGCGCATGGCGTGAATGCGGGTGCCGAGCGTCTCGGGCTCGGAAATGCCCAGGGTGGCGAGCCGTTCGGCGAGAGCCTTGCCCTTTTCGCGGTCGCCCGCCGCGAGCTCGGCAAGGAATCGTTGGCGCTCCGACCGTCCGGTGCGCTCGTGCTCGAGGGTGCGCAGCGCCTCGGCCGCAGTGGCTTCGCGGGCGAGCAGCCCTTCGAGCGTTTCGCGCGCCGCGGCGAGCTCGAGGTGGCGCTCGCCGAGGAGCGCCTCGATCTCGGCCAGGCGGGCGTTGGCGCCGGCGAGCCCCCGGCTTGCCTCGGTGATCTCCTGCGAGCGCAGCGCGAGCTCGTCGAAGAGATGGCGCTGCCGGAAGCTGCTCTTTTCGGACTCGATCTGTTCGCGATGAATCCGGTTGCGCAACGCCGTGAGGTCGTTCAATGACGCGAGGAGCTCCTGACGCGCCGTCTCCAGGCGGGCCTCGGCGGCGGCCGCGACCGATTCCACCTCGCGCAGGCGGGTGCCGTCGGCTTGCACCAGAGCCGCGGCCTGGTCGTGCTCGACGATCAACCGGGCGCGGTTCTGGGCGAGCTCGC
>JBDTQT010000228.1:0-6668 GCA_039932055.1 Thermoanaerobaculia bacterium
TGCCGCCGGTGAGCCGCCCGCTGACCACCTTCATGTCGGTGAAGTGATCGGTGCACTCCGAGACCAGCTCGCCCTTCGTCAGCCCAAAGCGCCCGACGAGCGCGGCGCGCAGCTCGCCTTCGACATCGGCATGCGCCGCGCCGGCGGTCGCAACGGCACCCGCAACGATCCAGATCGACAGTGTCCGTGACATGGAACCCCCTTTGCACCTATCTTCCCTTACGTGACCTGGATCCGCATCGGGACAGCGGCCGACTTCCCCCCCGGCGAGCTGCATGTGCGCCACCTTCTGGGCCGTCCGATCGGCATCCGCCAGGACGCCGCGGGAGAGATCTCGGCCCTCGAGCTCGCCTGCCGCCACCAGGGCGCCGACCTCTCCGCCGGCAGCCGTGAGGCTGGCCACGGTTCGATCGTCAGCTGCCCCCGCCACGGCTGGCGCTACGACCTCGAAACCGGCGCCTGCCTGACCGAGCCCGACCTGCCGCTGCGGCCGCTCGCGGTCAAGAGCGAAGCCGGAAAGCTCTACGTCGATCCGGTCCCCCGCCACGACAGCGGCGGATAGCTCCCTCCAGAGTCGCCCGGGCGGTGGAGAAGGAGGCCTTGTCGCCAATACTTGACATATCAACCATTCACTGATAGCTTTTTCTGGCGATGCCCGAAAGCAAGATTCAGCAAGAGATCTCCCAGCGGAAACCGTTCGAGACGGCGTTTCAGGAGGCCGGCGTCGCGCTCCTGCGGACCAGCGACCAGCTGCAGCGGCGTCTCGCTGCCACCGTCGAGCCGTGCGGCCTCACCCTCCAGCAGTACAACGTCCTGCGGATCCTGCGCGGGTCGCACCCCGAGGCGGTGCCGACGCTCGAGATCGCCACCCGCATGATCGAGCAGGCGCCGGGTATCACCCGCCTGCTCGACCGCCTCGAAGCGAAGCGGCTCATCGAGCGGGTGCGCTGCAGCCGGGACCGGCGGCGGGTGCTCTGCACGATCTCAACTGCAGGGCTCGACCTCCTGGCCACCCTGGACCGGCCGATGCTCGAGACCCTCGGAGCCTGTTTCGAATCGCTCTCGTCCGCCCAGACCCGCGACCTCATCCAGCTCCTCGACGACCTGCGCGAGGGGCTCTACAGCATCGGATTTCACCGCAATCCCACACCGAAAGAGGAGAGAAACCCATGAAGAAGCTGCCCGCAGTTGCTGTCGTCCTGTCCGTTCTCGCGGCGGTCGCCATGGCCCCGCTCGCCGCCCAGGCCGCCACCACCTACACCGCTGACAAGGCGCACACCAACGTCAGTTTCGCCGTCCGCCACATCCTGACGCCGGTTCGCGGCACCTTCGGCGACTTCACCATGACTATCGTCAAGGACGACGCCAACCCGGCCGGCTCCTCGGTCGACTTCAAGATCCAGGCGGCCTCGGTGACGACGGCCAACGAGATGCGCGACAAGCATCTGCGCAGCGAGGACTTCTTCTTCGTCGAGAAGTTCCCCGAGATTACCTTCAAGAGCACGAAGATCGAAAAGGTTTCGGACACCGAATACCAGGCGACCGGCAATTTCACCATGCGCGGCGTGACCAAGGTCATGACGCTGCCGGTGACCTATCTCGGCGAGATGAAAGGCATGGATGGCAAGCCGGTCGTCGGCTTCTCGGTCACCACCAAGCTCGACCGCAAGGAGTTCGGCTTCAACTGGAACAAGGCGCTCGACAACGGCGGCCTGCTGCTGTCCGACGAGGTCACGATCGAGATCAACATCGAGGCGAAGCAGAGCTCCTGACGCCGTCCCGCCTCGCCTGCTAGCATTTCGACGCCGGGCCGCAACACGGTCCGGCGTTTTTTCGTAGCCATCTCTTTCCTGGAGCCATCATGAAGAGAGCCCTCGCCGTCGCCACCCTGCTGTTTTCGCTCGCACCGTCGGCCTTCGCGGCAGCCAAATCGTCCAAAGACGAAGCGAAGAAGGACGAGGGGCCGCTGGCGAGTGCGACCTTCACCGGGCTCACTCTGCGCTCCATCGGACCGGCGCTCACCTCAGGCCGCATCGCCGATCTGGCGGTCGATCCGACCGATAGCAAGGTCTGGTGGGTCGCCGCCGCCTCCGGCGGCGTCTGGAAGTCGACCAACTCCGGCACGACCTGGACGCCGGTCTTCGACGGCGAGGGCTCCTACTCGATCGGCGCCATCACCATCGATGCGAAGAACCCCAACGTCGTCTGGGTCGGCACCGGCGAGAACAACAACCAGAGAAGCGTCGCCTACGGCGACGGCGTCTATCGCACCCTCGACGGCGGCAAGTCGTGGAAGAGGATGGGGCTCGAGAAATCCGAGCACATCGGCCGCATCCTCGTCGACCCGCGCGACTCCCGTGTCGTCTGGGTGGCGGCGCAGGGTCCGCTGTGGACGAGCGGCGGCGAGCGCGGCGTCTACAAGAGCGTCGACTTCGGCGAGACCTGGACGCAGGCGCTGGCGATCAGCGACGACACCGGCGTCACCGACATCCTCCTCGACCCGCGCGACCCGGACACGATCTACGCCGCGGCGCACCAGCGGCGGCGCCACGTCTGGACGCTGATCGAGGGCGGACCCGAGTCGGCGCTGCACAAATCGGTCGACGGCGGCAAGACCTGGCGCAAGCTCGAATCGGGGCTGCCGAAGGGGGACATCGGGCGCATCGGCCTGGCGCTTTCGCCGCAGAACCCGGACGTCGTCTACGCGATCGTCGAGGCCGAAGCCGACCAGGGCGGCTTCTTCCGCTCCACCGATCGCGGCGAGAGCTGGGAGAAGCGCTCGCCGCACTCGACGAGCGGCAACTACTACAGCGAGCTCTTCGCCGATCCGCACCAGTTCGATCGCGTCTACTCGATGGACACCTTCCTCCAGGTCTCCGACGACGGCGGCAAGAGCTTCCACGGCCTGGGCGAGAAGTCGAAGCACGTCGACAACCACGTCATCTGGGTCGATCCGAAGGATGCCGACCACTATCTCGTCGGTTGTGACGGCGGCCTCTACGAGAGCTTCGACCGCGCCGCCACCTGGCGCTTCTTCGAGAACCTGCCGATCACCCAGTTCTACCGCGTCGGCCTCGACAACGCGCAGCCCTTCTACAACGTCTGCGGCGGCACGCAGGACAACTTCTCGCTCTGCGGCCCGTCGCGCACGAAGCGCTTCCAGGGCCCGGCCAACGAGGACTGGGAGGTGGCCCAGGGCGGCGACGGCTTCTGGACGGTCAGCGATCCGACTGACCCGAACATCGTTTACGCCGAAGCCCAGCACGGCGCGCTCACCCGCTACGACCGCAAGAGCGGCGAGAACCTCGACATCCAGCCACAGCCCGGTGCCGGCGAGCCGCCGCTGCGCTGGAACTGGGACGCGCCGCTGGTGCTGTCGCCGCACTCGCCGACCCGCCTCTACTTCGCCGCCAACCGGCTCTTCCGCAGCGACGACCGCGGCGATAGTTGGCGGGCGATCTCGCCCGACCTCTCCCGCCAGCTGGACCGTAACCAGCTCAAGGTGATGGGCCGGATCCAGCGCCCCGAGGCGGTGGCGAAGAGCGCCTCGACCTCCATCTACGGCAACATCGTCGCGCTCGCCGAGTCGCCACTCGCGGCGGGGGTGCTCTACGTCGGCAGCGACGACGGTCTCATCCAGGTCTCCGAAGACGGCGGCGGGCAGTGGCGCCGGAGCGAGAGCTTTCCGGGAGTGCCGGCCAACACCTACGTCTCGCGCCTGGTGGCGTCGCGCCACGACGCGGCGACCGTCTATGCCGCCTTCGACAACCACAAGATGGGCGACTTCAAACCGTATGTCCTGAAGAGCGCCGACCGCGGTCGGTCCTGGGTTTCGATCGCCGGCGACCTGCCGCAACGCGGCACGGTCTACGCCGTCGTCGAGGACCCGAAGGACCGGAATCTGCTCTTCGCCGGCACCGAGTTCGGCCTTTTCTTCACCCCGGACGGCGGCGGAAGGTGGATCCAGCTGAAGGGCGGCCTGCCGACGATCCAGGTGCGCGACCTCGCCGTGCAAGAGCGCTCCGACGACCTCGTTCTCGCGACCTTCGGCCGCGGCTTCTACATCCTCGACGACCTCGCCGCGCTGCGCGGCCTCGACGCCGCCAGGCTCGATGCCCCCGCGATCCTCTTCCCGGCCGGCAAGGCCCAGCTCTTCGTCCCCGGTTCGCGCATCGGCGACCGCGAACGCGGATTCCTCGGCGAGACCTACTACACGGCTGCCAACCCGCCGTTCGGCGCCACCTTTACCTGGTATCTCAAGGATGCGCCCAAGACGACGCAGGAGACGCGCGCCGAAGCCGAAAAGAAGGCGATCGAGGAGAAGCGCGACATCGCTTATCCGACGCTCGCGACGCTGCGCGCCGAAACCGAGGAGGAGGCCGCGGTCATCGCACTCACCATCCTCGACGACCAGGGAGCGACGGTCCGCCGCCTGGAGACCAAACCGGCAAAGGGGATGCAGCGCCTGACCTGGGACTTGCGGTACCCGGCGGCCGACCCGGCGGCGAAAGTCGTCGCCACGGCGCCTTTCACCGCCCCGGCGCAAGGTCCGCTCGCGGCCCCCGGCCGCTACCGCGCCCACCTCGAGCAGATCGCCGGCGGCGCCACGAAACTCCTCGGCGAGGTCGAATTCGCGGTCGCGGCACTCGACCTCGCCACGCTGCCGGCCAAGGACCGCACGGCGGTGCTCGACTGGCAGAGAAAGACGGCCCGCCTGCAGCGTGCCGTGCTCGGCGCCGAGCGTCTGGCGGGAGACCTCAAGGAGCGCCTGGCTCTGCTGCGTATCGCCGTCGACGCGCCGCAGGCCAGCGGGCTGCCGGCGGAGCGGAATCCGGAGCTCGACGGCCGTCTGCGCGCTCTGGAGCTCGAGCTGACCCGGATCTCGATCGCGCTCTCGGGAGACAGCTTCCTGCGGGCGCGCAACGAGGCCGACTTACCGTCGATCTCCGAACGTGTCCAGAACGTCGTTTCTTCGAGCTGGTCGTCCACGGCCGAGCCGACGCGAACGCAACGCGATGCCTATTCCATCGCCGGCGAGGCGTTCACCCGTGAGCTCGCCCGCCTGAAGAAGTTCGTCGACGTCGACTTGGCGACGGTCGAGGAGGAGCTCGAGCGCGCCGGCGCACCCTGGACGCCGGGCCGCCTGCCGGTCTGGCAGCCCGAGGACTGAGGAGGGCCCTTGTCCGCCGAGAATCCGCCGCTCCGCCAACGCACGTTCGCCTGGCACGACCCGGCCGAGATCCGCGCGTTGGCGCGCGGCAAGAGCGGTCTCGAGTTCCTGCGCGGCATGCTGGCGGGCGAGATTCCGCCGCCACCGGTCGCCGACCTCGTCGGCATGCACATCGAGCTCGCCGAGCCGGGCCGGGTGGTCTTCGCGCTCGAGCCCGCCGAGTTCCACCTCAACCCCAACGGCGTCCTGCACGGCGGCATCGCCGCCCTGATCTGCGACACCGCCTGTGGCTGCGCGGTGACCACCGAGCTGCCGCCGGGCGAGACCTGCGCGACGCTCGAGATCAAGGTCAACTACCTGCGACCCGTGGGTGCCCACACCGGGCGCCTGGTCTGCACCGGAACGGTGCTCCACCTCGGCCGGCGCTCGGCGCTCTCGGAGGCCAGCCTCATCGACCCGCGGGGAAAGCTCGTCGCCCACGCCACTTCGACCCTGATGACCTTTCCGCCCGAGGACCCTCACGGCCGCCCGGTGGATTGATCGCGGCGCGCAGTAGAATCGGACTGAACAGCCAGTGTCGGCGTTTCGAGAGGATCGGACATGATCGAAGAGCTGCAACAAGTCGACGAATCCGTTCTCACCTCGCTGATCGATCTGCGGCGCGAGCGCGACGCCCTGGGGCAACGTCTGGCGCGCATGGAAGAAGCGCGCACCGAGGTCTCGGAGAAGGTGCTCGCCCGGGTGCGCAGCGACTATGAGGCGCGTATCGCCGCGCTCGACGACAAAGCGGCGCCGCTCAAGGACGCCGCCCGCGGCACCTACCGCCGGCTCCTGCCGACGCTCGAAAAGGCGCGCGAGACCTGCGAAACGCGGCGGCTCGACCAGGAAGAGATCGAGCTCCGCCACGAGTTGGGCGAATTCGACGACGAGGTTCACCGCGACAAGGCCGCCCAGGCCGGCGAGAGCCTGCGAGACGCCGAGGAGCGCGCCGCCGCGATCGCCGAGGTCGTGACGCGCTTCGCGGGTGTTTTCGACTCGCCCAGCGAGCTCGCACCGGCGACGACCTCGCAGGTCGATACCCCGGCAAGCGCCGGGACTCCGGCCTCGGCGGGTGCCGCGCCCGCGAACGGCGCCGGGCAGCCGCCGGAAGACGACGGCACACTCATGCTGCCCCCCGAGCCGCCGCCCCCGCCGGAAGTCTCGCCGGAGCCGCCGCTTTGGGTGCCCTCGGCCGCCTGGAGTCACGGAGCACCCGCCGCGCCCGCCGCCGAAGAGCCCTGGAGAGCGGCGGCGCCGCTCGCCGAGCGTTATCCGGCGCCGGTGGATCTCGAGCCCGAGGCGCCGACGAGCGGCATCGCGGCGCAGCCGGCTCCGCCCCCGCCGCCGCGTGCCCGCCTCGAGGCGCTCGACGCCGACCTCGAACCCCAGCCGCACTACCTGGAGCCGCTGACCTTCATCGGCCGGACACCGGAGAACCAGATCCGGATCTACAAGCCCG
>JBDTQT010000229.1:0-6656 GCA_039932055.1 Thermoanaerobaculia bacterium
AGTTCTTGGCGCGCCGCAGGAGGACGTCGCCGTTGAAGGTCTTGAACAGGATCTCGGGGCCGCCGCCGTTGATGTTGCCGATCATCTCGCGCGAGACGACGACGTGGTACCGACCCTTCTCCTTCTTCGTCTCCGGCCCCTTCAGGTTCTCGGTAGCGACCGCCACGTCGAAGTCGGAGTAGATCTCACCGTTGTCCGACTGCAGCCGCACGGTCGCCTTGAGACCGGGCGGAAAGGTCACGTCGACGTCGCCGTTGAGGGTGGAAAACGCCATCGGCGCGGCCGCCATGGCCGCGGAGAAGACCACCGTGACGTCGCCGTTGACGGTGTTGGCGGAGACCGGCCCGCGCACGTTCGTCACCCGGATCTCGCCGTTGGTGTTGTTGACCTCGACCTCGCCGTCGATGTTGGCGACCTCGATGACACCATCGTTCACCGTCGACAGACTCACCGAGCTGCCGGCCGGCACCTGGATCTCGAGATCGACGGCGCGGGCCCACGACTCGGCGGAGATCGAGACCTTGTTGCCCTCCTCTTCGGCCTCGAGCCCGATCGCGGTGTTGGGAATCCGGCGCATGCCGGACCGATCGCCGGGAAGGTCCTTGTCCTTGCGCTTCTCGTCCTCGCCCTCAGCCCGGGAGCGCGCTTCGATGACGACCTCCCGGGTCGCCCCGCCGGTGACCTTGATCGAGCCCATGACGAGCGAGACCTCGAGCTCCGCCGGTTTCGCGGGGTTAGACAGCGGCACGACCAGATGCTCCGCCCGGCCGGGCGCGGCCATCATCGTCCAGGACAGCGCCATCGCCAGGAGCGCGCCGCCATACGTGGGCTTCGAAAACTTCTGCTGGATGTTCATTTCATTCTCCCCTACGAGCGTCATCAGGTGCTCCTTCCGAGGCGGTCGCGGAGATAGCCGCGCACCACCGGGTCGAGTTGGTGGTTGGCGAGAAGTTGCTCGAGATCGTGGCGCGCAGCGGCGCCGTCCGACTCGAGCAGCAGGTCGATGAGCGACAGGGCAACGAGCGGCGACTGCTGCCGGGCGACCGCCGCCACGAATTCACCCCGGCGATCGTCGTGGGCGGCGAGCGGCCGCAGCGCTTCGAGCGCGGCCAGCCGGACGTTGACGTTGGGATCCTCCAGCAGACGCGTGAAGAGCGCCGCCACGACCGGCTCGTTCCGGGCTGCCGGCGCGCCCGGACCGCTGCCGCCTCCCGGTACGCTCTGGCCCCGCGCCACGCTGAAGTCGCGGTTGACCGCGACCTCGCGGCTGTAGGCGACACCCTGGAGGCGCTCGGAGACCGAGCCTTTCTCGAGCAGCGAGAGCGCCACCATGGTGTGCAGGTCGCCCACTTCGCGGCGGAGGATGGCGACGTCGTCGCCACTGCGTCCGAAAAGGAGATAGCCGAGGCCGAGGCCGACGAGCAGCATCGCGGCGAGCCCCAGGTACCGGCGAGCGAAGAGGCCGCCGCCGCCGCGCGCTGGCTCGCGCCGCTCCTGCATCCGCCCGGGGAAGCCGAGCGGTTCGGCCGCCGCCCGCTCGCGCCCGGCGGCGCGCTCGGCGGCGAGCAGGGTGTCGAGCCGCGCGCGCATGCGGTCGCTCGGCACCGGTTCGCCGGTCTCACCCAGTTCGCGCCAGAGCTCCGCGAAGCCCGCCGCCTCGGCGGCGCAATCGACGCAGCCAGCGACATGGGTTTCGAGCTCCGCGAGCTCGGCCGCGGTCAGCTCGCCCTGGAAGCGGGCGGTCAGTCGCTCCTGCATCGTTTCGCAAGTCCTGGTGTCGCGGTTCATCCTGCCTCCCCGGTCTGCAGTCCCTGGGTCGCTCCGTCGGCGAGAAACGCCGCCCTGAGCTCCTTCATGGCCCGGTGGACCCTCACCTTCACCGCTCCCTCCGAGATGCCGTACTGCGCAGCGATGCGGTCGTATTTCAACTCCGAGAAGCGTGCCAGCAGCAGAATCTCGCGCTTGGCGGGATCGAGCCGGGCGAGCGCCCGACGAAGTTTGCCCGCCTGCTCGGCGCGCTCGAGCCCGGCGATCGGATGCGGCAGGTCGGCTGCGGGCTCCGGCGCGTCGGGCTCCTGCGGCAGCTCCTTCGGTCGCGCGCGATAGAGGTCGGTCGCGGCGTTCCGCGCCAGGGTAAACATCCACGGCACGAACTCGGACTCGCTGCGGAAAGTGTGGCGGTACTTGAGCATGCGCACGAAGACCTCCTGCACCAGGTCCTCGGCCGCCTGCCGGCTGCGGGCGAGACGCAGGAAGAAATGGAAGAGCCGCTGGTGGTGGCGCTCGAAGAGCTCGCCGAGGAGCGCCACCTCGCCGTCGCGCACCCGGCCCATGAGCTGGCTGTCCGCGCTGGCAGGCGGATTCTCGGGGGCGGTCACGGCGGCGACGGCGGCAACGGTAGAGCTCATGCTGCCCGGAACTACCGCGGCAGCGGCGAAAGGTTACCGCGGTCGGTCGGGACGGCTCCCCAGGCCAGCTTTCGGACAGTGGGCGCACGGCAAAGCGCCTGCCTTGGGGCGGCGGAAAAGCCGGCGCAGCACCAGGCCGAGGGCGCCGGCGGCGACGGCGGTGACGATCCAGAACTGCGGGTCGGCGAGCGGCAGGCTCATTTCACGAAATCCCCACCAGGCGCAGGCCGTGGAAGGCGACGAAGGCTCCGATCCAGGCGAGCCCGGTCATCCAGAAGAACTGCAGCAGCGGCCACTTCCAGTGCTTGAGCTCGCGCCGCACCGTCACCACGGTGGACAGACACTGCATGGCAAGGACGAAGAAGACGAGCAGCGAGACCGCGGTCGCCGGCGTCAGGAGCGGCGAACCGTCGTCCCGTTTGGCGGTGCGGATGCGCGCCAGGACGCCGGCATCGGCATCGTCCGGCGCGCCGACCAGGACGGCCAGAGTCGAGACAAAGACCTCCCGCGCCGCAAAGGCGGTGAGCACCCCCATCGTCAGCCGCCAGTCGTAGCCCAAGGGCGCGAAGAGCGGCTGGACGACGCGCCCCAGCCGGCCCGAGAAGCTCATCTCCTGCTGATGCGAGAGGGTGAGGCGGCCGGCCTCCGCAACCAGTCGCGCTGACTGGGCCGGGGAGGTCGCGGCGATCTCGGCGGCGTGGACGCGCAACGCCGTGGCGGCGGCCGGCGGTTCCACCTTGGGATAGGCCGACAACCACCACATGACGAAACAGATGGCGAGGATCACCGTGCCGACGGTGCGCAGGAAGGACCAGCCCTGTTCGAAGGCGTTGGCGAACGCCACCCGCAGCGACGGCCACTTATAGCTGGGGAGCTCGAGCACCATCGGACGCGACTTGCCCGGCAAAAGGGTTCGGCGAACGAGAAACGCACTTGCCATGGCGGCGACGGCCCCGAGCAGATAGCAGGCCGCGAAGGCGATGCCGGCGAAGAGCGGCCGGTCGGCGAAGAGGAAGTTGGTCAGCAGGACGTAGACCGGAAGGCGTGCCGAGCAGCTCATGAACGGCGCCACCAGGACGGTCGCGAAGCGGTCATGGCGGTCGGGGATGAGGCGCGTCGCGAGGATGCCCGGGATGGCGCAGGCATGCGACGAGAGCAGCGGCACGAAGGCGTAGCCGGGCAAGCCGAAGCGGCACAGCAGGCGGTCCATGACGAAAGCGGCGCGAGCGAGGTAGCCGGTGTCCTCGAGGAGCGTGATCAGGAAGAAGAGCAGGCAGATCTGCGGCAGGAAGACGACCGTGCCGGAGACGCCGCCGAGAAGCCCGCCGACGAGGAGATCCCGCACCGCACCGGCGGGCATCTGCGCCTCCAGGAACCCACCGAGGTGAGAGAAGATCGCCTCGATCAGGTCCATCGGCACGCTGGCGACGGCGAAGATCACCCAGAACAGCCCCGCCATCACCAGGTGGAAGATGACCAGCCCGAGGAAGGGATGGGTGAAGGTCTCGTCGATGCGATCGAGCAGCGTGTCGCTGCCGCTCCCTACCGCATGCGCCCCACCGACGCTCTCCGTGACGACCGTCTCGGCCCAGAGCTCGAGCTCGGTCGCCGAGACTGGCGCCCGGCCGGTCTCCCTTGCGCCCGCGCCCGCCTCGGCAGCGACCTGCGGCAGGACGGCCAGCAGCTGGTCGATCCCCTTGCCGCTCCTGGCGGCGATCGGCACCACCGGCGCGCCGATCGCCCGGGACATCTTCTCGAGATCGAAGGAGAGGCCGCGCCGGTGGGCGAGGTCGATCATGTTGAGCGCGACGACGAACGGCACGCCCTCGCGCGCCAGCTCGCCGACCAGCATGAGGTGCCGCGAGAGGTTCGTGGCATCGGCGACGACGATCGCGGCCGCTGGCTTCGCGCCCGCGGAGCCGGTGAGCGCCTGGACGGCGACGGTCGATTCCGGGAGATCGAGTTTCAGACTGTACAGGCCCGGCAGATCGACCACGTCGAACGCCTCGCTGGCGCCGGAGGCCTGCGGCAGCTGCAGACGCCCGACGCGCAGGTCGGTCGTGGTGCCGGGGAAGTTCGCCGTCTTGGCGCGCATCCCGCAGAGACGATTGAACAGGGTGGTCTTGCCGGTGTTCGGATTGCCCAGCAGCAGCAGGCGCCGCGGCGGCGCGTGGCGGCTCGCCCCGGCGCGGATCGGTGTCACCGGGGTGGCGACGCTCATTTCGGCTTGGACGAGGTCTCGGCGGCCTTGCCCGGAGTGGCGCTGGCGACATCGCTTGCCACCACCAGGCGCACCGCGACGCTGCGGGCGAGGCCGATGCGGGTCGACCGCACTTCGACGATGCACGGGTCGCCGCTCGTGCGCACTTTCAGCCGGCAACCCTCGGTCATCCCCATCGCCGCCAGCAGGCAGGCCTCGCCCTCCGAGAGCTCCTCGCAGGAGAGTCGCGCGACACTGCCCACCGGCAGGTCGGCAAGGTGCTGCAGGACGGGCAGCCGGGCCAGGCGCTTGCCGTTGACATCAGACATGAAGATTCGCCCCTGCGGCCGGCTGCGATTGGGGTGCATTCGCCGCACGATCGGCGTCGGCGCACGAGCGGCAGATGCCGAGGATCTGTAACTGGTTCTGGCGCCCCTCGAAGCCGTGCGCGCGACAGATCTCGCCGAGCAGAGCGGTGATGCCGGGGCTGACGAACTCGACCATCCGGCCGCAGCAGCGGCATGCCATGTGGTCGTGGCGCTGGCCGGAGTGCAGGTGCTCGTAGAGATAGCTGCGCCCGGAAAGCCGCACCTTGTGTGCCAGTCCGGCCTGCACCATGAGCTCGAGATTGCGGTAGACCGTGGCACGGGAGATCGTCAGCCCTCGGCGGTGCACCGCGGCGAGAATAGAGTCGGCATCGATGTGCCCGTGCTGGGCAAAGATTTCGCGGATGAGCGCCCGCCGTTCAGCCGTTGCACGCAGGCCGCGGGAGCGCAGATACTCGAGAAACTGTTCCTCTTCAAGAATCGGATTCATGGAATTGAGACTCTTTCTCAACAAGCAGCCGAGATTCTGGACGGGTTCGGTCCTGTTTGTCAAACCCCGTCCGGGTGGTCCGCGTAGACTGCGCAAGCGATGACCACCAGGACCCGCCTGCCGCGCCACCATCGGCTGCGCTTTCAGCGCCTGCCGCTGCCCACCTGGCTGCGCCTCTCGGTCCTCACGGTTGGCTGGATTCTGATCGTGCTCGGCGTCGTCGGGCTCTTCCTGCCGATCCTGCAGGGCGGCCTGATGCTTGCGCTCGGTTTCGCCCTGCTGTCGATCGGCAGCCAGACGATGCATCTCTGGTTCCGCAGCCTCATGGGCCGCTGGCCGCGGGTCTGGAAGCGCGTCGAGAAGCTGCGACGCAGGATCCACTTCCGGCTGCATCGGGCAAGCGGCGGCACCAAACGCAATTCCGGCGGCAAGTAGGACTCCTTGCCGCCGGAAGGGCCCTGATGGTCTGGCCGGCCAGGAGGCCGGCCAGACGCAGAAAGCCTAGCGCTTGTCGACCGGGACGTAGGCGCGTTCGGTGGCGCCGGTGTAGATCTGCCGTGGCCGGTTGATGCGCGAACCCTGGTCGCGCATCTCCTTCCAGTGGGCGATCCAGCCGGGGAGCCGGCCGAGCGCGAACATCACCGTGAACATGTCGGTCGGGATGCCCATCGCGCGGTAGAGGATGCCGCTGTAGAAGTCGACGTTGGGGTAGAGCTTGCGTTCGACGAAGTAGTCGTCCTTGAGCGCGACCTCCTCGAGCTTCATGGCGATCTCGAGCATCGGGTCGTTGATACCCAACTCGGCGAGCACGGCGTCGGCGGCGTTCTTCAGGATGCGCGAGCGCGGATCGAAGTTCTTGTACACCCGGTGGCCGAAGCCCATGAGCCGGAAGTTCGAGTTCTTGTCCTTCGCCATGTCGACGTACTTCTTGTAGTCGCCGCCGTCCTTCTGGATGTGCTCGAGCATCTCGATGACCGCCTGGTTCGCGCCACCGTGGAGCGGGCCCCAGAGGGCGCAGATGCCGGAAGACATCGAGGCAAAGATATTGGCTCCCGACGAGCCGACCATGCGCACCGTCGATGTCGAGCAGTTCTGCTCGTGGTCGGCGTGCAGGATGAGCAGCAGGTTCAGTGCCTTGTCGAGCGTCGGCGAGACCACGAAAGGCTCCGCCGGCACGGCGAACATCATGTGCAGGAAGTTCTCGGTGTAGGAGAGGTCGTTGATCGGGTACA
>JBDTQT010000230.1:0-6617 GCA_039932055.1 Thermoanaerobaculia bacterium
GAAGGTTGAGGGCTTTCGGAAACCACCTGGCACCTTCTTCGGCACCTTCTTCGGGCACCTTCTTCGGCAGCAACAACGCGGCGCCCACCGTCGCGACCAACGGCGCGACGACCCAGGCGAACGAGGCGCTGATCGCCAGTTTCGGCTTTCTCGCGGCGACCGGCGGCTTCGCTTGCGCGGCTCCGTTCAACCCACTCTCAGGGGTTTGCGATTTTCCGCACTGCATGTTTCCGGGGTATTACCTCCTCGGCGCCACCGGCAGCTACTCGGCGACACCGACAACCGGCGACCTCACCAACTGGGCGGGGCTGCTCGTCACGCTCAAGGGTGACAACACGATCTTCTCCAACCGTATTGCGAACAGCACGACCTCGAACGGGTCGGCGACCGTGCCCTGAAGGGGCGCCTCCACCTGGCAGGAGTTACGCCTGTTTACCGCCGTGTTAGAGTCGCGCGTCCGTATGGATGCCATCGTCGTACGCGGCGCACGCGAGCACAACCTCAAGAACCTGCACCTCGAGATCCCGCGGAACCGGCTGGTGGTCATCACCGGCGTGTCGGGTTCCGGAAAGTCTTCCCTCGCTTTCGACACCCTGTTCGCCGAGGGCCAGCGACGCTACGTCGAGTCGCTCTCGGCCTACGCCCGGCAGTTCCTGCCGCAGGTCGAGAAGCCCGACATCGACGCCATCGACGGCCTGTCGCCGGCGATCTCGATCGAGCAGAAGTCGGTGTCGCGCAATCCGCGTTCGACCGTTGGCACGGTCACCGAGATCCACGACTACCTGCGTCTCCTCTACGCCTCGATCGGCATTCCGCACTGCCCGACCTGCGGCCAGGAGATCCGCCCGCAGACCGTGCAACAGATGGTCGATCGGCTCTCGGCGTTCCCCGCGGGCACGAAGCTCCTGCTCTACGCGCCCTATGTGCGCGGCAAAAAAGGGGAGTACAAGAAGCAGCTCACCGAGATGGCCCGCCAGGGCTTTCTGCGGGCGCGCATCGACGGCGAGATCTTCGACCTGTCGAAAGAGATCCCGGCGCTCGACAAGCAGAAGAAGCACACCATCGACATCCTCATCGACCGCCTGGTGGTGAAGCCCGGCCTCGACAAGCGGCTGGCCGATTCGCTCGAGACGACGCTCAAGGTCGGCAGCGGTCTGGTCGTCGCCGCCCCCGAGGGGCTGCCGGAAGAGACGCTGTCGCAGAACTTCTCCTGCGCGACCTGCGGCACCAGTCTCTCCGAGATCACCCCGCGGCTGTTCTCCTTCAACAGCCCCTATGGCGCCTGCCCGACCTGCTCCGGCCTCGGCACGCTGATGGGCGTCGATCCCGAGAAGGTGGTGGTCGATCCGGAGCGCTCGATCGACGCCGGCGCCCTGTCGCTCTTCCAGCCGGGCTCGAAATCGTGGCGCCTGCGCATGATCGAGACCCTGGCCAAGGCGATGGGATTCTCGCTCCGCACCCCCTGGAACCGGCTCTCGGCGAAGGCCAGGGCGGTCATCCTGGAGGGCAGCGGCGAGCAGGAGCTGCAGTTCGAGTTCAAGGGCAAGAAGTCGAGCTACAAGTGGGAAGGCAAGTACGAAGGGGTCGTGCCGATGCTCCAGCGGCGCTACCGCGAGTCCGACTCGCAGGTGGTGCGCGGCGAGATCGAGAAGTACATGTCGGTGCGCCTCTGCCCGGACTGCAAGGGGCGCCGGCTGCGGCCGGAGGCGCTGGCGATCACCGTCGCCGGCCATGCCGTCGACGAGCTCACGACGATGCCGGTGTCGGAGCTCCGCCGCCTGGTGCCGACGCTCGAGCTCTCCGACCGCGAGCGCTCGATCGCCGCCAAGGTCCTGCAGGAGGTCGGCGATCGGCTCGGCTTCCTCGACGACGTTGGGGTCGGCTACTTGACGCTCGACCGCTCCTCGGCGACGCTCTCGGGCGGCGAGAGCCAGCGCATCCGCCTCGCCACCCAGATCGGCTCCAAGCTCATGGGCGTGCTCTACGTCCTCGACGAGCCGTCGATCGGCCTGCATCAGCGCGACAACGACCGCCTGATCTCGACCCTCAAGGGCATGCGCGACCTCGGCAACACGGTGCTGGTCGTCGAGCACGACGAGGACACGATCCTCGCCGCCGACTGGGTGCTCGACCTCGGTCCGGGCGCCGGCATCCACGGCGGCGAGCTCGTCGCCTGCGGCACGCCGGAGCAGGTCGCCCAGGCGCCCGACTCGCTCACCGGCAAGTACCTGCGTGGTGAGCTCGCGGTGGCGGTACCGAAGAAGCGCCGACCCGGCAACGGCAAGAAGCTGGTGATCGAAGGGGCGCGGCACAACAATCTGCGCGGCCTCGACATCGCCTTTCCGCTCGGCGCCTTCACCGTGGTGACCGGCGTTTCCGGATCGGGCAAGAGCAGCCTGGTGAACGACATTCTGCACCGTGCGCTGGCGCGCCACTTCTACGAGGCGTCGGAGCCCGCCGGCAAGCACGACCGCCTGACCGGGGTCGAGCAGCTCGACAAGGTCATCGCCATCGACCAGAGTCCTATCGGCCGCACACCGCGCTCGAACCCGGCGACCTACACCAACGTCTTCGGCCAGATCCGCAACCTCATGGCGATGACCCAGGAGGCGCGGGCGCGCGGCTACAAGGCCGGCCGCTTCAGCTTCAACGTCGCCGGCGGACGCTGCGAGGCCTGCGGCGGCGACGGCCAGATCAAGATCGAGATGCACTTCCTGCCCGACATCTACGTCACCTGCGAGGTCTGCGGCGGCAAGCGCTACGACCGCGAGACGCTCGCGGTGCGCTACAAGGGCCTGAACATCGCCGAGATCCTCGACCTGACGATCGAGCAGGCGTACGAGGTCTTCCGCAACATCCCGGCGGTCGAGCGCATCCTCTCGACGCTGGTCGAAGTGGGTCTCGGGTATCTCCACCTCGGCCAGTCGGCGACGACGCTCTCCGGCGGCGAGGCGCAGCGCGTCAAGCTCGCCACCGAGCTCTGCAAGCGCTCGACCGGCAAGACCCTCTACCTGCTCGACGAGCCGACGACCGGCCTGCACTTCGACGACGTGAGGAAGCTCCTGCAGCTATTGCACCGTCTGGTCGACCTCGGCAACACGGTGATCGTCGTCGAGCACAATCTCGACGTCATCAAGACCGCCGACTGGCTCATCGACCTCGGTCCCGATGGCGGCTCGGGCGGCGGCCGGCTGGTCGCCGCCGGTACGCCGGAGCAGGTGGCCAAGGTCAAGGCGAGCTACACCGGCCAGTTTCTCGCCCGTTCCCTCGCTGCCCGACCGGCGGCGATTCCTGCACGCTGATTCACGAGGAGATCGCTCCATGCCCGAAGCGTCCGTGGGTTCCATCTTCGATGCTGCCGACCACGCGCGGATCCTGGCGCGGCTCGAGGCGCTCCGTCCGGAAGGAGCGCGGCTGTGGGGGAAGATGGACCCCTCGCAGGTGATGGCGCACTGCGCCGTCGCGATCGAGCTGCCGCTCGCGAATCCGAACCGGAAGCAGGTGATGATCGGCAGGCTGTTCGCGCCTTTCGTGCGGGCCAGGTTCCTGGGCGACACGCCGTTCCCGAAGTCCTCGCCCACCGATCCGGCGTTCATCGTCGCCGACCGGCGAGACTTCGAGATCGAAAAGGCGCGCTTGCTGTCGGCGCTCGCGCAGTTCGTCGAGCGCGGACCGGAGGCCGCGAACAGTTCGGTCCACACCTTCTTCGGCCGATTGTCGGGAGCCGAGTGGGGCCGATTGATCTACAAGCATCTCGATCATCATCTGCGCCAGTTCGGCGTCTGAGATCTCGACTTCGCGCGCAGTGCCCTGCTCGAGATGAGCCTCTCCCAGCCCGGTTTCCGCTTGCTCGCGACCGCGCGCGGATCGAGCGCGCGCGCCGGGATCCTCGAGACCCTCCACGCCGAGGTGCTGACCCCGGTCTTTATGCCGGTCGGTACGCAGGCGACGGTGAAGGCACAGCTGCCGCAGACGCTCCTCGACTCGGGGGCGCAGGTGCTGCTCGCCAACACCTATCACCTCATGCTGCGGCCCGGAGCGGAGGTGATGCGCCGCATGGGCGGCATCCACCGGTTCATGAGCTGGCCGCGCGCGGTGCTCACCGACTCTGGCGGTTTTCAGGTCTTCTCGCTCCCCAGCTCGCGAACGGTCTCGGAGGAAGGCGCCACCTTCCGTAGCTACGTCGACCAGCGCACCGTGCTCCTTTCCCCCGAGTCGAGCATCGCCACCCAGATCGCCATCGGCGGCGACATCATGATGGCGCTCGACCACTGCGTGGCGTCTACCGTCGACCTCACCACCGCCCGCGCCGCGGCCGAACTTACCGCGCGTTGGGCGGTGCGCTGCCTCGCAGCGCGCGGACAGTCGCCGCAGGCGCTCTTCGGCATCGTGCAGGGCGCGCTCTTCCCCGACCTGCGGCGGGAGTGTGTCGCGCGGCTCGCCGAGCTGCCGTTCGACGGCTACGCGATCGGCGGTTTGGCGGTGGGCGAGAGCCGCGAGGAGCGCGAGGAGGTCTGCGCGCTCACCACCGAGCGCATGCCGGCGGACAAGCCGCGCTACCTGATGGGCGTCGGTACGCCGCTCGACCTGCTGGAGGCCGTGCACCGCGGGGTCGATATGTTCGACTGCATCATCCCGACGCAGGTGGCGCAGCGTGGCGGCGCCTTCACCTCGCGCGGCTATCTGCAGATGCGCCGGACCGTCCACGCGCTGGCGGACAGCGCGCTCGATCCGGATTGCGACTGTCCGACCTGCCCGCGCCACTCGCGGGCCTACCTGCACCACCTGATCAAGGTGCGCGAGCCGCTCGGCTGGCAGCTCCTCGGTCAGCACAATTTGCACTTCTACCACCGCCTGATGCGCGACATGCGGGAGAGCGTCCTCGCCGACCGCTTCGCGGACTTTTACCGCGAGCGGAGGGACATGCTCGGCGCCGACGACCTGGACAATCCCGTCACCCGGTCGCGCGTGCGCAAGGCCCGGGGATCGACGGTATCGGTGGGATCGGCGGGATGGACGAGAGGCGCCTACGCCGTGCACATGGCGCCGGCGGGATTCGCCAGCATTCGCCACGTCGCCTCGGGCGAGACCATGCACGCGCGCACGCCGCCGATGGACGAGGCCCGCTGCCTGTACGTCGAGCAGTCGGGCCTGCGCGAGCGTCTTGGGCTTCGCGCCGGCGAGGATCCGGCGGCCGCCGAGCCGCTGGTGCTCTGGGACGTCGGGCTCGGCGCCGCGGCGAATGCGATGGCGGCGATCCAGTGCTACGAGGACGCCGCTGCGAGCGGGTCCGTGCGCGGGCTCCGGATCATCAGCTTCGAGACTGACCTCGATCCGCTGCGGCTGGCGTTGCGCCACCACCGCCTCTTTCCCTACCTCCGCCACGGTGGGCCGGCGACGCTTCTCGCCACCGGTGAGTGGACTTCGCGCACCCACGCGGGCCTCGAGTGGCGGCTGCACGCCGGGGACTTCGCGGAGACGGTCGCGAGGGAGCGGTTCGCGCCCGACCTGGTGTACTACGACCTCTTTTCCGGCTCGACCCACCCGGAGGCCTGGACGCTATCGACCTGCGAGCGCCTGCACGCCGCCTGCAACGGGCGAGCCGTCGAGCTCTTCACCTACACCGCCTCCACCGCGGCGCGTGTGGCCATGCTGGGCGCCGGCTTCCGGGTGGCCCGGGGGCGCCCCACCGACGGCCGGCCCGAAAGCACGATCGCGCTGACCGCCGCCGCGGTCGATCTCGTCGCCGGTCGTCGCCGCGACCTCCTCGGTCGCGAGTGGCTCGTGCGCTGGGGCCGCTCGCAGGCGCGCTTTCCGACCGACGTCGCGACCGGCGAGCAGGCTGCGTTCGCACAGCGGATCCTCGACCACCCGCAGTTCCGCTGAGCTGCGCCGATTCGCTTCAACCGGCCGTCGAGCAGCGCGAGACCGACCGGCGGGAGGACGGCTCAGCCCGGATCGGGCGCGGGGAGTCCGAGAAGAACCATCAGGCTCGTCCGGTTGCGCAGATTCCCGAGAATCCGGCAAGGGGGTGCGGGAGAGACCTTCAGCAGCGTCGGTGTGACCATCACGTTGTCTCGCGCCGCGCGAGCCGGCTCGCGTTGTACGTCGATGATCTCGATGGAGACCTCGAGTCCGCTCTGGGAAACGGACTTCTCGGGGAGAAGCGCGTGGAGATTGGCGATCGCGAGCGCCGAGTCCGCCGAGTCTCCGGCGACGAAGAGCCGCAGCAGGAGACCCTGTGCAGCGGCCACCTACTTTCTCCCCCGCGTCGGGCGCTCGACCGGCGTCGGAATCGCGGCCTTCGACGACCTGTCGGCGCCGCGCAGCGTTCGCAGCACGGCGAGATTCTCGGCACCCAGGGCCGCTCCGGCGCGTGAGCTCTCCTGCAGCCGCCGGAGCTCGGCTTTCTTGCGCTCTTCTTCGACGCGCAGGCTGGCGATACGGGTCTGGGTCTCGGCGATGGCGAAGGCGACCTCACTCTGCTGCGCCGCCTCCAGGCGCGCCAGCTTCGTCTGTTCGGCGCGGCCCTGTTCCTCCCGCTGACGCCGCATGGTGCCCATCAGAACGGCGCCTCCCGCGGTGTAGACATCGACCAGGGAGATCCCGTGGTTGCT
>JBDTQT010000231.1:0-6501 GCA_039932055.1 Thermoanaerobaculia bacterium
CCAGCCGCTTCCAGCCCGACGTCCTGAACCTCGCTCCCGGCATCAACAATGACGTCGCCTACGGCTCTGCCGGCTCCGGCCTTGCCTACCAGTTGGATGGCGTCGACACCTCGGACCCGGAAGGTGGCACGGCCTGGTCGTTCGTGAACTTCAACATCGTCGAGGAGGTCCAGCTGGTCGGCCTCGGCGCTCCGGCCGAGTACGGCAGCTTCACCGGCGTGGTGTTCAACAGCGTGACCAAGTCGGGCGGCAACCAGTTCAAGGGTCTCGTCGATGCCTACTACTCCAACAAGAGCCTCTCGGACAGCTTCTCCGGCGAGGAATTCGCAGGGCTGAACCCGACCAATGAGCTGTTCATGGACACCACGGCGCAGATCGGCGGGCCGATCATGCAGGACAAGCTCTGGTTCTTCGCCTCGGGGCAGTACTACAAGCAAGAGAGCTCGGACGGCGGCCCGATCCGGACCGAGGAATCGCCGCGACTCTTCGGCAAGCTCTCCTGGCAGGCGAACGAGCAGAACAACGTCGAAGGCTGGATCGAGTGGGACCGCTACGACATCATCGGCCGCGGCGGCGACTCCGTCACGCCGCTCGAAGCGACAGTCACCGAAGATGCGCCGGAGTATGTCGGCAACATCTCCTGGCGGTCGATCCTCTCCGAAAACACCATCCTCAACGTCTCCTACGGCGGCTATGACGGCTACTACTACCTCGATCCGCAGAACGGCTATGACATCGCCGGCCGCTACGATGCCGCCACCGGGCTCTACAACACCAACTCGACCTACTACTACCTCGCCGACCGCCAGCGCAACCAGATCGTGGCATCAATCTCGCATTTCGCCGACAACTTCATCAAAGGCGACCACGACTTCAAGTTCGGCATGGAGCTCGAGCGTTCGACGGTGCGCAGCCGCTACGGCGCGCCGACCGGCGCCTGGTTCTACGACAACTACGGCTATGCCGATGACCCAGGCACGCCCGAGTACGACTATGTTGCCTACACCCAGGGGTACTACAACTACAGCTATGACCTCAAGGGCACGATCGAGCGCGCCTCGCTGTTCGCTCAGGACAGCTGGCGGATCACGCCGACCTTCACGGTGAACGCCGGCGTTCGCGCCGAGTTCAACCAGGGCTCGGTCCCCGGCGACGGCAAGATCTTCGACAACACCGCCGTGGCACCCCGCCTCGGCTTCGCCTGGGACCTCACCAAGGACGGCAAGACCGTCCTCAAGGGGCACTACGGCAGGTACTACGAGAAGTTCGTCGCCACCGAGTTCTACTACGCCAGGCCCGGGGCATTCACCCCGCTCGAGTTCCGCAACATCTATCCCAGCGGCTACATCGAGGATCTCGGTCAGGTGGCAGCCGATACCGTGGTGCTCGACAAGAAACTCAAGCAACCCTACCTGGACCAGTACACTCTCGGGATCGATCGCGAGCTGGCCGGCGGCATCACGGCATCGTTCACCTATATCCATCGCGAGAAGAAGGACTTCGTCGAGACGGTCAGCCGCGACGGAATCTTCATTCCCATCGACGGCGTGGTCGACGAAACGGGCAGACGGGCGACGGTCTACGACTACCTGAATCCGGAGACCGACGTCCTCGCCTACCGCAATCCGCCGGAGCTGCATCGTAAATACGTAGGCTACATGTTCACCCTCAACCGGAGACTGCGCGACAACTGGCAGATGCTGCTTTCCTATGTCTACTCCGAGGCTACGGGAAATATCGACAACCTCAGCTCCAGCAGCACCTACGGCGGCGACAACGCGAGCGGTTTCCTCAATACTCCGAACTCGCTCGTCTTCGCCGAGGGCAAGTTGACCAACGACCCGACGCACGCCGTCAAGCTCCAGGGCTCCTACGCCATCCCGAAGCTGAATCTTTTGTTCTCCGGCAACTACACCTTCAACACCGGCGATACCTACAATCTGCGTTCGTCCTGCCTGGTGGTCGATGGCGACTGCTACAGCTTCAACCAGGGCACGGTACGCTTCCACGGTGAACCGCGCGGCAGCCGGCGACTCGACGACAAGAGCGAGCTCGACCTGCGCGCCGAGTGGTACATGGACATCGGCAAGGGCGACGACCGTTTCGGGATCTTCCTCGACATCTTCAACGTGACCAATCAGGCGCGCTTCACCCTGGTGCAGGATCGTGCTGGAAGCAGCTTCGAGACCGGACGATCCACCAACTCGCCGCGCACCTACCGGTTCGGAGCGAAGTACACGTTCTGACTCCGGCCGCGAAATAGCGCGACCGAAGGGCCGGCGAGCGATCGCCGGCCCTTTCTGTTTTCCGGCGGCAGCGGCGGCGATCAGTGGATCGGCCGCGAGCGCGCCGGACCGCGCAGGCCGACCCAGGCCACCGAGAGGCCGGCGACCACGGCGAGCCCGAGGGCGAGACCCCACCAGATTCCGACCAGACCCATGCTCTCCGGGCGCCCGAGCCAGGCGGCGAGCGGCAGTCCCAGCGCGTAGTACCCGACGAGGTTGAAGAGGGCCGCAGGCCGCGTCCGCCCCATGCCGCGCAGCACGCCGCTGCCGACCACCTGCAGGCCGTCGAAAAGCTCGAAGGCGGCGACGATCGGCAGCAACGTCGCGGCCAGCGCGACGACCGTCGGATCGAAGGTGAACCATTGCGGGATCACCGTCCGCCCAGCGATGAACAGGAGCGCGAAGAGCGCCATCACGCCGCCACCCAGCGCGAAGGCGACCCAGGCAGCGCGCTGCGCCGCGCGCGGGTCGCCGGCACCGATCAGGTTGCCGACCCGGGTCGAGGCCCCCAGTCCGATACCTAGCGGCACCATGTAGGTGATCGACGCCAGATTGAGCACGATCGAGTGCGCCGCCAGCTCCGCCGGTCCGAGCCACCCCGCCCAGAGCGACGAGATCGCGAATGCCCAGTATTCGAGCGCCAGCATCACCGCCACCGGAAACCCGAGCCGCACGATCTCCGTGAGTCCCTTCACCTTCAGCCGCGCGAGATCGAGAACGGTCGCAGCGCCGCGCTGCAGCCGGTACCGCCGGATCACGAAGAGCAGCGTGACCAGCATCATCGCCTCGGTGACCGCGGTAGCGACTCCCGCGCCGACAGCTCCCATTCGCGGCAGACCCAGATGCCCGAAGATCAGCAACCAGTTGACCACCGCATTGAAAGCGCAGGCGGCGAAGCTCACCCACATCGCCGGTCGTACGATGCCGCGGGCCTGCAGATACTGCTTGAGCATCACGAAGAGCAGGAAGCAGGGCAACGCGGGAATCTGCACGACGACATAGCGGTGCGCGAGGGCGACGATCGCCGCATCCTGACCGAGCGCCGCCAGGAGCGGCCCGGTCGCGAACCAGAGCGCGCCGAGCGGCACGCTCACGACGAGAGCCAGGACCCCGGCATGGAGCAGCACTTCACCGAGACGCTCGCGATCGCGCGCCCCATGCGCCTGCGAAGCGATCGCATCGAGACCGAAGATCAGACCCATGGCGCAGATCGAAGTCCCCATCACCCAGATTCGACCCAGCGAGACCGCATTCAGGGAGAGGACATCGATCCTGCCGACCATCAGCAGGTCGATCGTCCACAGCAGCATCGACGAGAGCTGGGTCAAGGCCACCGGCGTCGCGAGCTGGGTGAGACGGCGGACCTCTCGCCAGCTCGCGGTGGAGATTCCCAGGGCCATTCGGGAAAACTATCTCGCCGGGAGGAAAAGCGCTCATGTAGGATTCGGCTCTCAAACCGGAGATCCAAATGACCAGCGACCCCCTCGCCCTGCGCTCGGAGAGCGTCGCCGAGTTCACCCTCAAGGCTGTCGTCGCCGGCATCGTGCTCGGCATTCTGTTCGGCGCCGCCAACGCCTACCTCGGCCTGCGTGTCGGCATGACGGTCTCGGCTTCGATCCCGGCGGCCGTCATGGCGGTCGTCGTCTTCAAGGCGCTCAAGCTGCGCTCGACCATTCTCGAAGTGAACCTCGCCCAGACCATCGGCTCGGCCTCGACCGCGCTCGCCACCGGCACCATCTTCACCATTCCCGCCCTCTTCATGTGGGGGATGGTGCCGCCCTACATGCAGGTCGTGGCGCTCTGTTTCCTCGGCGGGCTGCTCGGCATCTCGGCGATGATCCCACTGCGGCGCCTGCTGATCGTCGACGCCCACGACGAGCTGCCCTATCCGGAGGGACGAGCCTGCGCCGAAGTCCTGCGCGCCTCGGAGAGCGGCACCAGCGCCGGCGTCTGGATCTTCCGCGGCATGGCGGTCGGCGCGGCGGTGAAAATCCTGATCTCGGTCGCCTTTCTCTTCCCTTCGGAGGTCTCTTATCTGCTCCCGGTCCTGCCGAAGGCCCAGCTCGCGCTCGAGCTCTCGCCGGCGTTGTTCGCCGTCGGCTTCATCCTCGGCTACCGTCAGGCGGCGGTCTGTGTCGCGGGCTCGATCGTCTCCTCGCTCGTCCTGATCCCGCTCATCGCCTGGATGGGCGCCCATCTCGGCGCGCCGCTCTACCCGGAGACCGTGCGCCTGGTCTCCGAGATGGGAGTCGGCGAGATCTGGTCGCGCTACGTGCGCTACATCGGCGCCGGGGCGGTGGCGACCGCGGGTATCCTCACCGTGGCGCGCAACTTCCCCACCATGATCGCCTCGTTCGCCGCCGTCGCGAAGGGACTGCAGAAGAAGGCCGCGTCTGCCGGGGCCGGCCACTCGGCCGAGAGCCGGCTCGCGGCCGCGACCACCGACCGGGATCTCCCTGGCGGGTTCGTCTTCGGCGGAATCGCCATCGTCGTCACGGTTTCCTGGCTCGTTCCGGGTATCTTCGCCGGCGGCATGGACCTCACCCAGCGGGCGGTCTGCGCGGCCGGCGTCGGGCTGTTCGGCGTCCTCTTCGTCGCGGTCGCGGCGCGGATCGTCGGCATCGTCGGCGTCTCGTCGCAGCCGACCTCAGGGATCGCCCTGGTCACCCTCCTCGGGGTCGCTTCCGCCTTCGCCGCCGCCGGCTGGGTCGACGGCAGCGCTCGGGCCGCCGTGCTGACCGTCGGCACGATCGTCGCCATCGCCGCCTCGAAGGCCGGCGATATCGCACAGGATCTGAAAACCGGCTACCTCGTCGGCGCCACTCCGGCCAAACAACAGCTCGGCCAGTTGATCGGCGCCGCGGTGGCCTGCTGGGCCGTCGCCGGCACGGTGCTGCTCCTCGGCAGCACTTACACCTTCGGCGGCAAGGAGCTCGCCGCGCCGCAGGCGACGCTGATGAAGACGATCATCGAAGGGGTCCTGTCGGGAAATCTCCCCTGGGATCTCGTCGCCACCGGGGCAGGCGTCTCGATCTCGGCCATGCTCTGCGGCGTCTCCGGCCTCGCCTTCGCCATCGGCGTCTACCTGCCGCTCTCCTCGATGGCCTGCCTCTATGTCGGCGGACTGGTGCGGAAGCGCTTCGAAACGCGGATCAACGCACCTGGGGCGCCGAACGCGAGCGACAGCGATCCGGGGATCCTTGCGGCGTCGGGCCTGGTCGCCGGCGAGGGGCTGGCGGGCATCGCGATCGCCGCCGCGGCGGCTCTCAAGTGGATTCCCAAGAGCGCCGACCCGAGGATCGGCGGCCTGCCTGGCGAGCTCCTGACCCTGGCGGTGATCCTGGCGGTGCTCGGCTTCCTCCACGTCGCCTCGAGATCAGCCGCCCGCGAGCCGCGAACCTAGCGCATCTTCTCCGGTTCATCCGCCTGCCCCGGCTCCCCGCCTGCGCGGGTGGGCGCCACCTCCTTTCGGGTATCGCGCCCCGTCGCACAAAAGCACAGAGTTCGCCCAGAGGGCGTCCGGCAGAAGGGATGTTCGCGGACAGGGACGCCATCGGGGGTGGCTCATGAGAGATTTGTCGACGGTTGCTTTCCGCTGTGTCATTGCTCTTGCGGGTTGCATCAGTTTCCTGACGGTCAGCCTGACAGCCTGCAAGCGACCGGCGGCGGCGCACATCGACACGACGGCAACGAGTGCGACCACGGAAGCGCCGGCGATCCGGCTGGCGCTCCACGCCTACATCGACCAGACTGCTGGTGCCGGGCCGGTCGACCTCGAGATGGCCCAGGTCGGCGTCGACTCCGGCTACGCTCTGGTCACCTGGGCGCACGAGAAGGTGGCCGGGCAAGCGGTCCTGCGCAAGCAGGCCGGCGCCTGGGAGGTCCTCGAGTGCAGCGACGGCTGGCTCGGCCTGCGCGGCATCTGCAAGGAGCAGGTGCCGACCGAAGTGGCCAAGCGTCTGCTCGACCAGGTCGATCCGAGGTGGAGCTCCTACGAGACGCCCTGAACCGGCCTAGGCAGCCGCTCCCAGCCGATGCAGATAGTCGGCGGCTCCTCGTGCCCGGCGCAAGAGCTCGGCGGCCTCCTGCTCCGGCGCGAGCTCCAGGATGAAGGCACCGGTGAAGTGAGCGGCGGCGAGCTGGCGCAGCAGGTCGGGCCAGACGATCGCCCCCTCCCCCGGCGGCAGGTGATCGTCGTGGCCGCCGCGGTTGTCGC
>JBDTQT010000232.1:0-6422 GCA_039932055.1 Thermoanaerobaculia bacterium
AGGCCGAGATCGACGGCTGGCCGATCTTCGGCGCCATCTGCCGCTCGGTGAACACCATCTTCATCGACCGCCGGGCGAAGCGGAAACTGCCGCAGATCCTCGCCCGCATCGAGGAGTCGCTCGCCGCCGGGCAGGGGGTGGTGATCTTTCCCGAGGGGACCTCCGGGGCCGGCGACTGCGTCATGCCGTTCCGCTCGCCGCTGCTCGAGTTCGCCATGAGCTCGGCCGACGGCGTGCATCACGCGACGATCAACTATCGCGCCCCGGCAGGGGAGACTCCTACCCATTTGGCCGTATCCTGGTGGGGGGAGATGGCGCTCGGCGCCCACCTGCGCGAGTTCCTCGCTCTGTCGCACGTCGACGCCACCCTCACCTTCGGCGACGCACCGCAGCTCGCCGCCGACCGCAAGCAGCTCGCCGCCCAGCTGCACGCGGCGGTCACCGCGGCGTTCGAGCCCTGCGTCGCGACCGCCGAGGTCGAGCGCCTCCTGCGCCTCAAAGCGGAAGACCCGCAGCAGTTGCCGCGGGTCCTCCGAAAACCGGTCGATCGCTTCAACTAGTTTTCGATCTCTCCCAAGCGTCAGTCCTCGTCGAGCCGGGGATTGCGGGGCCGGTCGTCCCGGTCCTCATCGTCACCCCGCCGCCGATCGTCGCGACCATCGCGATCGTCCCGATCCGCAGTGACTCCGGCGATCCGCGCCGCCCGGTCGATGGCATCGGCCAGGTCCCCGGCCGAGGGCCGCCGCCGCAGCTCGTCGTCGAGCCGCGCCGCCTCGCGGCGGAGTGAGCGCCAGCCGAAGTCGTCGGCCGCCGCGGTCTCCTTGAGCTTCTCGGCGAAGGCGGCGGCCAGGGCCGCCTGGTGGAAGTTGGCCGAGGCGTCCTGCCAGCTGCGGTCGAGGTCGCGGGCCCGGAGCTCGCGGGATTCCTCCTCGATGGCTTTCGTCGCAACGCTCTTCCAGCGCAGGCGGAGCGTCGCGATCCGGTCTCCACCTGAGACGCCGTCGCGCAGCCGCACCTCGTAGAGCGCCGTCGCCTGGTGACCTGCACCGAGCTCGCCGGCGTCGATGCGGTCGTTCCTGAAGTCGCGGTCGGCGACGTCGCGGTTCTCGTAACCCAGCAGGCGGTAGCGCACGACCGTCTCGGGGTTGAACTCGACCTGCGCCTTCGCCTCCTTGGCGACGGTCTCGAGCGTCCCGGTGAGGTTGTCGACGAACACCTTGCGCGCCTCGGCGAGCTGGTCGACGTAGTGGTAGGTGCCGTCCCCCTGATCGGCGAGCTGCTCCATCAGGGCGTCGTTGTAGTTCCCCATGCCGAAGCCGATGGTGGTCAATTCGATGCCCCGCTGCGCCTCCTTGCCGATCCGCGCCAGGATCGACTCGGGCCCGGTCGCCCCGACGTTCGCGACGCCGTCGGAGCACAGCAGGATCTTGTTGATCGCCCCCTGCCGCCAGCCCTCGTCGGCGAGGTCGTAGGCGAGGCGCAGCCCGGCTTCTGCATTGGTCGAGCCCTCCGGCTCGAGGTGCGCGATCGCCCGACGGATCTCTTCGAGGTCGCGGGTGTGGCGGAGGAGCACCCGCCCCTCGGTGCCGTAGACCACCAGCCCGACGCGGTCATCGGCCTTGAGCTCGTCGAGCAGGAGGCCGAGCGCGCGCTTGACCAGCCCGAGCCGGTTCTCCTGGTTCATCGAGCCCGAGACGTCGACGACGAAGGTGAGGACGGCGGGCTTGCGATCGCGCGCGTCGATCTCCCGCGCCTTGACCGCGAAGCGCAGCAGACGGGTGTGCTCGCCGGGGTAGAAGGGCGCCGGAGCGCCTTCGGCGGAGAGGGCGAAATCGCGTCCGCTGCCGGAACGCGGCGGAGCGTCGTCGTAGGTCTGCGCGTTGACGAACTCCTCGACGCGGATCGCCGCCGGCGGCGGCAGGAGGCCGCGATCGAGGTAGCCGCGGGTGAGGGTGTACGAGCCGGTATCGACATCGAGGGCAAAGGTCGAGAGCCGATCCTCGTCAGTGGCGACGAAGCGGTTCGCCGGCGTCTCGCGGAAGATCATCGTGCCGGGAGTCGCCTGCCGGGTCCCTTCCTCCTCGCGGTAGCGCTCGCGGCGCTCGGTTGAGTTCTCGCGGGGATCCGCCAGGCCTTCGCCCGGCGAGGAGATGGAGTCGTAGGCGACGGAGTATCGCCCCTCTGCTTTCATCTTCGCCATCAGATCGGACGTGCTGCCTGCCGGTTTCGGAGCCGCGGCAGCGGCGCTGACGCTCGGCACACCGCCGACGGCGCCACCCGCCACTCCGCCAGCCACTCCGCCGACGACACCGCCGTAGACCCCGCCGGGAACGCCGCCGGCCTCACCGGTCGGCGTATCGTCCGCGAGATCGCTCGAGACGCTGCCTTCGACGCCTTCGACGGCCGAGACTTCCTCGGCCAGGCGGGGAGGAGTGTGGACGGCATAGGCGGTCTCCTGCTCCTCGACTGGCTGCGCGGCCTGCCGCTGGCGATCGCCCTTCACCGAATAGCTCCCACCCGCGGAGTCCGCGCTTGTCGGCGCCTGAACGGCGCTCGGCACGGGCGCGGTCATCATTTGCGGCTTGGGTGCCGCCGCCTTGGGGGGCGGCGGCGCGGCTGCGAACCTGGAGCTCTCGTCCTTGCCCGTGGGCGCGACGAAGTCGGCCGCCTGGCGGTCGAGCTCGTGCCCCTGACGGCTCTTCACGACCTGCCAGGCGACGGTGGCGCCGACGGCGGCCAGCACGAAGGTCGCCGCGAGGCGCAGCGGCCAGTGGCGCGGGGCACTGCCAGCGGTCGTCGACTCGCCGGCGAGCTCCTCGCCGCTCGGAATCTCGGCCTGGATCTTCTCGAGCAGGCCCGCCGGCGGCGGGGGGGTGGGGAAATCGCGCAGGGCGCGATCGAGCTTGTCGTTGCTGTGGTTGCTGTTCATGACTTTCCCTCCAATGCAGCCTGGATCGCTTCGAACGCCCGGGCGAGACGCTTGCGAATGCCGGGCGGGGTGAGTCCTTCGATGCGGGCGATCTCGGCCACGGGAATCTCGTTCCAGTAGTGGGCGGTCACCGCGAAACGCAGCTCTTCCGGCAGCGCAAGGACAGCGCGCCGCAGCCGGTCGCGCTCCTCGCTCGTCGCCGCAACCTCATCCGGCGGCGGATCCGGATCCACCGCCGTCGCCTCGACGACCGGCTCCATCGGCACGATGCGAAACGGCCGCCGGCGTGAGTTGAGGAAGGTGTTGTAAGCAATGCGGTAGAGCCAGGTCGACACCTGTGAGGCCTCACGGAAGCCGGCCAGCGACTGCCACGCCTTCCGATAAGTCTCCTGGGTGAGGTCCGCCGCCTGATCGGGGTTGCCGGTCAGGCGGCAAAGAGAGCCATAGACCTGGCCATACGTCGCCGCGACGAGCTCCTCGGCAGCCTCCCGGCTACCGCGCTTCAACTCCTCCAGCAGGCGGAGCTGTTTCGCGGCATCTTCACTGACACCCTTGTCCGGTTCCTCGGCGAATGTTCCGTGCATCGGGTTCTCCTGAAAGGCGAGCGCCGGTTTCATGCTACTTGGACCCTGATGCGCCCCCAAAGGAAACCCGAGGCCAGCCCCGACGCCGGGAGGCGTAGAGTCAGAGAACGAACTCAGGAGGTCCCATGTCCAACTCCGCCTTCCCCAAGGTCGCCGCAACCGTCTTCGGCATCATCGCCCTCCTGCAGGCCTACCGGGCGTTCATGGAGATTCCCATCCAGTTGGGCACCTTCGCCGTCCCCGTGGCAGCTTCCTGGGTCGCCGCGGTGCTGATGGGCTTGATGTGCGTGTGGGCGGTTCGATCCCAACGCTAGAAGCGCGGCGGGAGCTGCTGCACCCCTTGGCTCAGGCTCGTGCTCGGCAGCTCGACTTGGACGGCTATGATTGGAGCAGTCAGGCTTCGCCAGTCTATGGAGGTTTTCAATGCCAGATTTCGCATTCGCTACGGGCGTTGAGGCGCTTGCGCACGTCGACGAGGAAGTGGATGCCGCTTCTCGGCTTCCGCCCTATTCGGCTGTGAGCGAACTCTGGGTATGCCTGGTGAAGTTCGCGAACACGCTACCAACAGTTGGAGAAGAACCGGAGCAAGTGGTCGCACTGGTCAGAAGGCTGGATCGAGAGACCTCGCGTGCGATCGTCACAGCCTCGCCATTCGCCACGCTGGTGAATCTCGAGCCGCCTCTTGAAAAGGTGCTTGCCCATCCGAGAGAGAGACTTCACGCACTTCAAGTAGGGCGCGAGCTTACGCGGATGCGACGGCGCAGCACCGACCCGAAGGCCGCTCTCTCCGCTCTTGTTTCGGTCCTGAATCGAGTTCGCGATAAGAAGATGCATGGCTTCAAGACCCCCGACGGGGCGAGAGACTTGGAGATCCTCGAGGCTTCGGCGATTCTGCTTCGAAATATCTGCAAAGCCTGCTCCGCGCTTCTGTCCCGAGAGCAGCGCGGGATCGGGGAGGGGGAGAGGCTTGACGTACTTAGAGCCAGCTCGGAATAGTTGGTCCGTTGCTGAAGGGGACCAGCGACTCTCAGCACCCATTGATTCGGCCTCGGATTCGAGGATTCAAAGGAAGGCGGGAAGCGCAACTTGGATGCTGAAGGCCCTGGATCTTTCGCCGCCTTTTCGCTTCGCAAGACGAACCTGCACATTCCTGGGGACCTCTTCCTGTGGCCTGGCGCGAGTCAAAGATTGCGGTTGCTGGCTGAAGCACTGAACATGCCACTCGACTTCGATCACGTCTGAACAGGGAATCTGAGTGCCCGATAAGGAAGCCACAGCCCGCATCAAGATCAACAAGCTGCTCGAGGCAGCGACTTGGCGCTTCTTTCCACAAGGCGACCAGCCGGCCAACATTCGCCTCGAACCCAGCGTCGCCATGAAGTCCACCGACCTGGCTGCGCTCGGCAATGACTTCGAGAAGGTCGGGAAGGGCTTCGTCGACTTCCTCCTGCTCGACGCCAAGGGCTTCCCGTTGATCGTTTTGGAGGCCAAGGCAGAGAACAAGAACCCCCTCGTAGGCAAGGAGCAGGCACGCAAGTACGCCCGCTCGCAGAACTGCCGGTTCGTCATCCTCTCCAACGGCAACCTGCACTACTTCTGGGACCTCGACCGCGGCAACCCCTACGTCATCACCTCGTTCCCGACGCCCGATTCCGTCACCGGCTACAAGCAGGTCACTCCCGATCCCCAGCGCCTGATCGCGGAGCAAGTGGGCGCGGACTACATCGCACTCACGCTGCGACCGAACTACCAGTCCGAGGCCGGTTGGAAGAACGAGGCAGAGCGGCCGGCCTACGTCAAGGCCAACAAGCTCAACTTTCTGCGGCCGTATCAGCTGAAGGCGATCCAGAGCTTGCAGGCCGCCGTTGGGAACGGCAAAGACCGTTTTCTGTTCGAGATGGCGACTGGCACGGGCAAGACCCTGACTGCCGCCGCCGTCATCAAGCTCTTTCTGCGCTCGGGCAACGTCCGGCGCGTGCTCTTCCTGGTGGACCGCCTCGAGCTCGAGGACCAGGCCAAGAAAGCTTTCGCCGCTCTGCTGTCCGCCGACTTTCAAACGGTCATCTACAAGGAGAACCGGGACGACTGGCGGCGCGCGGAGATCGTCGTCACCACCGTGCAGTCCCTGCTCTTCAACAACAAGTATCAGACGCTCTTCTCCCCGACGGATTTCGATCTTGTGATCTCCGACGAAGCTCATCGCTCCATCGGTGGCAACGCTCGCGCCGTCTTCGACTACTTCATCGGTTACAAGCTCGGCCTGACCGCCACGCCGCGCGACTACCTGCGGCGGTTCGACAGCACGAACCCAGGCACACGCGATCCGCGTGAGGCCGAGCGCCGCCTGCTGCTGGATACCTATCGCACCTTTGGCTGCGAGAACAGTCAGCCGACTTTCCGCTACTCGCTGCTCGATGGTGTAAAAGAGGGCTTTCTGGTCAACCCGACGGTGGTCGACGCACGCACCGACATCACCACCCAGCTGCTGTCGGAGGACGGCTTCGTCATCTCCATTGCGGACGAGACCGGAGAAGACCAGGAACAGGTCTTCAAACAGCGCGAATTCGAGAAGCGCTTCTTCGCCGACGCCACCAATCAGCTCTTCTGCAAGACGTTCCTCGAGAACGCTCTGCGCGACCCCGTCAGCGGTGAAGTCGGAAAGTCGATCATCTTCGCGGTGAGCCAGAATCACGCGGCCAAGCTCGCTCAGATCTTGAACCAGATGGCCGACCGGATGTATCCGGGAAAGTACCAGTCGGATTTCGCGGTCCAGGTGACCAGCCAGATTCCCGACGCCCAGCAGTTCACCATCAACTTCAGCAACAACAACCTTCTCGGTTCGGGCAACTTCATTCCGGCCTACAAGACCAGCAAGGCGCGGGTCTGCGTGACGGTCGGCATGATGACCA
>JBDTQT010000233.1:0-6395 GCA_039932055.1 Thermoanaerobaculia bacterium
CGGTCTGCGCCAGCTCTTCCATGGCGGCGGTGATCTCGACCACCGACGCCGACTGTTCGGAAGAGCCGGCGGCGAGCTCCGAAGCAATCCGCTTGACCGCGCCAGCCGCGCCGGCGACTTCGACCGAAGAGCGCTGGATGCGGGTTGCCAGCACCTCGAGCGGCGCCAGCGCTTCGCCGAGCGGCACGGCGAGCGCTGGCGGGAGATCGGCGGCGATCGCCCTGGCGCGCACGAGATCGGCCGCCGCGAGCTCGTCGAGCGAGGCCACGAGTCGCACCCGGTCGGCCTGTTTCGCCGTCCGTGCGGCGAAGCTGCGGCGGATCCCCGGCAAGGCAGCCACGCCGACGAGCGCGGCTGCGAGGAGTGCCGCGCTCGAGCGCCAGGAGCTGCCGCTCCGCGCCTCGGCGACGGTGACGAGCGCGACGGCGAGCAGGGCGAGCACCACCGGAGCGGTAGGCATGGTGGAGCGCAGGACATGCCGATCAAACATGTGCGACCTCGCTCTCTCGGGCCATGAGCACCAGCGGCTCGCCGGCGAGCATCGCCAGACCGGCGGCGCCGGGCGGCAGGAGCTGGCGAAGTCGTGGCGAGAGCGGTCGCGCCACCAGCTCGCCGACGAGCGTCAGAACGGCGTCGACCGCCAGACGGCGGCCGTCGGCGAAGCGCACCTCGAGCCCGCTGGCGCCGCCGGCTGCCATCGCGCCACTCGCTTCGACCGAGCGTTCGATCAGCGCAACCTGATCGGCCGGCAGTCCCCAGAGCGCGCCGTCGCAGCGGACGATCAGGAAGCCGCCGGTCATGCCGCGACTCCGAGCCGCTCGGTATCGATGACGACGACCGGGCGTCCGTCGACCAGAGCCTGGCCGAGAGCGAGGGCGGTGGGGTCGAGCTCGACAACTGCGATGGCGTCGTCGACGCCCAGGCCCACGAGCTCGCGGTCGTCGCCGCTGCCGAGCCAGGTCACCACGGTCACGGGTGGCCGCGAGCTGCCCCGGTCATCGCCCAGGAGCTGCGCCAGATCGAGGATGGCGAGCGGCTCGCCGGCGAATTCGGCGAGGCCCACGAGGCCGGGGCCGGCGCCGGGTAGCGGATGCAGCCGCGCTCCGCGGACGACGCGGCGCACGGCGAGCGCCGGGAGGGCCGCGAGGCGCTCGCCCAGTCGGACGAGAAGATACGGAGTCGTGGTCATGCTCCGATATCGGTCCAATGCCGCACGTTGACATCGAACTCGACGACGGCGACCGCCTCGCCGGCGGCGTTGCGCCGCGCGACCGCCACCATGATGCAGGGCTCGCCAGACATCACCGAGCGCTCGGGCGGTGTCACGACCGCGCGTGAGCTCTCGACGGCCTTCTTGAACCAGGCGCGATCGGCGAGATTGCGCCGCCGCAGCTCCTGTAGCGCTTCGGTGGTGGTCGCCTGCAGCTCGCTGGCGGTCTGCGTCGCGAGGACCTTGCCCCTGGCGTCGACGATGCAGCCGCATTCGACGAACGGGGCGGCGGCGACGAGCTCGTCGATCAAATCCTGGGGGGCCCAGCCGGTGCGCTCGGGAGCGTCGGGGAGCCGGCCGGCCCATGAATGCACCAGCCGTTTGAGCGAGCGCGGCGAGTCGAGACGGAAGGTCTGCGCCAGGAGTTCGAGTTCGAGACCGATCGCGCGCAGGCGGCCGGAGGTGGAGGAGAGCAGCGAGAGGTCGCGCGACATTCGTTCGACCACCTGATGGAGCTCGCGCAGCGTCGAGAGGACCTCCTCCGTCGCCGACGTCTGCTGCCGCGTCACCGAAGAGATCTGCCGCGCCGCCTCCGAGCTCTCGCGCAGCGAGGCGCGGAGAATCGCCAGCGCGCCGGTGGCGGCCCTGGCCTCTTCGAGCACCCGCGCGGCCTCCTTGCCGCCCTCTTCGGTGGCGACGACGGTCGAGCGGATGGCGCTGGCGAACTCCTCGATCTGGCTGCGCACCGAGGCCACGGAATCGCGCACGCGTTCGGCCAGCACCCGGACCTCGCCGGCGACGATCGCGAACCGCCGCCCACGGCCGCCGGCCGCCGAGGCCTCGAGCGCGGCATTGAGCGACAGGAGATGGGTCTCCTGGGCGATCTCGCTGATCAGCTCGAGCACGCGGAAGATTTCGCGCGATCGTGTGCCGAGAGTGTCGGCGCGCGCCGTGACATCGGCGATACGGCGCTCCACGGCGCCCACCCCTTCGACCGCCTCGGCGACCGCCTCCGCTCCCGCGGCGCCCTCGCTCTCCGCCGTGAGGACGAGCTGGTTCTGGCGCTCCGCATGCTCCGAGATTTCGGCGGCGGTGCGCGAGAGCTCCTCCATCGCGGCCGTTACCTCGCCGGCCGCGGCGGCCTGCTGCGCCGAGCTCGCTGCGAGCACCGTCGATCCGCGCTCGACCCCTTCGGCAGCGCCAGCGACGGAGTGCGAGTTCGCCTGCAGCTGCTCGACTCGTGTCGCCAGGCCGGCGACCGCGCGTGCGACGCCCTGGGCGAGGTCGGCGTCCAGGGACCGCGCCAGCTCGGCGGTGCGGATCAGGTCGCCGTCCCCGAGTTGGCGAAAGACGCCGATGAGGCGGGCACGCAATCCCGAGCGTGGATCGCTCAGGCGGGTGGAAAGGTCGAAGGCGAGGAAGAGCCCGGCGCCGGCGATGGCGGCGAGATGGAAGAGCACTTGAAGGACCGGCGCGTCGGCGCCGCGACTGGCACCCGCGAGCAGCCAACCGCCGGCGGCCCAGACGGCGGCGTAGAGCGCCGCCGGTGCGAGGAGCGACAGGGGCCCGGTCCGCCTTCCGTCCGCCGGGCTCATGCGACCCTGCGGCGGGTCGAGGGCGATCCGCTGCACGATTCCACGGTCGAGGCTCCTTCGAAGATCCTTCATCGTCACCCAGATCGCTCGCAGATGCAAGGCCGGCGGCCGATCGCAGCCACGTGAAATGGTGCTCTCCGGCGTTCGCGTACCTGCCCGAAGGTGTTGTTGAAAGCCCGCCACCCTTCGTCTACACTGGCCCGGACCGTGAAGCCGAAGAAGATCCTCGTCGTCGACGACTCCGATCTCATGCATCGCATGTACGGCATGATGCTGCGCGGCGGCGAGATCGTCGCGGCGCGCGACGGCGAGGAGGCGCTGGCGAGTATCGTCGGCGACCCCGGGATCGACCTCGTTCTGCTCGACATCAACATGCCCAGGATGAACGGTTTCGAGGTCCTGCGTGAGCTCGGCGTGCGCGGGTTGGTGCCCGCCCTGCGCGTCATCGTGGTGACCACCGAAGGGCGCGACGAAGATGCCCAACGCGGTCTTGCGGCCGGCGCCGCGGCCTATCTCACCAAACCGTTTCGCGCCGAAGAGGTGCGTGCGGCGATCGCGGCGCTGCCGGAGTCCGAATGAAGCCGGAACCGCCCTCCGCCGCGCACGAACCGCTCGTCGATCAGCTTCGTGATGCGCTGGGCCGCGCCAGCGAGCTGGTGGCGCGGTTGTCGACGACGCTCGCGGCGGCGGCCCGCAGCGAGGCCGAGAACGAGACCTTCGAGCCGACGCCGGCTGCCAACCCGCTCGAGCGCGAGCTCGACGAAGTCCGCGTCGACATGAAGGAGATCTCGGTGCGCCTCGTCGATACCGAGCATCAGCTCGACCGGCTGATGAGCCTCTACGTCGCGACCTATCAGCTGCATGCCTTCCTCGATCCGCGCCAAGTCTCGAGCGCCATCGCCGACATCGCGGTGAATCTGCTCGGCGCCGAGCGCTTCGCCCTGTTGCTGCTCAAGGACGACGGGCATGAGTTCGAGATCGCCTTCTCGCAGGGCACTTCGGCCGAAGCAACTCCGGGCTTTGCCGGCGAAACCTACGGCGGCGGTGATCCGCTCTGCGACGCGGCGCTCCAGGACGGATCGCTCAAGCTCGGACCGACGGCGGCTTCGAAGACGATCGCCGCCGTACCGCTCAAGATCCAGGATCAGATCGTCGGTGCGCTCGTCGTGTTGAAGCTGTTCGACCACAAGCCGGTGCTGCGCCCCGACGACCGCGATCTCCTCGACCTGCTTTCGGCGCACGCCGCCTCGGCGCTCTTCGCTGCCCGGCTCTTCGCCGCCAAGGACCGCAAGCTGCGCACTCTCGAGAGCCTCGTCCGGCTCGCTCGCCGCGACGAATAGCGGCCTTGCGCCGCCCGGCCCCGCGATAGAGTTCCTCGCCATGTTCCTGCGCAAGTTCATCCGCTTCGCCCTCGTCGTCATTCTCTTGATCGCCGCGCTTGTCGCCGGAGGCTTCTATTGGCTGAAGTCGAGCGGCTTGCCGCAACGTGAGGGTGCCGCGGCACTCTCCGGCCTCCAGGCGCCAGTCGAGGTGCGCTGGGATCGCTGGGCGATGCCCTACGTCCATGCGGCGACCGCCGCCGACGCGACTGCGGCGCTCGGCTGGCTGCACGCCAACGACCGGCTGTTCCAGATGGAGGTCGCGCGCCGCGCGGCGGCGGGCCGGCTGTCGGAGCTTTTCGGCGAACGAGCGCTGGCCTTCGACAAGAAGGTTCGCCGGCTGCGCATCCACGCCTCCGCCGAGAAGCTCGTGGCGGCGGCGTCGCCGGAGAGTCGCGACCTTCTCGCGGCTTATGCGCATGGCGTGAACGCCTGGATCTCGAGCCACAAGCACAACCTTCCGCCGGAGTTCCGTCTCCTCGCGGCGAAGCCCGAACCGTGGCAGCCGGCCGATTCGATGGGCATCGTTTTCCTCATGGCGCGCCAGCTCTCGGCCATCTTCGAGCCCAACGAGGAGGAGCTCTTCGGCTTCCTGCGCGAGTTTGGCGCCGACCGCGCACGCGAGCTCGCCGGCACGCCGCAGGCACAGGTGTTCGAAGAGGTCAAGCGGCTCGCCGACGAGACTCCCGCCGCTGGCGAGGCGGCTGCAGCCAACCCGGAGGGTTCCGGGCTCGGCAGCAACAACTGGGCGGTCGCACCCGGGCGCACGGCGACGCACTCGGCGCTGGTCGCCAACGATCCCCACCTCGGCCTGGGGATTCCGGGGGTCTGGTACCAGGCGGCGCTGCGCGCGCCGGACTACGAGGTCTCCGGCATGACCATCCCCGGCGTGCCCGGCGTCGTCCTCGGCCGCAGCGCCAACCTCGCCTGGGCGATGACCAACCTCTACGTCGACGACGTCGATCTCTTCGTCGAACGGCTCGACGTCACCGGCACCAAGGTGCTGCGCGGCGAAGAGTACGTGCCGATCGCCGTCGAGAAGGCGACGATCCGCCTCGACGACGGCGAAGATGTCGAGTTCGACATCCGTTCGACCGACCGCGGGCCGCTGCTCGAACCCGATCCGGTGCACGGCTTGCCGGCGCGCAGCGTCGCCTGGTCGGGTTACGAGCCGGCCGACCAACTGCTGGCGCTGATGAATCTGGCGCGCGCCAAGTCGATTGCCGACGTGCAGGTGGCGGTTGCGCCCTACTCCTTCCCGCCGCAGAACCTGGTCGTCGGCGATCGCGACGGCCACATCCTGTGGACGCCGATCGGCCGCGCGCCGAATCGGTACGGCTGGGATGGCCGCTTCCCGGCGCCGGGATGGAAGAGCGAATACGGCTGGGCGGGGCTGCTGCCGGCCACCGAGAACCCCGTCCTCATCGATCCGCCGACCGAGGCGATCGTCACCGCCAACAGCTTCCTGCCGGTCCCTCTTCCGGCCTGGTTCCAGGGCGAGTTCGACACGCCGTTCCGCGCCGACCGCATCCGCGAGCGGCTGGCGATGAAGAACGACTGGACGCCGGCGGCCGTCGCCGCGCTGCAGACCGATGCCACCTCGCTGTGGGCGAAGTGGCTGGTGCCGCGCCTCGCCGGAGATCATTCCGGCGACGCCGCCAAAGCCTGGGTCGCTCTTCAGGGATGGGACGGCACGATGGGGGAGCGCGGCGCACCGGCGCTCTTCGCGCTGGTCGAGCGTCACCTGCAGCAGGCGATCTTCCAGGACGAAGCGACGGCGGCGAAACTCGCGCGCTTCGGCACCCGCTGGCGTCTCCTCCGGCTCCTCGACGGCGAGATGTCGGCCGACTGGTTCGACGACGTTTCGACGCCGGCGAAGGAGAGCCGAGCGGCGACCGTCGAGGCGGCACTCGCCGTCGCCTGGCAGGAGGGATCGAAACGCTGGGGACCGGATGTCGCGGCGTGGCCGTACGCCGGGATTCACCACCTCAAGCTCGACCACGCGCTCAGTTCGGCGCCGCTCCTCGGGAGCTTCTTCTCTCGCGGGCCGTTCCCGCTCGGCGGCTCGGCGACGACTGTGATGGCGTTCGGTGGACCGTGGAAGGAGGGCGAGCTCGACGTCGAGTACGGCGCTTCGATGCGCCTGGTGAACGACCTCGGCGACGCCGACCGCGGCCTCTCGATCCTCCCCGGCGGCCAGGCGGGCCACCC
>JBDTQT010000234.1:0-6365 GCA_039932055.1 Thermoanaerobaculia bacterium
CCTGTCACGCAGGAGGTCGCGGGTTCGAGTCCCGTCGGCCCCGCCAGTTCTAAGTCCGAAAGATCGGGAGTATCGAGATGCGCGACAAGATCAAGTTGGTTTCTTCGGCCGGTACGGGTTACTTTTACACCACCACGAAGAACAAGAAGGCTTCCAGCGAGAAGCTGCGGATGAAGAAGTACGACCCGAAGGTGCGCCAGCACGTCGAGTTCGTCGAAGAGAAGCTGCGTTAGCGCGGCCGGCCTCTTCGTCTCTGTAGCACTCCCTCCCGATTTCCCGCTTCCAGGCGCCGCGTTCAGATTTTCGGACGCGGCTTCGCCTTGTCCGGCCGGACGAGGCTATCCGTGAGAACTACGCTTGCCTCTGGCCTCCCGCAATGCGAAGGTAGGCGGACAATCCTGCAGTCTCCGCGACGAATCGGCGGCTCAGTGACCTCATGGAGGAAGCGATGCGACGACCGAATCGAATAATGGTACTGAGTGGAGTGCTGGCGGCCGGCTTGGCGGCGAACGCTTGGGCGAGCGTCGTGCCCGCCGACTGCAGCAGCGGCGCGGTACCGGCGGCAACGCTTCTCATCCCCTATTTCGAGGTCGATCTGATCTCTGCCGATCACCAGAGCACACTGTTCGCGGTCACCAACACCGGCGCCGACGCGACCCTGGCGCACGTGGTGGTCTGGACCGACTGGGGCGTCCCGACGCTCACCTTCGATCTCTATCTCGCTGCCAACGACGTGCAGTCCATCAACCTTCGCGACGTCTTCTCCGGCATCCTGCCGCAGACCGGCGGCGGTTCGTTTACCGGCTGTACCAATCCGCTGACGCTGCCGGCCCTCGACGCGATCGCCCTTGCGGAACTGCGTAAGCAGCACACCGGCCAGCCCGATGATCTGGGCCTGTGCGCTGGCAGCGGACGGGCCGGCGCCCAGGTCGCCACCGGTTTCGTCACCATCGATGTCGCGCAGCAGTGTTCGGAGACGATCACCTACCCCGGGCACGCCGGGTACTTCAGCGCCGGGGGAACCGGCGTCGCCGGCAATGCCAACCTCCTGATCGGAGATTTCTTCTACGTCGATACGGCCGAGAACTACGCCCAGGGCAACGAGGCGGTCGCCATCGTCGCCGACGCGGGGCGTTTCGGCGCCCAGCCGGCGACCTTCTATGGCGCCTGGATCGGCCACAGCGGCGACGATGCCCGCGCCCCCCTGGGCACCCGCTACCGCTCGCGCTATCTGAACGGCGGCGCCTTCTCGGGCGGCACCGATCTGATCGTCTGGGCCGAGCCCGACGTGCCGACACCGCAGGCGGTCACCTGCGGCAGCCGGCCGACTTTTGTCAATCCCTGCCAGTTCCTGCGGACGACAGCCTTCGACGAAGCCGCCCAAGGCGACACTCCGGAGTTCCATTTCGTCGTCTCCGAGCTCGCTTCCCGGTTCGCCGTCGGCAGTACGGCGGTTCCGGTGACGGCCCCCTTCGGTTTCGTCGACCTCGAGAACGCAATTCAACTCGGCTGCGCCTTCGAGCCGATCGGTGAGACGCCGAAGCAGCTCTGGGTGATGCCGGTGTCGAGCGCCTCCGGCCGATTCAGCGTCGGCTTGAACGCCCACCGCACCGGCGACGCTCTCTGTCCGGCGCCGGTGCTCTGAGGCGAAATTTGCCCCCCCCCAACCGCTAGCGGCGGGATGGATGCGGTCTCCGGGCGCACTCCTTGCTGGCAGCCTCCTCCTCCTCGCTCTGGCAGGCGCGGGCGAGGAGGGGTTCGCGCTGGCGAGCTGCGTCAGCGGACCCGTCCCTGCCGCGACGCTGTTGATCCCCTATTTCGAGGTCGACCTCGCCGGCGCCGAAGGTCGGACGACGCTCGTCGCCGTGACCAACGCCGGCGGCCATTCGACGCTGGCGCATGTTGTCCTGTGGACCGATTGGGGAGTGCCGACTCTCGCTTTCGATCTCGTCCTCGCCCAGGACGACGTTCAGACACTCAACCTCCGCGACCTCTTCGCCGGCAGCCTCCCGGCGACCGGCGGCGCTCTTTTTTTCGGCTGCACCGACCCGGTGACCCTTCCGGTCCTCGACACAGCGGCGCTCACCGCCCTCCGGCGGCAGCACACCGGGCTGCCCGACGCGCAGAATCACTGCTCCGGCAGCGCAGGTGGCGGCCCTGACCTGGCGACCGGATACGTGACCATCGACGTGACTCAGCGGTGCTCGGCCAACATCCGCTACCCGTCGAGCAACGGCTACTTCGCCGCCGGCGGAACCGGACTCGCGAGCGACGAGAACCTGCTGCTGGGCGACTTCTTCCTCGTCGACGCCGCTGAGAACCTGGCCGTCGGTAATGAAGCGGTACACATCCACGCCGATGCGACCCGCTACGGCGGTGAGCCCGCGACCTTCTACGGCGGCTGGATCGGTCATTCGGGAGACGATGCCCGCGCGCCCCTCGGCACGCGCTATCGCGCGCGATTCCTGCGCGGCGGCGCCTTCTCGGGGGGGACCGACCTCGTGGTCTGGGCCGAGCCGAGCCTGGCCATTGCGTCGGGCGTGCAGTGCGGCGAGCGGTCGGAGGCGGTCGATCCTTGCCAGTTCCTGCGTTTTGTCCCCTTCGACGAGGACGCGACGGCGGGAGAGTGGACCGAGGTCTCTCCGGTGACCGAGGTCGTGCGCCGGTGGACGGTCGGCGGGCCGGAGGTGCCGATCGCATGGCCGTTCGGTTTCGTCGATTTCGAGAACAAAGTCCTGCCGGGGTGCACGATCCCGATCGATCCGCCGCCGGGTCAGCCGGTCCCCCTGCAGAGTTTTGTCCTGCCCCTGCACAGTGCCGAGGGGCGGTTTGCCGTCGGCTTCAACGCCGCTCGCACCGCCGAAGAGCTCTGTCCGCCCTGACCTGGTTGGATCCGCCCGGGAAACGGGTGTAGAATGAGTTCGTTCTTGGATGGCCGAGCCGCTCGCGCGCGCTCGGCCCTTTGTTTTTCCGGCGCCTCCGCTCCACAACCTCCAAGGAGCGGAGAATGTCCAGGACTTCAACCCATCCATCGCTGCACAGTTCGACCTTGTCTTCAGCTTCGCCCGCGCTGCCCGCCGACAAGGCGACGGCGCTCGCGGCCACCTCCGCCGACCTCTTCCGGTCGTGCTCCTCCGGCAACTGCGATCGCGCCTGGCGAGAGTTCGTCGCGCGCTTCCATCCGCGCCTCGTCACGGCGGTCCGCCGGGCACTGCTGCGGCAGGGCGAAGCGTACCCGTCCGGCGCGCACGAACCGGGGGTAGAGGATCTGGTCCAGGAGGTCTATTGCCGGCTGTTGGGCGACGGAAACCGCCGGCGCCGCTTTCACGGCAATAGCGAAGGTCAGCTGATGACCTATCTGCAGCGCGTCGCGGTCAGCGTCGTCGTCGACGCTCGCCGCGAGGCGCTGGCGGCGAAGCGCAGGGGGGGGCATCGCGTGCTCTGGGTGGATTGGCGGCAGGCACCGGCGACGGGCGTCGTCGAGGAGAGTGGCCCGGAGGAGCGCCTGCTCGCCGGCGAGCGGCGCCGCGCCTTCCTGGCGATCTGCCGCCAGGCCCTCGGCCGGCGGGCCAACGCGACGACCGTGCGCATCGCTCGGCAGGCGCTCCTCGAGGGCTGGACCAGTCGGGAGATCGCCGCCGGCCTGGGCGGGGCGCTGGGCGTCGCCGGGATCGACTCGCTCATCCATCGCCTGCGCCGCAACCTCGCCGCCCAGGGCATCGCCCTGCCGCGCCGTGACCGTCTACCGGAGAACTAGCCTGCCTGCCTGTCGCCGATCGCTGCCAGTCTGGAGACGTACCAGGCGGCGCCGAGGAGCGGCAGGAGGATGCCGGTCAGGTAGAGAGCCGTCGCAGGGTGGGGAGCGAAGAGTTGGACCGCAGCCACGACGAGCTCATGGTGGGTGAGGGCAAGGAGAGTTGCGGCGAGGGCGGTCGCGATTCCCCAGCGCCGTCGGCGCAGGGCGACGGCGACCGCGAGGACGAATGCCGGCAGCTGCAGGAGCTGGTAGTGGTACCAGGCGATCGGCGCCGCGACCAGGGCCAGCGCGACGAGGGCACTGACGAGATCGACAGCCTGCGAGCGCTCGGGTCCGGTCGTCGCCGCCCTGCGGCGGCAGCTGCGGAGGCGCAGCCAGAGGGCGGCGAGACCGGCAGCGAGGACCGCGAGCGAAATGGCGACGGACAGGTGCTGGCGCGGTGGAGCGAGGCGCCAACTCGAGTTGACGCCATCGACCCAGTCGCGGGGCAGCTCGCTCGCCGATTTCCATCCATAGCTCGCGCGCAGCACGGCGGCGGGAGCGGAGAAGTTGAGCAGCGCCGGAGTGCCCAGCCAGTAGCCGTGTGCGATCGGCAGGTGGGGCGGCGGCGTCGCGATCATGAGCACCCCGAGCGGGAGCGCGACGAGAAGCGACCCCACCAGGAGACCCGTCCGCGTAGCGCGAAACCTCGCGGTGCGTTCGCCCGGCAGCCAGGAGAGCAGCAGCAGCCCCGGCCAGATCTTGAGCGCTGCCGCGCAGCCGACCGCCGCCGCTGCCCCGGCCGGCCGCGCGCGATGGAGGAGCAGCGCCAGGGCGACAAGAAGGAGCAGGATGGGGTTCATCTGCCCGAGCGCGAGGTTCGGGATCGCGCTGCCGTCGAGCGCCAGCACGACGGCGACGGCGCAGGTCGCGGCAAGGTCGCCGCTGGCGAGGCGCCAGAGCGCCACCATCGCGGCGAGCACGGCGAGGAGCGAGAGGCCCAACCAGACGTAGCGCGCCGCCTCGAGCGACAGCAGACCCAGCGGTGCGAGCACTACCGGCACGAGCGGCGGATAGTCGAGCTCCGGCCGCACGTAAGCGCTCTCGCCAGCGACCAGCGCGGCCGCGCCGCGGTGCAGGTTGGCGAAATCGCCCCCACTCGTCGGCAGATACGGCAGGACCCGCGATAGCGCCGCGATCGCCCAGGCGACGAGCAGGACGCCGAGCCAGAGGACCGCCGCGCTCCTCGCCGGTCGGTCAGGCAGGGGCACGGGCGCCGGCTTCATGACGGGAAGGTTACCTCTGCACAGGGGATTGTGCCTGCCTGCACAGTGAGTTGTGCGATTCGGCGCCGTGCCGGAGGGCCTGGTTCGCCTGTGGGATGTTCCACTGCAAAAGCCCTATGTGCTGCATTCACTTGACTTTCCGGCGATTCCCGCTCACACTACGCGGAGATCATACGAAGGAGAACCGAAGATGCGGCGCAAACTCTGCTTTCTCTTGGGCTTGACTCTGTCATTCGCCGGCCTTCCCGCCTTTGCGGCCGCACCTTTCGGTTTCGTCGAAGGGATTCACGGCGGGCAGCACCAGAACGCCGGCGGCGGACTCCTGCCGATCACCGGCTGGGCGCTGGACGATGACGGCGTCGAGCGCGTCGAGTTCTACGTCGACGGCGCGATTGCCGGCTTGACGGACTACGGGCGCAACCGTCCCGACGTCGAGCTGGTATTCCCGGGCTACCCTGACGGCGCTCTGGTCGGTTTCGGCTTCTTTCTCGATTCGACGCTCTATACGAACGATCTGCACCAGATCTCGGCCCGCGTCACCAGCAACAGCGGCGAGCAACGCTTTCTCAACGCGGTCACCATCCAGATCAACAACAACACCTCGAACCTGCCGCCGTTCGGTGCGATCACTTTCCCGAATCCGAGCAGCGAGTTCTACGGCACCTGCGATCTCGACGATCTGACGCCCCGGCTGAGCGTTGTCAGCGGCTGGGCGCTCGACGTCGGTATCGAGAGTGGCGACACCGGCGTCAAATATGTCGAGCTGCTGATCAACGGCGGCCTCTACGCCAATACGGTCATCAGCTGCTTCAGCGACCCCTACTGGGGCGGCCTCACGAACTGCTACGGCCTGCAGAGCCTCGACGTGGAACAGATCTTCCCGACGGTGGCCAACTCGCCGCATGCGCGCTTTCGCTTCGTCCTCGATGTCGGCTGGCTGATCTCATCGGTCGGCTATTCGCAGGGCTTCCACGAGTTGACGATCCGCGCCGGTGATTACGTCGGCAACGTGGCCAACATCGCTGAGATCCCGGTCTCGTTCTTCTGCGACGAAAACACCGGCAACGGCGGTTCGATCGGCTTCATCGATCATCCGGCGAACGGCGAAATCATCGACGGCATCACCCAGATCGACGGTTGGACGCTCGACCCCGAAGGCATCTCGACGGTGCAGATCTGGCTCGACGGCACCTGGGTCGGCGATGCTTCCTACGGTTTCTTGCGGCCGGACGTGAGCGCGGTCTACCCGGGCTATCCGGACAGCCTCGCACCGGGCTGGGCCTTCTTCCTCGACACCGGCTTGACCTCGGACGGTTTGCACCAGGTGCAGGCGGTCGCGGTCG
>JBDTQT010000235.1:0-6356 GCA_039932055.1 Thermoanaerobaculia bacterium
TCTTCAGCCTCGACCCCCATGCTCTCGAGCAATTCCTCGAGCGCCGACGTGCGTCTCTGCCGCACTTCGAACCCGAGATGAGTCTCGCGGACAATCTCGTCGAAGTGCTGCGCAAGGCGGACGAGTTCGTGCCCTCCGAAGCGGGGTCGATTCTGCTCGACAATCCGCGAATCAAGCAGGTCGATCGCAGCCGCAATCGGCTCACATTCCTCGCCGCCTTCGGTGAGAAAGCTCAACTGCTGGTCGGGCAGACCCTGCCGGCCGACCAGGGCATCGCCGGCCACGTCTATCTCTCGGGCAAGGCCTATTCTTCGACCAACGTCGCCTCGGACCGGTTTTTCGACGCCTCGATAGACGCCGAGACCCACTACCGCACCGAGTCGCTGGTGGCGATCCCGATCCGGATCGGCAACGACGTCTGCGGCGTCCTCGAGCTGGTCAACCGGCGCGGCGCCTCCTCCTACAGCGAGCAAGAGCGCGATCTGCTCGAGATCTTCGCCGACTACATCTCGATCGCCATCCAGAACGTCCTCGACGGCAGGCTCGCGCAGGAGGCGGCGAAGCGCGACAATCTCACCGGGCTCTTCAACGACCGCTACCTGCACTCGGCGCTCGAGCAGACGCTCGCCCGCTGCCGGCCCGAGGAGCGCGACGTATCTCTGCTCTTTCTCGACCTCGACTACTTCAAGCTGGTGAACGACAAGCACGGGCATCTCGCCGGGTCCCAGGTCCTGCGCGAGACCGGGCAGCTTCTGCGCCGCTCGGTGGGACTGGCGCGCGCGCTCGTGGCGCGCTACGGCGGCGACGAGTTCGTGATCGTGATCCCGGAAGCCTCTGCCCCCGAGGCGATGGCGATCGCCGAGCGCCTGCGGGCCGATGTCGAACGCGCGGTCTTCTGCGATGCGGCGGGCGAGATCCAGCCGGAGCCGCTCTTCCTCTCGGGATTGAGCTGCTCGATCGGTGTGGCGACGCTCTACCGCCACGTCGAGAAGGAACAGAGCCTGGCCGTCGCCAAGAGCCAACTCCTCCGGCTCTCCGACTCGGCGATGTACCGCGCCAAGGAGGCCGGCCGCAACCGGGTGATGCTCGCCGACACCGCGGCCGATCTGAACTCCGGGCTGTCGCGCACTGCGGCGCGTTGACCCACCGTCGGCGAGGCTGATAGGCTGAGCCCGCCGCGACTTTCGCGCGAAGGCTCTCCCGCCTTTTGAATCAACGACTTCCAGAAGCCATTTCGACGCGAGGCCCCGATGACGACCACCGTCCACGACTCCGTTCGCTTCACTCCGCAAGAGGTGCGCGAGGTTCTCTCCCGGCACATCCTCGTCGACGGCTACCATATGGTGCAGGACATCGAGAAAAGTCACGGCGTCTTTCTGCACGATGCCGTCCGCGGGCGTGACGTGCTCGACTTCTTCGGCCACTTCTCGACCTCGCCGCTGGGCTTCAACCACCCCAGGCTCACGACTCCCGAGTTCGCCCAGCGAATCCTGCCGGCGGCGATCAACAAGCCCGCCAACTCCGACATCTATACGACCTTCATGGCCGAGTTCGTCGAGACCTTCTCGCGCACCCTCCCCGAGGCCTTCCGCAAGCACCTCTTCTTCATCGAAGGCGGCGCGGCGGCGGTCGAGAACACCCTCAAGGTGGCCTTCGACTGGAAGGTGCGCAAAAACCTCGCCGCCGGGCGGGGCGAGCTGGGCTCCCAGATCCTCCACTTCCGCCAGGCCTTCCATGGCCGCAGCGGCTACACGCTGTCACTCACCAACACCGCCGACCCGAGAAAGACCCAGTACTTCCCCAAGTTCCCGTGGCCGCGGATCGTGAACCCGATGCTGCGCTTCCCCGCGACGCCGGAGAACATCGAGGCGACGATGGCGCTCGAGCGCCAGGCGGTGGCCGAGATCGAAGCCGCAGTGGCGAAGCACGGCCACGACATCGCCGCGCTCATCGTCGAGCCGATCCAGGGCGAGGGCGGCGACAACCACTTCCGCGGCGAGTTCCTGAAGAAGCTCCGGGCGCTCGCCGACGAGCACGAGTTCCTGCTCATCTTCGACGAGGTCCAGACCGGCTTCGGAACGACCGGCAAGTGGTGGTCGTTCGAACACTTCGGCGTCGAACCGGACCTCTTCGCATTCGCCAAGAAGACGCAGGTCTGCGGCCTCGCCGCCGGCCCCCGGGTCGAAGAGGTCGACTCGGTGTTCAAGATCTCGTCGCGCATCAACTCGACCTGGGGCGGCAACCTCGTGGACATGGTGCGCTGCCAGCGGATCATCGAGGTGATCGAGGAGGAAAGCCTGCTCGGCAATGCCACCGAGGTTGGCGCGCATCTGGTCGAGGGCTTTAGCGAGCTCGAGCGCCTCTTCCCCGGCAAGGTCACGAACGGCCGCGGCCGCGGTTTCTTCGTCGCCTTCGACCTGCCGGACACCGACACCCGCAATCGGACGCTCACCGCGCTCAACGAAAGCGACGTGCTCGGCCTCGCCTCGGGCGATCACGCCATCCGCATGCGCCCGCCGCTGGTGCTCTCGCTGGCCGAGGCCGACGAAGGCCTGCGCCGCATCGAACGGGCACTGGCGACGATTCTCGGCTAGGAGCGCTTCGATCAGAGCGGCGCGCAGCGGTCGTACGGGAAGGCGACCGGCGCAGACTCCTCCATACTCGCGGCGCTCGGCAGCTTCATCTTGCGCACGCCCGCCCGCTCGACCCGGATCCGCGCCACGTCCGCCGGCCACGCCGACCGCCGGAACAGATGCAGCGAGACGGCGAGCGCCGGCGTGGTGTCGATCTGGGCCGCGAGATCGACTTCCTCCACCGGCGATGAATCCCCGGAGAGCGCTGCCGGCTGCGCCTGCTTCAGCATTTCGACGCGCCAGCCGGTGTCGATGCCGGGCCAGTGCTCGAGGCGCTCGATCGCGCTGCGGCGTGCCGCATCGTGCCCCCGCCAGGAGCTCGCCGCGGCGAGCCGCGGCTCGGCGAGCAGAGCCCGAGCCGCGCAGTCGACCCGCTCGCCGCCGTCGCCCGCGAGTGTTGCGAGATGGAACGGCGCGAAGCCGGAGAGCGGATCGAGCGCGAGGGCACGCTGCAGCGCCTCGCGTGCCAGGTCGATCCGCCCGCCCTCGAGCGCGAGAGCGCCAGCGCGCAGCCAGAGCGCGGCAACGCCCTGGGCAGCGCGGGCAGCGGTGATCGCCGCCGCGGCCCGGAGGTCCGCCGGTGCCTCGGCCGACCAGGCCCAGCGGGCGCGGTAAAGGGGAAAATCGGGATCGAGTGCCATGGCCTGCGCCACCAGGGGAGCGGCCTGCGCCCGCACGCGGAGCTTGGCCGCGCGCTCGTAGAACGCCTGCGCGCGAGCGAGCGGCACGAGCGCGAAGAGCGCGCCAGCCGCGTAGATCCAGACCGGCACGACCCTCAGGTCGAAGCGCCAGTGCCGCTCGTCGTGGAGCACATCCGGCGAGCCGCCGTCAGCCGCCCTGGCACCCGCCAGAGCCGCTCCGGCCGCGAGCATGGCCGCCAACGGCAGCGCCGTGACGGACAGCTGCGCGCCGCCCAGCGCGGTGAGCAGGAACCCAGCGACCCCGGCGAGCCCCGCCTCGACGAGCCCGCGGTCGACCGCGGCGCCGCGAGCACGCCAGCGCCGCAGGATGAACAGACCCGTGACTCCGGCCGCGAGCGCCAGCCCGGGGAAACCGAGCTCGTACGCCAGCGCCAGCGGCAGCGAGTGCATCTCTCCCACGACCTCGCCCGGCGGGTTCACCCCGGGCCGCGGGCGCAGGTGAAGAGCGAGGGTCCAGGGGGTCGAACCGGGTCCCCAGCCGACGATCGGACGCTCCGTGGCGCCCTGCCACCCGGCGTGCAGGTAGACCTGCCGCGCCGCGGCGGAAGAATCCTCGCCGCGCACGATCGCCTCGCCGCGCGGCACCAGCAGCGCCAGCCCCAGCAAAGCCAGGCCGAGCACGAGATGCCGGGCGCGTTCGAAACGCGCTGCGCCGGCGAGCGCCAGGAGCGCGAGCGCCGCGCCGCCGAGAAACGAGCGCGTCTCGATCAGCGCGACGACGCCGGCAACGAGCGCCAGCACCGCCAGGCCCCGCGCCAGCCCCCGTCGGCGCAATGCCGGCACCACGAGCGGCAGGGTGATGACCAGAAAAGCGGCGAGAAGATTGTGGTGCCCGAGCGGCATCGCCGCGCGCGAGGTGCTCTGGCGTGCCTGCTCGGCGATCGCCCAGAGCGCCGTCGCGGCGACCACCGCGCTCCAGGCGGCGAGTCCGATCGCACGCCGCCGGTCGGTCGACCAGCAGCGGGCGACGAACGGCGCGAGCAGCAGATAGGCCGGTAGAAGGCAGATCCCGACGCGCCCCGCCCGCGCCACCGGGGAAGACCACAGACTCAGCGCGACCGCGACGAGCAGCGCTCCGACGAGCCAGCGCCCCGCCTTTCCGAGTCCCAGCGGATCGCGCCACCCGGCCGCGCCGAGCAATGCGGCGCCGAGCACCAGCGCCTGTCCGGCCGGCCCGGCCGGAAAGGCGGCGGCCCCGGGGAAGGTACCGCTCCAGAAGGCGAAGCAGGCGAGAAGGAGCGCGGGCAGCAAGGGCATCGGATCGCCGCATTGTATCGGCAGGCGCGGCGCCCCGTGGTGCGCTCCCCGGCTGCGATAGAATCGGCTGCAGCGTCCCATTCCCCGGGCGCCTCTTCACTTCATCCCAAGCGAACTTCACGCGGAGATCCTCATGACTGTCGCCAGCCCTTCCGACGTTTCGTCCCTCCTTTCCCGCCTCGGCCTCGCCGAGGAGAACTCAGGCGCCTTCGCCGGCAGTTGGCTCGAGACCTCCGGGCCGCGCGTCGAGTCGATCAACCCGGCCACCGGCAAGGCGATCGCCACGGTCCGCGACGCCACCTCGGCCGACTACGAGAAGGTCGCCGCCAGCAGCGCCGCGGCGTTCGACGCCTGGAAGCGCTGGCCGGCACCGCACCGCGGCGAGGTCGTGCGGCAGCTGGGCGAGGCGCTGCGCCAGCACAAGGACGACCTCGGACAGCTGGTCACGCTCGAGGTCGGCAAGGTGCGCAGCGAGGGTCTGGGCGAAGTGCAGGAGATGATCGACATGGCCGACTTCTGCGTCGGCCTTTCGCGTCAGCTCTACGGCCTGTCGATGCACTCGGAGCGGCCGCTCCACCGCATGTACGAGCAGTGGCATCCGCTCGGGCCGGTCGGCGTCATCTCGGCGTTCAACTTCCCGGTCGCGGTCTGGGCCTGGAACGCGATGATCGCCGCGGTCTGCGGCGATTCGACGCTGTGGAAGCCGTCCGAGCAGGCGCCGCTTTCGGCGATTGCGGTCACGAAGATCGCGCAGCGAGTGCTCGCCGCCAACGACGCGCCGCCGATCTGGAACCTAGCCGTCGGCGACCGCCACGCCGTCGGCGCGCCGCTCGCCGCCGACCGGCGCTTCCCGATGATCTCCGCCACCGGTTCCGTCAGCATGGGCAAGTCGATCGGCAAGGTCCTGGCGGAGCGCCTCGGGCGCGCCCTCCTCGAGCTCGGCGGCAACAACGGCATTCTCGTCACCGCCGACGCCGACCTCGACCTCGCGCTGCGCGCGGTACTCTTCGCCGCCGTCGGCACCGCCGGCCAGCGCTGCACGACGACCCGCCGTCTCTTCCTGCACAAGTCGATCGCCGCTGAAATGAAGGCGAAGCTGGTCAAGGCGTACGGCTCGGTGCGGATCGGGGATCCCTCCGACCCGTCGACCCTGATGGGACCGCTCGTTCACGCCAAAGCGGTCGCCGACTATCGTCATGCCCTCGAGACCGCGGTGGCACAGGGCGGCAAGATCCTCTACGGCGGCAAGGTGCTCGACCGCCCCGGTTTCTTCGTCGAGCCGACCCTCGTCGAAGCCACGGCCCACATGCCGATCACCTGCGAGGAGACTTTCGCCCCCATCCTCTATCTGTTCGAGTTCGAAGATCTCGACGAGGCGATCGCGATCCACAACAGCGTGCCGCAGGGGCTCTCCTCGGCGATCTTCACCCTCAATATGCGCTCGGCCGAGAAGTTCCTCTCGGTCGACGGCAGCGACTGCGGTATCGCCAACGTCAATATCGGCACCTCGGGAGCGGAGATCGGCGGTGCGTTCGGCGGCGAGAAGGAGACCGGCGGCGGCCGCGAGGCCGGTTCGGACTCCTGGAAGTTCTATATGCGCCGCCAGACCTGTACGATCAACTACGGCGAGAAGCTCCCCCTCGCCCAGGGCGTGACCTTCGACTTCTGATCACTGCGGAAACCCAAGTGAGCAGGCTGCCAACACGCATGAACTAAAGCAACCTGCATAAAGAATGGTACAATATTCCTCGAGGTGAGCGATGCG
>JBDTQT010000236.1:0-6280 GCA_039932055.1 Thermoanaerobaculia bacterium
TGACCTCGCCGTTGGCGCACATGCGGCTCTTGGCGCGCAGGCGCAGGGCGTGGAGAGCCGGTCCCGCGTCGACCTGGCGGATCACTTTCAGCGCCATCTCCTGCTGCAGGTTCTTGGCGGTGAGGACAAAGAGTCGTTTGTCATTGGCGAGGGCGTAGCGGATCGCCGGAAAGAGAGCGGCGGCGGTCTTGCCGAGACCGGTCGGCGCCTCGAGCAGGAGGTGCTCGCGGTGCTCCAGCGCGTGCTCGACCGCTGCCACGATCTCCTCCTGTCCCGGGCGGAGGTCGGCATGGGGGAAGCGGATCCCTTGCGCCGCGTGGTGACGGTCGCCCGCCGCCTCGCACTCGCGCTTGCGATCGCGCAGCAGCGCGTTGAGGCGCTGGCGGACGGCGAGCTCGAGCGCCTCGTAGTCGGTCTTGAGCGCCTCGCGCTCGACGGAGTCGCTGCCGATCGCGATCAGGATCAGCTCGACGCGCACCGGCTGCGCCTCGGTCTGCGACAGCATCCAGCCATAGAGCAGCGCCTGGCGCTCGTAGATCTGCCGCGTCATCGGGGCGAGCTGGCCCTCGCGCCGCACCGATTTGATCTCCTCGACGACCAGTGTGCCGTTGGCCTCCCTGCGGATGCCGTCGGCACGGCCGGTCAGGGTCACCGTCCAGCCGCGGTGGAGGAACTCGTGGCGCAACGCGACTTCGCGGCGGTAGGTCCCGTCGCCGGCCAGGGCCTCCTCCTGGTAGCGGCCGTGGATCGCCTGCCCGAGCCACATGCGCTCGAAGCCGCCGCGGTTGGCGAAGCCAATCGAGCGCGCGAGCTGGGGCTCGAGGAGGTCGGCGACCGCGAGCTCCAGACGCAACCCGGGTTCGTCGAAACGCGGCGCCATCGCGGCAGTCTACGACGCTGCCCGACCATGCCGGCTGCGGTCGCGCGCCGGCTTGCCCGTCGGCGGGTGGTCGGATACGCTGCGCCGCAGTCCAACGCCGCCAGCGCCAAGCATCAGGAGGCCTCATGCTGCAGCTCGTTCCGATTGTCGGTCTCTTCGTGATGCTCGGCATCGCCTGGGCGCTGTCGTCGAACCGCGCGGCGATCCGCTGGCGTCCGGTGGCGATGGGCACGGCGCTACAGATCGTTTTTGCCCTGATCATCCTCAAGACCGAGGTTGGCAGGAGTGTCTTCGATGTCCTGGGCGCCGGGATTACCCATTTTCTCGACTTCACCGACGCCGGGGCCTCTTTCGTCTTTGGCGAGAGGTTCAAGGAGTTCTACTTCGCCTTCAAAGTGCTGCCGACGATCATCTTCTTCTCGAGCTTCATCACCGTGCTCTATTACTTCGGCATCCTGCAAAAGATCGTCAGCGTTTTCGCCAAGGTGATGATGAAGACGATGGGCACGTCGGGAGCCGAGTCGCTCTCGGCCTCGGCGAACATCTTCGTCGGCCAGACCGAGGCGCCGCTGCTCATCAAGCCGTACGTCGCGACGATGACCAAGTCCGAGCTGATGGCGGTGATGACCGGCGGCTTCGCGACGGTCGCCGGTGGCGTCATGGCGGCCTACGTCGGTATGGGCGTCTCGGCCAAGCACCTGCTCGCCGCGAGCGTCATGTCGGCGCCGGCCGCTCTCGTGATGGCGAAGCTCATGTTCCCCGAAACCGAGAAGAGCGTGACGGCGGGCGAGGTGGCGATCGAAATCGAACGGCCGTGGGCGAACTCGATCGACGCCGCGGCCTCGGGCGCGGCCGACGGCCTGAAGCTGGCCTTGAACGTCGGCGCGATGCTGATCGCCTTCGTGGCGCTGATCGCGCTCATCGACTTCCCGATCGTCAAGCTCGGCCACCTCGCCGGCTACGACACCTGGAGCCTGCGGGCGCTGCTCGGGTGGTTTTTCCAGCCTCTCGCCTGGGTCATGGGCGTGCCGTGGGCAGATGCTTCGCAGGTGGGGACGCTCATCGGCATCAAGACCGCGGTGAACGAGTTCGTCGGTTACGTCGAGATGGAGAAGATGGTTCAGGCCGGCCAACTCTCGGAGCGCGCCCAGATCATCGCCACTTATGCCCTCTGCGGTTTCTCGAACTTCTCGTCGATCGCTATCCAGATCGGCGGCATCGGATCCATCGCCCCCGAGCGCAAGAGCGACCTCGCGCGCCTTGGCCTGCGCGCCATGGTGGCAGGGTCGCTCGCCTGCTTCCAGACCGCGACGATCGCCGGCTTCCTGATCTAGGAGCCTGCGCGGCAGAACGCCGGTGCCGGCCCCTGGATTCCGCCGGCTGCTCCCGGTTCGCCGCCGACGAGAAACGGCAGCACAGCGGCGAGGAAGGCCTCGGGGCACTCTTCCATCGGCGTGTGCCCGCAAGCGGGCAGGACGACGAACCTGGCGTTCGGCAGTTGGCTCGAGGTCTTCCTCGCCGCGGTGGCTTCGATCAGCCGGTCCTCCGCTCCCCAGACCACCAGGGTGGGAATCGCTACCGTCGCGAGGTCGATCCGGAACGGCGGTTCGACGGAGGGCCCGACCAGACCGAAGAAGGCGTCGGTGGCCCCTTCGATGCGCAGCCGGTCGGCATAGTCGCGCACCAGCGCCGGGGTGACCTTGGAGTCGTCGTAGTAGGCCTGGCGCAGCCCCGACCGGATCACGCGATCGGTCAGCGCGAATGTGTGCGCCGCCATCTGGGCGACCCAGCGCCAGCGAAACAGCCGGCTGCGGCGCTGGCTGGCGTAGAGCGGCAGGGTGTTGTCGATGAGCAGCAATCGATCGATGCGTTCCGGGTGGCGCGCCGCCAGGTAGAGCGCCAGGCCGCCGCCGTAGGAGTGGCCGGCGAGCCGCACTCGGTCGAGGTGCAAGCGGTCGAGCACGGCGAGGACGAGACGCTCCTGTCCGGCCAGAGAGTAGCTCGCGCGGTCCTTCGGTCGCTCGGTAAAGCCGAAGCCGTTGAGATCGATGGCCACCACCGCGAATTGCTTCGCGAGCTCCGGCAGAACCGCGGCATAGGCGAGCGTCGACTCGCCGAAGCCGTGCAGCAGAACGAGCGGCGGGCCCTCGCCGGCCCGTTCGACGGAGATCCGTCGACCGTCGACCTCGATCAGTCGCCCTTCCGGCAGTCCGCGCACCGCCTCGGCGTAGGGCCGCATGGAGACGCAGCCCGCCGCCGGCAGGAGGACCGCGAGCAGCAGGAGCTGGAGTGACGAAGGGCGCAGGCGCATGGGTTGTAAGTCTACGTGTCTTCGAGCGGCCCGAGAGAGGGCGGAAGGCGAGTCGCGGACCGTCTGCGGACCACTTCCTGTCGGCAGAAGGGGCGACGCGGTAGAATGCCGTGCCAGCAGCGACCCGGGATCTTCCGGTTTCTCACGGCGATGGAGGCTCCAGGCGGAATGAAGGTGCGTTCGACAGAGGTTCGCCCCGGTGACGGGAGGCGTCCGGCCGCGTCCTGGTGGGCGGGGCTCGCGCTGCTGGTGCTATGGGCACTGCCCGCGGCCGGCGCGGCCCCGGCTGCGAAAGGCGGACTGGCCGCAGCCTCGAGCCGCCCGGCGCAAACGCTGCAGCAGGCGCTCACGCAGGAGGCCGAGGCGGCGAAGCGGAGCGCCCGCGCGGTGGGCATTCACATCGTCGACCTGTCGTCGCATCAGAGCGCTTTCGCCGTCGACGCCGACCAGCCCCGGATCCTCGCCTCGAACACCAAGCTGCTCACCACGGCGGCGGCTCTCGGGACGCTCGGCGCGGACTTCGTCTACGAGACCCGGGTGATGACGCGGGGTGCGGTGAAGGACGGCGTCCTCTCCGGGGACCTCGCGGTTTTTGGCAGCGGCGACCCGAACCTCTCGGGGCGTTTCCACGACGGCGACCCTTACGCCATCTTCCGTGAATGGGCGGCTGCCCTCAAGGCGCAGGGAATCCGCCGCGTAACCGGCGACCTGTTTCTCGTCAATGGGCTGTTCAATCCGCCGAACATACATCCCGACTGGCCGCGCGACCAACTGACCAGCTGGTACGAGGCGCCGATCGAGGCGCTCTCCTTCAACGACAACTGCATCCTGGTGCGGGTCTGGCCGGCGTCGCGGGCGGGCCTGCCAGCGCGCGTCGAGACGGTTCCCAAGCTCGCTTACTTCGAGATCCGCAACAGCGCCACGACGACCGGGTCGCGCAACGGCAACCGTCTGCTCGTCGGTCGCCTCGGCGACAGCGACACGATCGTCGTCTCGGGCACCATCGGCCTGCGCACCGGCCCCGGCGAAGAGTGGGTGGCGGTGCAGAATCCGACCGCCTATTTCGGCGCTGCGCTCGAGGCCGCCTTGGCGGATGAGGGGGTCGAAGTCGACGGCGCAGTCGCTCCGGCGCACGGTTCGCCGGCCGGCGATTGGCAACTGGTGACCACCTACCGCAGCGATCTCGCGCGCACCCTCGAAGTGACCAACAAGCGCAGCCAGAACTTCTATGCCGAGTCGCTGGCGAAGCTCCTCGGCTGGAAGGTGCGCGGCGAGGGTAGCTGGGCCGCCGGCGTTGGCGTCGTCGGCGACTTTCTCGCCAGTCTGGGGATCGCGCCGAGCTCCTTCTCCCTCGTCGACGGCTCGGGGCTCTCGCGCGGCAACCAGATGAGCCCGCGGTCGATGACCGGCGTGCTCGAGCAGATGTACTTCCACGCCTTCGGCCGCGACTTTTTGCGCTCTCTGCCGTTCTCCGGCGAGCACGGCCTCAAGTGGCAGCGGCGGCTGGCGAAGGCGCCCTACGCCGGCAACGTCTTCGCCAAGACCGGGACGATCAACGGTGTCTCGACGCTGTCGGGCTACGCCAAGGCGGTCTCCGGCAAGGTCTATGCCTTTTCCATCCTGTTCAATCAGGTCCGCAGCAATGCCGGCGCTCACGCCGCGCAGGACCGTATCGTCGCAGCCCTGATCGACCGCGGCTAGACCCGCAGTTCGATCGGGAAGCGACCTCCGACCCGGAAAGCCAGAGATGACGGACACACGCCAGGCGGATATCCGCAACCTGATGAAACGCGTCGAGCAACTCGTGCGCGAGATCCAGACCGAGGACGAGGTCGGGATCACGATTTACAACCTCGCTGACGCGATCATCTCGCGCTTTCGCGACGCCCTCGGTTTCTACGGCGGACGGCTATACCAGTGGGACGGCGAGGCCTACGAGCTCAAGGCGACGTTCCCGAACGCCCGCCCTGCGGAGCGCGAGATCCGGGTGCCGGCGACGTACGCGCCGATCGAGATCGCGCTCGAGGAGGGCGTCGTCTACATGGACTCGAGCGATCCGCGCTTCGATCACCAGTTCGAGGAGCAGATCGGCGTCGACCGCTTCGCGGCGATCGAGGTGGGCGAAGAGGAGTTCATCCTGTCGTTCGACGTGGCGCCGGGAGTGCGGCGAGACGACGTGCTCTTCTCGCTAGGCGTGCTGCGCCACGGCATCAACCAGAGGCTGCGCCAGGAGCGCATGCAGGAGGTCTTCGATCAGGCGAGAAAGATCCAGGCCTCGATCCTGCCGCGTCGCACACCGGTCTATGGCGGTTTCGAGCTCTACGGCCGGATCCAGCCGATGGAGTCGGTGGGCGGCGATTTCTACGACTACATCCCGATCACCGACAAGATCCTCGGCCTGGCGATCGCCGACGTCTCCGGCCACGGCCTGCCGGCGGCGCTGCAGGTGCGCGACATCTACATGGGCCTGCGCATGGGCATGGCGCGCGACTTCAAGATCGTGCGCACGGTCGAGCGCCTGAACCAGATCATCCACAAGTCGACGCTCACCAGCCGCTTCGTGTCGATGTTCTACGGCGAGCTCGAGCCGAACGGCGTCTTCATCTACGTCAACGCCGGCCATCCGCCGCCGTTCCACCTCTCGGCTGCGGGCGAGGTGCGCTACCTCGACGAAGGCGGCGCGGTCCTGGGGCCGCTCGCCGAGGCCACCTACGAGCGCGGCTTCGTGCGCCTCGCGCCCGGCGACATGGTGGTGCTCTACACCGACGGCATGATCGAAGCGACGCCGCCCGAGGGCGATGGCGAGGAGTTCGGCATCGAGCGTCTCGTCGAGATCGCTCGCCGCCTGCAGGGCAAGAGCTCGAAAGAGATCGGCGAGGCGATGATGAAAGCCGTCGAGGCCTACCGCGGCGACGGCGAGGCCCAGGACGATCGCACCGTCGTCGTCGTCACCTATCCGCAGGCATCGGGCGGGACTCCGTAGGGGAGAAGTCCCGCCTCCGTGCCCTTGCTCTGGGGACTTGCGGCAGCCAGGGCGCCTACCAGTTCGCCGTGGATCCGCGCTCGAAGCCGTCGTCGAAGATCAAGTT
>JBDTQT010000237.1:0-6256 GCA_039932055.1 Thermoanaerobaculia bacterium
CTCGACCTCGCCCGCGCCGTCGAGACCACCCTGCGCGCCAACCCCGGCCTGCTGGCGGTCGAAGAGGTCCGCAGTCAGGTGACGGGCGGCGTCCGCGAGGCGCGCGCCGACGCCTACCCGCAGCTCTCCTTCGTCTCATCGTGGGGTGAGTCGCGCAACCCCTCGTTCCTCAACAGCCCGGACTTCGAGGAGATCCTCAACCAGTTTCCCGGCGGCGGTTTCGAGCCCTCGCGGCAGGAACTCTCGCGCGCGGTCATCGAAGTGAAACAGCCGGTCTGGACCTTCGGCAAGATCCGCGCCGCGGTCGATCTCGCAAAGACCGTCGGCGAGGCGGTCGAGGCGCAGATCGGCACCGCCCGTCTCGACGCGGCGTTCGCCACCGCCGAGGCCTACTACAACGTGCAGGCGGCGCGCGAGGGCCTGGCGACGATCGAGTCCGAGCGCGAGTTCCGCGGCCGCGATCTGGCGCGCATCGAGGATCTGCTCGAAATCGGCGAGACCACCCAGCTCGAGCAGCTCCGGGCGTTTGCGGCGCTCGCCGCGGTCGACCCGGAGGTCGCGCGCCGCCAGGGCGAGGTGACCGTGGCCGAGATGCGGCTGCGCCAGCTCCTCGCCCTCGCTGCCGACGAGCCGCTCGAGCTCGAGCCGTCGCCGGGCGAGCTCCCGGCGGCGCCGGCGATGGCGCCGCTCCTCGCCGCCGCGAGCGCGCGGCCCGAGCTCGAGGATCTGCGCAAGCAGGCGCGCGGCTATGAGCTGCAGAAGCAGATCACCCACGCCGACGGTCTGCCGCGGATCGATCTCTCCGGCTACTGGGGGCGCGAGGTGCGGCTGGTCGACAACTTCTCGGATCCGCTCTACAACACCTGGTCGGCCGGGCTCGAGCTCAGTTGGCCGTTCTTCGACGGCGGGCGGCGCAAGGGACAGATCGAGCAGTTCGAGAGCCAGCGCCGGCAGATCGAGATCCGCCGCGCCGACCTCGAGGCGGCGATCCGCCTCGAAACCGATCAGGCCCGCACCAACTACGCCACCGCGCTGTCGCGCGCCAGGTCGGCCGAGATCTCCGCCCAGGCGGCGCGCGAGGCCGAACGCGTCGCACGCGCCACCTGGGAGGAGGGGGTCGCCACCCAGACCGATCTTCTCGATGCCCAGCGCAGCGCCGTGCTCGCCAGCGTCAGCGCCATCGAAGCCCGTTACGAAGCCCTCGTCGAAGCCTCGCGCCTGTCGCGCGCGGTCGGCCTGATGCCGACCGAATCCTGGTCCACGCTGGCGCAGAAGGAACTGCCATGAACTCGCATCGTTTTCCGCTGTTCGTCCCCGCGCTGCTGGCGGCGGCGCTCTCCTTCGCCACCGCCTGCTCCGCGCCGCAGGCGCAGTCGTCCGCGGCGCCCGCCGAGCGCGTCGCGCAGGTGCGCACGATCACGCTCGCGCCGCGCACCGTCGTCGACCGGACGAGTCTGCCGGCGAGCCTCGAAGCGCGTCAGCGCGCGGTGCTCGCCGCCGAGGTCGGCGGTGCCGTCGAGGCAGTGCGGGCCGAGCTCGGACAGGCGGTCGCCAAAGGGCAGCTCCTGGCGGCGATCGACGAACGATCGCTGGCGCAGCAGGTCGCCGAGGCCGAAGCCTTCCTGCGGCAGGCAAAGCTCCAGTTCGAGCGCGCCGAGAACCTCTTCGAGCGCAAGGCGGTGACCAAGGCGCAGCTCCTCGACGCGGTCACCAACCGCGATGTCGCCGAGGCGCGGCTGGCTTCGGCGAAGCTCGCGCTCGACAAGGCGCGCGTCACCGCGCCGTGGGCGGGCAGGATCGCCGCCCGCCATGTCGAGGTCGGCAGCTTCGTCGCACCCGGAACGCCGCTCTTCGAGCTCGTCGACGCCTCGCGGGTCAAGGTCCGCGCCGAGGCGCGCTCGGCCGACGTGCGCTTTCTCAGCGTGGGGCGCGAGGTTGAGGTCACCTTCGACGCCTTTCCGGACGAGAAGTTCCCCGCCCGGATCGAGCGCCTGGGCGCCGAGCTCGACCCGCAGTCGCGCACCCTCGCCGTCGAGGCCGAGCTCGCCAATGGAGACGGCCGTCTGAAGCCGGGGATGCTTGCCCGGCTGGATATCCCGCGGCAGACGGTCGCCGGCGCGCTCGTCGCGGCGATGGCGGCGCTGGTCGATCTCGGCGGCAGCAAGGCGGTGTGGACGATCTCCGAGGGCCGCGCCGTCCGCCGCGAGGTGACTCTCGGGATAGTGATCGGCGAGGAGGTCGTGATCACCGGACTCGCGGCCGGCACGCAGGTCATCATCGAAGGCCAGCACGCGGTGGGCGAGAACCAGCCGGTCGAGGAGGTCTGACGTGCGGCTCGGCGAGCTCGCGGTCAGGAACCGCGCGACGGTTTTCTTCGGGCTGTTCGCGATCATCGTCGCCGGCACGTCGGCTTACGTGTCGCTGCCGCGCGAGAGCTTCCCGGACATCGAGATCCCCAACATCCTCGTCTACACGCTCTGGCCGGGGGCCTCGCCCACGGACGTCGAGAGCCAGATCACCGACGAGCTCGAGCGCGAGCTCCAGGGGCTCGAAGGGATCAAGCAGATCACTTCGACCTCCACCGAGAGCGTCTCGGTGGTGAACGTCGAATTCGTCTCCGGCGTCGACCTCGACTTCGCGCTGCAGAAGGTGCGCGACCGCGTCAACCTCGCGAAAGCCGAGTTCCCGGCCGACGCCGAGGAGCCGACCCTGCGCGAGCTCAACTTCTCCGACGTGCCGATCCTGCAGGTCCACCTTTCCGGCGACGTCGGACCGGTCGAGCTGCGGCGCCTGGCGAAGGCGGTGCAGGACGAGATCGAAGCGATTCCCGGCGTGCTGCGGGCGACCCTCGTCGGCGGCGTCGAGCGCGAGGTGCAGGTCGACGTCGACCCCGAGCGCCTGCGGCTCTACGGCGCTTCGCTCGACGACGTGCTCGACGCGATCCGCGACGAGAACGTCTCGATCCCCGGCGGCGAGCTCAAGCTCCGCGGACAGACCCTGGCGCTACGCGTGCCGGGCGAGGTCGAAGACCCGCTCGCCATCGGGCAGTTCGTCGTCAAGGTGACCGGTCAGCGCGCGGTCCAGGTGCGCGACGTCGCCACGGTGAGCTACGGGTTCAAGGAGCGCAGCTCCTACTCGCGCATCGACGGCCGCGAGTCCGTGTCGCTGTCGGTGCAGAAGCGCTCGGGAGCCAACATCATCGAGCTGACCGATCGCCTGAAGTCGGAGGTCGAGCGCCTGCGCACCACCTGGCCGCCGGGGGTCGAGGCGACTTTCCTCGCCGACCAGTCGAAAGAGATCCGCATCATGGTCGCTGACCTCGAGAACAACGTTCTCACCGGCGTCGTGCTGGTGATCATCGTCCTCTTCTTCACCATGGGACTGCGCAACGCCCTCTTCGTCGGAGCGGCGATCCCGCTGTCGATGCTTCTCACCTTTATCGTCGTGCAGCTCTCCGGCATGACGCTCAACATGATGGTGCTCTTCTCGCTGGTGCTGGTCGTCGGCATGCTGGTCGACAATTCGGTCGTCGTCGTCGACAACATCTATCGCCACATGCAGGAGGGCAAAAGCGCCATCGAGGCCGCCCAGATCGGCACCCGCGAAGTCGGCGGCGCGGTGACGGTCTCGACGCTGACGACGATCGGTGCCTTCGTTCCTCTGTTCTTCTGGCCCGGCATCATCGGCGACTTCATGTCCATCCTGCCGATCGCCGTCTGCATCGCCCTCGCCGCCTCGCTGGTCATCGCTTTCACCTCCAATCCGACCTTCGCCGCGGCTTTCATGCGGCGCGGCACGAAGAGCCCCGTGGTGATCGACGACCGCGGCGAGCTGACCTCCGACTCCGGCCTTGGCGGCCGCATTCTGCTGCGCTATCGCGTCAGCCTCGAGTGGGCACTCGGCCACCGCGCCCTCGTCCTCGGCGGCACGCTGGTGCTGTTCGTCGTGGTCATCGTCGGCTACGGCGAGTTCAACCACGGCACGGAGCTCTTCCCGGAGACCGATCCGCGGCAGATCTGGGCCTCGGTCGAGACGCCTCCCGGTACGCGGCTCGAGCAGACCGACGCCATCGTGCGCGAGCTCGAGAGCCGTCTGGGCGACCTGCCCGACGTCCGGGTGCGCTCGGCGGCGTCGGGCTCCGGCGCCACCGGCGACGAATTCTCCGGCGGGCGCTCCGAGGGCGGCGATCCGACGCGCGGCCGCGTGACGCTGGATCTTCTCGACATGGAGGTCCGCAGCCAGAGCTCGCTGGTGACCCTCGAGGAGGCCCGACGGCGTGTCAAGGGGATCCCGGGCGCGACGATCAACGTCGAACGGCCAGTCGAGGGTCCGCCGGTCGGCGACGCGCTGTCGATCGAGCTCTCGGGCGACGACTTCGCCCGCCTGGGGGCGATCGCCGAACGGATCCAGCGCGAGATCGTCGACATCGCCGGCCTGGCGACGCTCGACAACGACTTCGATCTCGCCCGGCCCGAGGTGATCGTGCACGTCGATCGCGACCAGGCGGCGCGGCTGGGGCTGTCGACGGCGCTCATCGCGCGCACCCTGCGGACGGCGATCAACGGCACCGAGGCGTCGCAGTTCCGCGAGGGCGAGGACGAATGGGATATCACGGTCCGCTTCGCCCCGGGCGCGCGTTCGAGCCTCGCCGACCTGCAGCGGCTGGTGGTGGTCAACGAGGATGGCGAGCAGATTCCGCTCGAGACGGTGGCCGAGGTCGCGACCGGCGCGGCGCTGCAGTCGATCCAGCACAAGGACCGCCGGCGCGTGGTCACCGTCGCCGGCAAAGTGACGACGCCCGATCGGGCGCAGCCGGTGCGCGCCGAGGCCGAGAAGCGCATCCGCGCCATGGCGAACCTGCTGCCGCTCGGCTACGCGGTTCGCTTCGCCGGCCAGAGCCAGGACGAAGAGGAGTCGACAGCTTTTCTGTCGAAGGCGTTCCTCTACGCCCTGATCCTGGTCCTCCTGCTGATCGTCGGCCAGTTCAACTCGTACGCCGTGCCGTTCATCATCATGACCTCGGTGGTGATGTCGATGATCGGCGTCCTGCTCGGGCTGGTCCTGACCGGGACGCCCTTCGGCATCATCATGACCGGCATCGGCGTGATCTCGCTGGCGGGAGTGGTGGTGAACAACGCCATCGTGCTGCTCGACTATGCCGAGCAGATGCACGCCCGCGGCCTGGCGCGGCGGACGCTGATCCTGGTGACGGGAATGCGGCGTCTGCGGCCGGTGATGCTGACCGCGATCACCACCATTCTCGGCCTGGTGCCGACCGTCATCGGCTGGGGCTTCGACTTCCGTGGCTTCCACTTCCAGGCCTCGGGCGAATCGAGCTCGTGGTGGCGGCCGATGGGGGTCGCGGTCATGTTCGGCCTCGCTTTCGCGACCTTCCTCACCCTGATCCTCGTACCGGTGCTCTACGATCTGCTGCTCGAATGGCGCGAGCGCCGCTCGGGAAAGGGAAGCTCCGCGCCGAAGCTCGATGGTCCTTCCTCGAGCCCCGCGGCGGCTGCCGGAGCCTAGCCCTCTACTGCGAGCTTTTTTCTTGTTCCAGCTGGCACAGCAGTGCGCGCCAGGCCTGGCCGCGGTGGCCGAGGCGGTCTTTCTCCTCATCGGCGAGCTCGCCGTAGGTGAGGGCGCTGCCGGCCGGGCGAAAGACCGGGTCCCAGCCGAAGCCGTTCGCGCCGCGCGGCGGCAGGACGAGGTCGCCGGCGGTTTCGCCGCGCGCCAGGACCGTGCGCTCGCCGTCGGTCCACAGCAGGAGGCAGACCGCCTTGGCGCGCGAGTCGCCGAGCGCCAGCGCGGCGCGGGCGATGCCCTCCGCGCCGACCGCCGCGAGCATCCACTTGACCAGCGGGCCGGGGAAGCCGTTCATCGCCGCGAGCTCGAGACCGGTCTCTTCGACCACGACTTGAAGATGCGGAATATGCGGCCGCTGCGCGCTCTCCCATGCGTGCCAAGCCTTGGCGCGCAGGACCTCTTCCATGTCGAGCGACTGGATTTCGGGCAGGTCCATCGCCACCGCTTCGAGAACTCGGCCCGAGGAGCTCGTGAGTCGGCGCGCCTCGACGAGCTTGGAAGGATTGCCGGTGACGAAGAGCAGGGCGGCCAGATCAGCCCCGCAGCACGCGGAATGCGTGCACCTTCTGCTGCAGCCCTTTGAGCTGGAACTCGCCCAGCGCTTCGGTCGGGAAAGCTCCGGCGAGCAGGCGGTGGGTCTCGCCACCGATGGTGATCTCGCCCGGCTCGGCGA
>JBDTQT010000238.1:0-6219 GCA_039932055.1 Thermoanaerobaculia bacterium
TCGTCCTGCTGGCGAAGATCGGCCTGGTGACGCCCGGATTCCTGATGCGCAACTTTCGCTGGGCGGTGCTGGTGATCTTCGTCGTCTCGGCGATCATCACGCCGACTTCGGACGTCGTAAATCTCTGTATCTTCGCCATTCCGACCATCGGCCTCTACCTGCTCGGCACCGGCGCCGCCTGGCTGGTGACGCGCGGCAAGCAGCCGGACGCCTGAGCGTCAGGCCGAGCGCAGTCCGAGGCGCGCGCAGGTAGCGGCATGCGCGCGCGTCCGGCGCAACTCGGCGTCGACCGCCGCGAATCCGGCCGTGATCCAGCTGGCGAGTGTCGCGATCGGCGTACCCGCGGCGAGCAAGCCAGCCCATTCGGCAAGTTGCCAGTCCGGAATCGGCTGATCGGCGAGCTCTGCGCCGAGCTCGGCGGCGAGCGCCTCCGGCTCGAAGGTCACCGCCATCGCGTCTGCCAGGACGTCGAGCTTCACCCGGGCGGGCGCCGATCCGCGTTCGTGAAACCAGGTCACGCCCTCCTCGACGACATCGAGGAAGAGCTCGTACGAACCCGCCTCCGCGGGTGCCCAGCCGTCGATCAGCAGGTCGGCCGAGCCGCCGGCGCGCCGCGCCGCCGCCGGCACCGGAACGGATTTGAGATCCTGCCGGCCGGGGCCGATCGCCGGACGAAGTTGAACGCCGATGCGGAATCGGTCCTCGCGGTCGATGCCCCAAGCGAGCCGTGACCGGTTCGCCACCGAGAGCTCGAACGCGAAGCGGCCGCCAGGTCGGGCCTCGATGCGGTCGCGGGCCGGCGTCAGCGCCGCCGAGAATCGTCCTGCCGTGCTGCCTCCCGCCTGCTCGAGAACCTCGGCGCGGAGGTCGCAGGTCGATGCCGACCAGGGATCCTCGACACCGAGCTGCTCGCGCAGCTCGGGCGCGCCGGCCACCAGTCGCCGGGAGGCTCCGGCAGTGTGGGTGAGGACGAAGCGCAGCGGCACGCCGATCTGCGCCGCGCGCGCGCGTGCCGCGGCAATTTCGGCCGCGGAGTCGTTCCATTCGAAGAGGATGTACTGCCAGACGATGTCGATCCGCTCGCGCGTACCGTGCCGTAGCGCCGCTTCGGTCAGGAGCTCGAGGTTCGCGAGGACCCGGGAGAGGTCGCCGCCGACGCGATAGCGGCGGTAGCTCTTCTCGGTCGCGCCGTCGATCGAGAAGACGATGCGGTCGAGGAGCCGCTCGGCGGCGATCGCCTCGATCTTCTGCGGCGTCAGGGCGAGCCCGTTGGTGCTGGTATGGAGGACGACTTCGGGGTGGCGACTCCGCACGATGCGTAGAAAATCGATCGCCTGCGGGTGCAGGAACGGCTCGCCGAAGTTGTAGAACAGGATCTTCTCGAGTGCCGGCAACTGGTCGACGACCTCGAGCATCGTGGCGAGAGGCAGAACCGCGGCGCGATCGTCGCGGTAAGAGGGGTCGGCGTCGAACTGCGTCACCGGGCAGGCCGGACAGGCGAGATTGCAGTGCGAGATCGGTTCGAGCTGCAGCATCCGGACCCTGCGCCCGTCGGGCCGGTCTCCGGCCTCGGGTGAGGAGACGCGGCCGCCACAACGCTGCCCGATGACCGGGCACCAGGAGGTGGCTGCGGTACGCAGCTGCCAGCTGCGCATCGCACGGTAGGTCTTGCCATCGAAGATCGGCGCGATTCTGTCGCGGTGGACGTTGCCGTAGACGAGCTTGCCGGACGGGTCGCCGCACGAGCAGACGATGTCGCCGTTGGCGAGGACGCAGAGCTCGTCGAAGATCATCCGGCAGATCCGGCGCTCGTCCGTCGGCTCGCCGAACACTCGCAGCGGGCTGCCCTCCCCGGCGCGAATCACGAGGCCACCGCCGGCCGTTTCCGCCAGCGGCGGTGGAGCCAGACCCACTGGTCGGGGTGGCTGCGGATCTGGGCTTCGATCGCCGCCGTCATCAGCGCCGTCGCCGCGGTCGGGTCGGTCGGCAGGGGGAGCTCGGGGTGGATCACGGCGCGATGACTGCCGTCGGCGCGGCGCTCGATGAAGGTCGGCAGCACCGCGGCGTCGAAGCGCAGCGCGAGCTCGGCGGCGCCAACCGGCGTCCACGCCGGCCGGCCGAAGAAATCGACGAAGACCCCTTCCACCTTGGTGTCCTGGTCGATCAGCATGCCGAGCGCTCCAGCGCCGCGCAGCGCTCCGAGGAGCGCGCGCGCCGCACCGGGCGTCCCACGGACGATGGTGCGGGTGCCGAAACGGGCGCGCAGGTCGAGCAGCATCGTCTGCAGCCCCGGCTCGTCGATCTCGCGCGCCACGACCAGCATTCCCAACCCGTGCGCGTTGAGCACGGCGGCGAGGAGCTCCCAGTTACCGCAGTGGCCGGTGACGATAATGACCGGCCGCCGCTGCGTGCGAGCCGCCTCGACGTGCTCCCAGCCGGCGAGCTCGACGTGCCGCGAGAGCTGCGTGGCTTCGCAATGGCGCAGGTAGAGGCATTCACCGAGGAGGGTTCCCAGGTGCGCGAAGCAGTGCTCGGCCAGGGTGGTGCGCTCGCCGACCGAGAGCTCCGGAAAGGCGAAGGCCAGATGGTCGAGCGTGCGCCGGCGATCGCGGCGTGCGAGCCGCCAGCCGCAACGTCCGAAGGCGCGGCCCAGGCGCTGCGAACCGCTCCAGCTTAGCCTCGAGAACAGGAGATCGAGCAGGTGACCGAGCCCGGTGAGCAGGCCCGAGCGCAGCGCCTTGCCTGTGGGGCGCCGCTTCCGATCAGGAATGGTTGTCCTCGTCCGGAGCGCTCGCCGGCTCGGCCACGCCAGCGCCGACGTCAGGAGCAGCCGGCGTGGCAAAGCGCTCCACGATCGACTCCCAGACGCCTCGCGCCCGCAGGAGCCGCTCGGCGAGCTCGCGCACGGCACCCCGCCCGCCTCCCGCCGAGGTCACGTAGTGCACCCGGCTGCGGACGTCGGGCACGGCATCCGCGGGCGCCGCGGAGAGTCCGCAGGCAGCGAGCACCGCGAGGTCGAGCAGGTCGTCGGCGAGATAGGCGACCTCGACCGCCTCGAGCTCGTGGCGCAAGAGGAAGTCGCGGAATGCGTCGAGCTTGTTCTCGCGGCCCTGCAGCACCTCGGTCAGGCCGAGATCGCGGCTGCGCTTGGCGACGATCGGGCTGGTGCGCGCGGAGAGGATGCCGACCTCGATCCCCGCCCCGGTCAGTAGCTTGATACCGAGGCCGTCGCGCACGTCGAACACCTTGACGACCTCACCCTTGGCGTCGAACCAGAGGCGGCCGTCGGTGAGCACGCCGTCGACGTCGAGCAGCAGCCACTTGAGGCCGCGGGCGCGCGCCGAGAGCTCCGGCAGCCAGACGCCTGGCGAGATTGTGGAAGGGGGCACGCTGGGTTCCTAGAAGAGCTCGAGGCCCCAGAGGTCGTGCAGATGCACGATCCCTTCGAGCTTGCCCGAGGGGTCGCAGACGAAGAGCGAGGTGATGCGGTTCTGCTCCATCTTCTGGAGCGCTGCCGGAGCGAGCTCGTCGCCGTCGATCGTGCGCGGCCGCGGGCGCATGCACTCGCCGGCGGTGCGGCGGAGGATCTGTTCGTCCTTCTCCAGCAGCCGCCGCAAGTCCCCGTCGGAGATGACTCCGACCAGATTGCCGACGTCGTCGACGACCGCCGTGATGCCGAGCCCCTTCTTCGACATTTCGTAGATCGCGTCGCGCATCGACGCTCCCGTCGCGACCTCTGGTAGACGGTCGCCGGCGTGCATCACCTCGCGGACGTGGAGGAGCTGCTTGCCCAGTCGGCCGCCGGGATGGAAGCGGGCGAAGTCCTCGGGAGTGAAGCCGCGCGCCTCGAGGAGCGCCATGGCCAGCGCGTCGCCCAGCGCCAGCGTCGCGGTCGTCGAGGCGGTCGGCGCGAGGTTCAGCGGACAGGCCTCCTTGTCGATCGCCACCGGCAGATGGATCTCGGCGCCGCGGGCGATCGGCGAGCTCGGATTGCCGGTCATCGCGATGAGCGGCACGCCGAGCCGCTTGAGGATCTCGACTAGCCGCAGCAGCTCCTCTGTGGTCCCGGAGTACGAGGCGGCGAGGACGATGTCCCCCTCGACGATCATCCCGAGGTCGCCATGGATCGCCTCGGCCGGGTGCAGGAAGAACGACGGAGTCCCCGTGGAGGCGAGCGTGGCGGCGATCTTCTGCATCACGATGCCGCTCTTGCCCATCCCGGTACAGACCACCCGGCCCGGCGCCGCGCGCAGCCGTTCGACGGCGCGGTCGAAAGACTCGTCGAGTTGCGCGACCAGACCCGCGACCGCCGCAGCTTCGATCTCGAGCACCTGCCGGGCGACTTCGCGGGGTGAGCGGGGCATCGCCGTGAAGTATATGGCGGGCGAGCGCGGCGTCAGAGCGCGGCGAAGCCGTCGGCCCGGTCTCGCTGGCGCCAGCTCTGCCGCAGGAGTTCCTAGGTCTGGACGGCCGCGCGGATGCGGAGGAGGCTGGCGAGCAGCGCCTCGGCGCGGTCGGGGGGGAGTTGGGTGTCGCGATCGGAGAGGGCGTGGTCGGGGTCGGGATGGACCTCGAGGAAGAGGCCGTCGGCGCCAGCCGCCACCGCCGCGCGGGCGAGCGGCTCGGCGAACTCGCGGGCGCCGCCGGTGCCCTCGGCGCCGGCTCCGGGGAGTTGCAGCGAGTGGGTGACGTCGTAGATCACGGCGATTCCGTCCTGCTGCATCCAGGCGAAGCTGCGCATGTCGACGACCAGATTGTGGTACCCGAAGGATGCGCCGCGTTCGGTGACGGTGACCCGGTCGTTGCCGGCGGCACGGATCTTGTCGACCACCCGCCGCATGTCGTCCGGCGCCATGAACTGGCCCTTCTTGACGTTCACCGCCTTGCCGGTCGCGGCGGCGGCGACCAGCAGGTCGGTCTGGCGGCAGAGGAAGGCGGGGATCTGCAGGATGTCGACGACGTCCGCGGCGGGGGAACACTGCGCCGGCTCGTGCACATCGGTGAGGAGCGGCAGGCCGAACTGCCGTCGGACCTCGGCGAGAACCGCGAGCCCTGCCACCAGGCCGGGGCCGCGGAACGCCTTGCCGGAGCTGCGGTTCGCTTTGTCGAAGGACGCCTTGAAAATCAGCTTCAGGCCGAGGCGCCGCGCGATGCCGGCGAGAAGCTCCGCCGCGCGGAGGGTCGTCTCGGCGCTCTCGATGACGCAAGGGCCGGCGATGATGGGGAAGTGGCCTTCACCGATCGCGATGCCGGGTGCGAGCTCGAGCCGGGGTCCACTCACGCCAGCTGGCTTTCGCGCGCCTCGCTCTTGGCAGGCCGCGCCTCGCCGGCGCGCTTGCGCTGTTCGGCGAGCGCGGCGGCGATGTAGGAGACGAAGAGCGGATGCGGCTCGGTCGGCTTCGACTTGTACTCGGGGTGGAACTGGCAGCCGAGATACCAGGGGTGCCCGGGGAGCTCGACCATCTCGATGAACTTGCCGTCGGGGCTGCGGCCGGAGATCACCAGCCCGTGCTCCTCGAGCGTCGCCAGGTACTTGTGGTTGACCTCGTAGCGGTGCCGGTGGCGCTCGGAGATGAGCTCCTCGCCATAGATCGCGCGCGCCAGCGAGCCCTCCTCGAGCTTGCACGGGTAGGCGCCCAGGCGCATCGTGCCGCCCATCTCCTCGACGCCGAGGAGGTCCCTGAGCTTGAAGATGACGGGCTGCGCGGTGTCGTTGTCGAACTCCGTCGAGGTCGCGTCCTTGATGCCGCAGACGTTGCGCGCGAACTCGATCGTCATGCACTGCATGCCGAGACAGATGCCGAAGAACGGCACCTGGTGCTCGCGGGCGTAGCGGATGGCGCGGATCTTCCCTTCCGTGCCGCGCTTGCCGAAGCCGATCGGAACCAGCAGGCCGTCGACCTCGAACAGCGCCCGCGGCCAGCTGCCCTCCTCGATCTCTTCAGCGTTGATGTAGACCAGCTCGACTTTGGTCTCGTTGGCGACGCCGCCGTGGGCGAGCGCCTCGTTCAGGCTCTTGTAGGCGTCGGGCAGCTCGACGTACTTGCCGACGATGCCGATGCGCACCTTGTGCTTCGGGTTCTTGACCCGCGAGACGAGCGTCTCCCAGCGTGCCAGGTCGCGCTCGTAGCGCGGCAGATTGAGCTGATCGAGAATCGTCTCGTCGAGGCCCTCGCGGGCGAACATCAGCGGCACTTCGTAGATCGTCGAGACGTCGCG
>JBDTQT010000239.1:0-6144 GCA_039932055.1 Thermoanaerobaculia bacterium
CGCTGGTCTACGGCTTCCAGTGCCTGTCGGTCTGGTACCCCGTGCGCCAGCTGCCTTCGAGCCGCGCCGGCGCCCCGCAGCTCGTCCTCCTGCTGACCCTGGCGTCGTTCGCCTCGGCGGCGATCTGGACGGCGGCGGGTTATCTCTGGGCGGCGGTTCTCGCCGGGTCGGCCGGCTTTGCCGATCTGCCGGCGCGCTTCGCGATCGTTCTGCCGCTCTTCTTCGTCGTCGGCGTCTTCCTCTTCGTCCTGGCGACACTGGTGCACTTCCTGTTCGTCGTCGTCGAGCGCTCGCGCGCCGCCGAGCGCCGCGGGCTCGAGCGCGAGGTTCACGCGCGCGAAGCCGAGTTGAAGGCGCTCAAGGCGCAGCTCGACCCGCACTTCCTCTTCAACAGCCTGAACTCGGTCTCGGCGCTGATCGGTTCGGATCCGCCCGCGGCGCGACGGATGTGCTACCTGATGGCCGGCTTCTTCAGGAAGAGCCTGGGGCTCGGCCAAAAGGAGCAGATCGCCCTCTCCGAGGAGATCTACCTCGCCGAGACCTATCTCGCGATCGAGGAGGTGCGCTTCGGCGAGCGGCTGCGCTCGCGCCTCCAGATCGACGAGGCGACGCTCACTTTCTCAGTCCCGCCGCTCGTGCTGCAGCCGCTGATCGAGAACGCCGTCCATCACGGCATCGCCCACCTCGTCGAGGGGGGCGAGGTGACGATCGCCGCCGCGCGGCATGGCGAGCACCTCGAGCTCGTGGTCGAGAACCCCTGCGATCCCGACCGCCCGGCGTCGCGCGGCGCCGGAGTCGGCCTCGCCAACGTCCGGGCCCGCATCGAAGCGCTCTACGGACATCGCGCCCGCGTCGACGTCGAGGCGCTGCCGGAGAGCTATCGTGTTCGCATCCTCCTGCCCACTGTTCCGGCGGCCTGAGCGCGCGGACCGGTGAGTGAGAGGATTCCGCAGATGCGCGTCCTGATCGTCGACGACGAGGATCTCGCCCGGGCGGTCCTCCGCGAGCTGCTGGCCGCGCATCCCGAGGTCGAGATCGTCGGCGAGGCCACCAACGGCTTCGCCGCAGTGAAGCTCGCCGAGGAGCTCGCGCCGGATCTGCTCTTCCTCGATATCCAGATGCCGAAGCTCTCCGGTTTCGAGGTGATGGAGCTGCTGGGCGAGAAGGTGGCGGTCATCTTCGTCACCGCCTACGACGAGTTCGCGCTCAAGGCGTTCGATGTTCACGCAGTCGACTACCTGCTCAAGCCGGTCGAGCCGGCGCGGCTTGGCGAGGCGATCGAGCGCGCAGCGGCGCGCCTCGCACTCGACCAGGCGCGTCCTTCGGCCGTGGCGGTCGCGGCGGCGGCGCGTCCGCCGGGGCGACCGATCGAGCGCGTGCTGATCCGGGAGGAGGGGCGGGTGCACGTGCTGCCGCTCGCCAAGATCGACTTCGTCGAGGCCAAGGACGACTACCTCTCGTTCGCGGTTTCCGGCAAGCGCTTGCTGAAGCAGCAGACGATGGGCGAGCTCGAGGCGCAGCTCGACGAGTCCCGTTTCGTGCGTGTGCATCGCTCGTACCTGCTGAACATCGAGCGCCTCGCCCGTCTCGAGCTCTACGCCAAGGACAGCTGGATCGCGATCCTCGCCGACGGCACACGGATTCCGGTCTCGCGGTCAGGGCATGCGCGGTTGAAGGAGTTACTGGGATGAGAGCGAAAGGAAGAGCGTGCTGATCGAGATCGAGAAGCTGGTGAAGGAGTACGAGGGGCAGCGCGCCCTCGCTGGAGTCGACCTGGCGATCGCCGCCGGCGGCACGGTCGGCCTCCTCGGGCCGAATGGCGCCGGCAAGACCACCCTGGTCGAAATCCTCGAGGGGCTTCGCGAACCGACCTCCGGCCGGGCGGCGGTCTTCGGACTCGATCCGCGGCGCGACGCGAAAGCCCTGCGCCTGAGGATCGGGGTTCAGCTCCAGGCGACCGCGCTGCCGCAGGAGTTGCGGATCTCCGAGGTTCTGCGGCTCTACGCCGCGCTCTACCCGCGCACGCTCGCGCCGCGAAAGGTGCTCGAGCAGGTGGAGCTCACCGGCAAGGAGCGCGCCCTGGTGCGCACACTCTCCGGCGGCGAACGCCAGCGCCTGTCGCTGGCCCTGGCGCTCCTGCACGACCCCGAGCTGTTGATCCTCGATGAACCGACGGCGGCACTCGATCCGGTGGCGCGGCGCGGCGTGCACGCGATCGTCGAGCGCCTCGCCGCGGCGGGCAAGACCGTCCTCCTGACCACCCACTACATCGAGGAGGCCGAGAAACTCTGCAAGCGAGTGATCCTGCTGCGCCAGGGACGGGTCGTCGCGGACGGCTCGCCGTTCGAGCTCATCGGCCGGGCGGCCGGCCTGTCGACGCTGTGGATCGAGGTCGAGGGGCCGTTCGACGCCACGCCGCTCGAGGCTGCGGGCGCCGTCGCCCAGGGCCGCGAAGGCCGCCACCTGCGCTTCTCGGTCGCCGATCCGGGGGCGGTCGTCGTGGCGCTGGGAGATCTCCTGCGCGCCGGCGGCGGCAAACTGGTCGATCTGCGGATGCGCCGGCCGACCCTGGAGGACGTCTACCTGGAGTGGATGGGCGAAAACGCACAAGACGGCGATCAGGAGAATCAGGAGAAGGAGGAGAAGAGCGCATGAGCGTTGTCCGCAGCTCCCTGGCCCTGGCCCGGTCCTACCTGATCGAGAACTCGCGTTCGCGGGCGGCGATCTTCTGGACGCTCGCCTTTCCGCAGCTTTTCCTGTTCGTCTTCGGTTTCATCTTCGCCGAAGGCAAGCCCGAGAAGGTCGCCTACATGATGCCGGGCCTGCTCACGCTGACCACCATCACTTCGGCCTTCTTCGGCTACTCGATGCGGCTCGTCGCCGAGCGCGAGCGCGGCGCCTTGCGCCGCTTGCGGGTCACCCCGACGCCGGCCGGGGCCGTCGTCGCCGGCCACATGGTGCACGCCATGGCGAACCTCTCGGCCGCGCTCCTCTTCCAGCTCGGGCTCGCCCTGGCGATCTTCCGCTTTCCGATCCACGGCTCGCTGGGTAATCTGGCGCTGATGCTGTTTGCCGGCGAGCTCGCCTTCGTGCCCCTCGGCCTGTTCGTCGGCTGCATCGGGCGGGACACGCGCTCGGCCCCGGCGCTCACCAACCTGATCGTCTTTCCGCAGATGTTCCTCTCCGGCGCCGCCATGCCGTTCTTCCTCCTGCCGGCGTGGGTGCAGCAGTTGGGGCGGCTCCTGCCGGCGACCTATCTCAACGAGGGCCTGCAGCGGGCGATGATCGCCGGCCTGCCGACCGCGGCCCTCGCCGGACCGATCGCAGTCCTCCTCCTGTTCGGGGTGATCGGGCTGGTGCTCAACTCGATGCTCTTCCGCTGGGAGTCATCCGATCCGCTGCCGGGCGGACGGCTGGCGGCGGGTCTGATGCTCCTCGCGCTGGCGCTCGGCGCGGTCGCGATCTGGGGGCCGGCGCTGTCGATGGCGGTGGCACCCGGGCGCTGAGCCGGGGTATAAACTCGCGCCATGCCGGCCAGCCCCGTCGTTCCCGCGCGCCCGACCTTTGGAGCGCTGACCGGTATCGCCGCGGGCTTTCTCGTCGTAGCGGGTCTCAAGCTCGCTGCGCCGATCCTCGTGCCGGTCGCCTTTGCCCTCTTTCTCGCCATTCTCGCGCTGCCCCTCCAGCGCTGGCTGATCGACCGCAAATGGCCGGTCTTTTTCGCCGTTCTCCTGACGATGCTGGTGCTCGCGGCGGGGGCGTCCGTCTTCGTGATTCTCTTTCTGGGCGCGGTCGGAAGGTTGCGGGAGCTCGGTCCGCACTACTACTCGCAGATGTCCGACCGGATCGCCTACACCATTGAATGGTGGCAGGCGAAAGGCATCACCATCCTCGACTGGGTGCCGCCCCAGTGGCGCCAGCCGGAGACCCTCGCCGCCTTCGCCGGCGGCACGGTCAAGGGACTGGCGCACCTGTTTTCCCAGGGGACGATCGTTCTGTTGACGTTGATCTTCATCCTCTTCGAAGCGGCGGCGATGCCGCGCAAGCTCGCGCGTCTGCCGGCGCGCCTGCGCGAGCCGTTGTCGCGCTTCGGCGCGGTGTCGCAGGAGTTGCAGCGCTACCTGCTCATCAAGACGCTGATGGCGGCCGTGATCGGAATCGCCGTCGGCTTCTGGACGGCGGCCGTGGGGATCGACTTTCCGGTGCTTTGCGCGCTGGTGGCTTTCGCCTGCCATTTCATCCCGAACATCGGCGCGATCCTCGCTGCGGCGCCGGCGATGCTGCTGGCCTTTGTCCAGTTCGACCTGATCGAGGCCTTCGTGGTCGGCGCAGGCTACCTGGTGATCGGGACGCTGCTCGGCAATCTCGCGGAGCCGGCGCTGCTGGGCAAGCGGCTCGGCATGTCGACGCTGGTGGTCTTTCTTTCGCTCATTTTCTGGGGCTGGGTCTGGGGACCGGTCGGCATGTTCCTCTCGGTGCCGCTCACCGTCACCATCAAGATTCTGCTCGAGCACAGCACGGGCTGGGGCTGGGTTGCGATCCTCCTCGACTCGGGGGAGAGCCTGCCAGCCGCACTGCCCGAGGCTGGCGCAGTCGGCGGTCTCGCTGGCCCCGGCACTACCGCGGCTCTCGACGAGCCCGCCCTCAAGCAGCCCTAGGGCTCCCCCGATCCTGCCGACTGCCGGCCGAATCCGGGCCTCGCCGTTGACTTTCCGGCGCAAGTCCGTATCATTGGCTGGAAACCGGACTGTACAAGTCCTGATTCCACGAGGCGCTCCCCATGATCCGGATGACCAAGCAGACCGACTACGGATTCGTCCTGCTCACCCGGCTGGCCGCTGAGCCGGGTGCGGCGATGAACGCGCCGGAGCTCTCGGCCGAGACGAAGCTGCCGCTGCCGATGGTGAGCAAGATCCTCAAGCTATTGGTGCGACAGGGTTTGTTGGCGTCGCATCGAGGCGTCAAAGGGGGCTACGCACTGGCCAGGTCGGCGGCCGAGATTCATGCCGCGGAGATTCTGCGGGCGCTCGAGGGGGCGGTGGCGCTTACGGTCTGTATCGAAGGCTCGCCGGGAGAATGCGACCGCGAGCACTTCTGCACCGTGCGAGGACCGTGGCAGCGCATCAACAAGGCGGTCTTCGAGGCGCTGGAGGGGGTGACTCTGGCCGAGCTCGCCGGCGAGACGGCCCCGAGGTTGGCGCAGTTGGGGCCCGGCCTGGCAGGAGCGCTGGCGCGCCTCGACCCGGCAGCCAGAGTCCAGGCCAGACGGATCGAATCGCATTGACGTTGGAGGTTAGATGACCACGACCGATACCCAGACCATCGAACAGCTGGCGACCCAGGAGTACAAGTTCGGTTTCATCACCGACATCGAACAGGAGACCCTGCCGCCCGGTCTCTCGGAAGAGACTGTGCGCCAGATCTCCGCTTTCAAGCAGGAGCCGGAGTGGCTGCTCGAATGGCGCCTCAAGGCCTACCGCCACTGGCTGACGATGACCGAGCCGACCTGGCAGAACGTCCACTATCCGCCCATCGACTACCAGTCGATCATCTATTACGCCGCGCCGAAGTCGAAAAAAGACGGCCCGCAGACGCTCGCCGACGTCGATCCCGAGCTCATGAAGACCTACGAGAAGCTCGGCATCCCGCTGCATGAGCGTGGGGCGCTCGCTGGCGTCGCGGTGGACGCGGTCTTCGACTCGGTTTCGGTCGCAACGACCTTCAAGGCGAAGCTCAACGAGATGGGGATCCTCTTCTGCTCCTTCTCCGAAGCGGTGCGCGAGCACCCCGAGCTGGTGCAGAAGTACCTGGGCTCCGTCGTCCCCTACTCCGATAACTTCTTCGCCACCCTGAACAGCGCGGTCTTCTCCGATGGCTCGTTCGTCTTCGTGCCGAAGGGCGTCAAGTGCCCGATGGAGCTCTCGACCTACTTTCGGATCAACGCCCGGAACTCCGGGCAGTTCGAGCGCACCCTGATCGTGGCGGAAGAGGGCGCCGCGGTCTCCTATCTCGAAGGCTGCACCGCGCCGATGCGCGACGAGAACCAGCTGCATGCCGCCGTGGTCGAGCTGGTGGCGCACGCGGATTCTTCGATCAAGTACTCGACGGTGCAGAACTGGTACCCCGGCGACAAGGAGGGCAAGG
>JBDTQT010000240.1:0-6143 GCA_039932055.1 Thermoanaerobaculia bacterium
GCAAGTTCAGCTTCATGGCGAGCGGCAAGGCGCGCATCCTCGGCAAGGCGCAGGGATTCGTGAAAATCGTCCGCGACAAGAAGTACGACGAGATCCTGGGAGTGCACATCATCGGCCCGCATGCGACCGACCTGATCGCCGAGGCCTGTGTGGCGCTGCAAGCCGAGATGACCACCGAAGAGCTGATGCACACTATCCACGCCCATCCGACCCTCTCGGAGGCGGTGATGGAGGCGGCGCACGCCACGCTCGGCCCGGCGATCCACTCGTGAGTCTGGGGCCGCTGCATCCCTCCTCGGCCGAGCCGCAGGAGAAGCTCGCGAAGACCTCCCTATCGCGCGAGCAACAGCTCGAGCTCTACCGCCTGCTCAAGCTCAACCGGCTCGTCGAAGATCGCCTGATCAACCTTTACCGCCAGGGCAAGGTCGTCGGCGGCCTCTACGGCAGCCGCGGGCAGGAGGCGATCTCGATCGGCACCGCCTATGCTCTCGGTCCCGACGACGTCGTCGCGCCGCTGATCCGCAACCTCGGCGCCATGCTGGTGCGCGGTGTTTCGCCGCGCGAGGTGTTCACCCAGTACATGGCGCGCGGCGGCAGCCCGACCGGCGGCAAGGACTGCAACCTCCACTTCGGTGACTTGAAGCGCGGCCTGATCTCGCCGATCTCGATGCTCGGGGCGCTGGTACCGGTGATGGCCGGGGTCGGTCTCGCAGCGAAGCTCCAGCACAAGAGCTACGTCGCCATGACCTACATCGGCGACGGCGGCACCTCGACCGGCGACTTCCACGAGGGCATGAACGTCGCGGCGGTGCTGGGCGTGCCGCTGGTCGTCGTCGCCGAGCACAACGGCTACGCCTACTCGACCCCGACCGCGAAGCAGATGAAGATCAAGGACCTGGCGCAGCGTGCCGCCGCCTACGGCGTGCCGGCGCGCATCGTCGACGGCAACGACGTCCTGGCGGTCTACGAGGCGGCGCGGGCGATGATCGCGGCGGCGCGTGCCGGCTCGGGCCCGCAGCTCCTCGAGGTCAAGACCTTCCGCATGAAGGGGCACGCCGAGCACGACGATGCCTCTTACGTGCCGCCGGAGCTCCTGGAGGAGTGGAAGAAAAAGGATCCGATCGACCGCTTCGAGCGCCACCTGCTGGCCGGCGACCTGGCGACGGCGGCAGAGCTCGAGGCGATCGTGGCGAAGATCCACGCCGAGCTCGATGCCGAGGTCGACTACGCCCTCGCCTCGCCGATGCCGCCGCCCGAACGCGCCCGCGAAGGGGTCTACGCCGAAGGAGGACAGGCGTGAGCGCGGAGCTGAAAGAGGTCACTTTCCTCGACGCCATCCGCCAGGGGCTGTGGGACGAGATGAAGGCCGATCCGACGGTCTTCCTGATCGGTGAGGACATCGGCATCTACGGCGGTGCTTTCAAGCTGACGGCGGGCCTGCTCGACGAGTTCGGGCCGGAGCGGGTGATCGACACGCCGATTGCCGAGTCGGGCTTCGTCGGCGCGGCGATCGGCGCGGCGATGATGGGCCTGCGCCCGGTGGTCGAGTTCCAGTTCATCGACTTCATCGCCAACGCCTTCAACATGATCGTCAACTGCGCCGGCACGAATCACTACCGCTGGGGCCAGAAGGTGCCGATGGTCATGCGCGGACCGTCGGGGGGAAGGGTCTCGGGCTCGGCGTTCCATTCGGCGAACCCGGAGGCCTACTTCAATCGCGCGCCGGGGCTGAAGATCGTCTATCCCGGCACCGTCGAAGATGCCTACGGTCTCATCCGCTCGGCAATCCGCGACGACAACCCGGTGCTCTTCTTCGAGCACAAGTATCTCTACCGGCGCATCAAGGGGACGATCGATCCGGCGGCGCCGCTCGTGCCGCTCGGCAAGGCGCGCCTGGCGCGCGCCGGCAAGCACCTCTCGGTCATCACCTACGCCGCCATGCTGCATGTCGCACTCGAGGCGGCCGAGCGGCTGGCGGCGGAAGGGATCGAAATCGAGGTCCTCGACCTGCGCACCCTCAAGCCGCTCGACGAGGAGGCGATCCTCGCCACGGCGCAGAAGACCGGCCGCATTATCGTGCTGACCGAGGAGCCGCAAACCGGCTCGTTCGCCGGCGAGGTCGCGGCACGGGTAGCGGAGAAGGCCTTCTGGCATCTCGACGCCCCGGTGGCCCGCGTCTGCTGCCTCGACACCCCTGTTCCCTACTCGCCGCCGCTCGAAGACGAATACCTGCCGAATGCCGAGAAACTGATCGGCCGGATCCGCGCGCTGCTCGCGCAATAGCGTTGGGGGCTCCGCTGCTGGACCTCTTTGCGCCACCCCTGCGGGTGGCCCCCCCCCCCCCCGCCGTGTTTGTTTGTTTTCTTTGTTTCCGCGAAAATCTTTCGTAAGGACCTATCCTGGAGGAGTCGAAATGAGCAATGTCCGCACCAGTAGCCTCTCCCACCGCCTGTGGATGACGGCGGCTCTGGCTTTCGCGCTTTCGCTGGCGTTCGCGACGACAGTCGCCGCAGAAGTCCCGGCCTGCGCCGAGTGCCACGCTGACCTCGCAACGGCGTTCGCTGGATCGCACCATGGCAAGGCTTTCGCGCACGACGACGCCTACGCCGCGGCGAGCTGCGAGAGCTGCCACAACGGCGCCGCGAAGCACGCCGAGACCGGCGAGCCGGGCGACGTCCAGACGCCGCGCGAGGCGGGCACGCTCGCTTCGAACGCCGTCTGTTCCTCTTGCCACAACAACAACGAGCAGCATGCCTTCTGGAGCGGCAGCGCGCACGAGGCCTCCGGTCTCGCTTGCATCGATTGCCACTCGGTGCATTCGGCACAGGTCGAGCGCCGGGGGATCGCCATGACCGGTACGACGCAGCTCTGCCTGTCGTGCCACACGACGATGAACGTCGCCATGACCCAGCGCTCGCGCCACCCATTGCGCGAAGGCCAGATGGACTGCGCGTCGTGCCACAACCCCCACGGTGGGCTGAGCGAGAAGCTGATCAAGGCCGATTCGGTGAACGACCTGTGCTACGGCTGCCATCAGGAGAAGCGTGGTCCCTTCCTCTGGGAGCACAGCCCGGTGCGCGAAGACTGCCAGACCTGCCACGATCCGCACGGCAGCAACAACACCGATCTGCTGGTCGCTCGCGCTTCTCAACTTTGCGAGAGCTGCCATCTCCAGGGTCGCCACCAGACGGTTGCCGGCCTCGACTCCTCGGCATGGAACAGCAACCGCTCCTGCCTGAACTGCCACTCGCAGATCCACGGTTCCAACCACCCGTCGGGCCCGCTTTTCCAGCGCTGAGTTTCAAGTGCTCATCAGGAGAACGCTCATGAATCGTGACAACCGCCTGCTCGCGACCGCCCTCGCCGGGGTCTGCCTGTCTGCACTTTTCGCACTGCCGCTCGCCGCCGCCGAGCCCAACCCCTGGCGTTTCTCGCTCGATCTGGGAGGGATCTTCGCCGACATCTCCGGCGATCGCACCTCGAAGGCCGAGGAGTACCGGGATCTATCGGACGGTGCCCTGCTCGACAATGGCGTGCTGGACTTCGAGAACGCCGAGAGCCCCTGGAGCTTCGACATGACCGCCGATAACGTCGGGCGGCGCGATCAGCGCGCCGGCCTGCGTTGGGGCCTCGCCGGCCGGTTCCGGGTCGACGCCTCCTGGGTCCAGACGCCGCATTTCCTCTCCGAGGGCGCGACCAGTCTGTGGACTCGTTCAGGCGGGAATCTGGAGATCCCGGACGCTGTGCAGGGCCAGATCGAATCGTTCTTCACCGCCACGCCGGCGCCGAACACGGCGCAGGCGCGGACGTTCATGAACGGTATCCTGGCGCAGAACGCCCACACGATCGATCTCGAGACGCGCCGCGACACGGGCAAGGTGAAGGCGGATTTCGACATTACCCAGCACTGGTCGGTCGCGGTCGCGGCGAAGGACGAGAGCAAGTCCGGCACGGGCAGGATCGGTAGCGGAACCTACATTCGCCGCCAGACGGTGAACTCGTTCGACCGCAACCGGTTCGAGCCGCGCAGCAACGAGCTTCCCATGCCGGTCGACTGGAAGGACAGAAGTTACGGCCTGGGCACCGGTTTCCATCATCAGGGCTGGTTCTTCAACGCCGGCTGGCAGGAGTCGTCGTTCACCAACTCGATCGGCAGCCTCACCTGGGACAACCCTTTCGAAGGGCTGCCCGGCGCGACATCCTCGAGGACGGGGCTCACCCCCGGATCCGACCAGGAGCCCTCCGGAGCGACCGCCAACACCAACAACCGGGGCCGCTTTGCCCAGGCTCAGCTCGACCTCTATCCGGACAACGACTACGAGCGCTTCAACATGACGGGTGGAGTGAATCTGCCGGCCCGCACGCGCGTCAACGCCAGCTATTCGGCCGCGACGATGAAACAGAACGATCCGTTCCTCGCCTATACGATCAATCCGGCGGTCATCTATGGCAACGGCGCCGACGGCATCGGCGGCACGCCGGACGATGTGCTGGCCAAGGATGTGGCGTTGCCGCGGGCCAGTCTCGACGGCGAGGTCCAGACGACGCGGCTCGACCTGCGGGTGACCTCACGCCCGCTCGATCCCCTCTCGCTGCGCGGCGCCTATCGGGTCTACGAATACGACGACAAGACCCCGTCGATCCTCTTTCCCGGCTACGCTTCGGCGGGCGACTCCTACTTCCGTCCTGGCGTCGGTCAGCGCAACGCCGCCGGCACCCGGGTTCTCTTCAACGAGCCGGGCGGCTACAAGCGCACGTCGTGGAGTGTCGGCGGTGCCTGGCGCTTCGGTGATCCGGCGACGCTGGACGTCGAGTACGTCAACACCGGCATGGACTACGACGAGCGTCAGGTGAAGTCGACCTCAGAGGAGCAGCTGTCGGCGAAGCTGCGGCTCGCATTCGGTGAGAACTTCGAGGCCCGGCTGACTTACCTCGATGCCAGCCGGGATGCCGACGGCATTTACCACGTCGGCTTCGAGACCTCGCGCCTGCGTGCTTTCGACGTCTGGAACCGTGATCGGACGCGCTACGGCGCCGAACTTACCTGGATGCTGGCCGAAGGCACCACGCTTGGCTTCGTCTACCAGAATTGGCAGGACGACTTCCCGGGCGTGCTGCCGGAGCCGACGCCGCCTTCGACCTCGAATCCGTATCCGTCGCAGGCGTACGGGCTGAACGAGACTGCCAACGACTCGCTGGCGCTCTCTCTCTCCCACGGCGCCGAGAATTGGAACCTGTCGCTGTCGGTCGGGCTCGATTCGAGCAAATGGACCAGCGAGGCGACCGCCAAGACCACCCTCACCGCCGACTCGCCGCAGTTCAGTCCGACCAACGCCTGGCGCCGCACCCAGGACGACGATGTGCTGTGGGCCGGCCTGGCTTTCGACGCCAAGCTGGGGGCGAAGGGCAAGCTCGACATCCAGATCGACTACAACGACTACAAAGGCAGCTACGACACCGTGAATCTCGGCACGCCGACCATCAACGACGGCGTCGCCTACGCCGTGCCCGATTTCTCGAGCAGTCTTTTGAGCGGCCAGATTGCCTACTCCTGGGAGCTCAACGAGCACTTCGGCTTCGGCGCCAAGTACCTTTACGAGCCCTACAAGCTGGACGACTGGCAGTGGGATCTGGTCGAGCCTTACATGCAGGGCATCCTCAAGGAGACCGGCGGTTCGCCGGGTGCGGTGCGGGACGCCACGGCGAACCGCTCGCTCTTCCTCGACTCGACCTACTCGGACTACACGGCGAACGTCTTCGCCCTGTTCGTTACCATCCACTACTAGGCCAAACCCTCCACGAGCCGCGGCGTTCTGCCGCGGCTCTCCGGCCAGTGCAACAGAGGCGCGGGCGCTGCACCCTTGAGGGTGCGGCGCCCGTGCTGCTTTCGCGCACAGCGCAGCGCTCTTGACCATCCCCGAAGGTAGTCCGGGTCATCGACTGGGGTAGGATTGGAGGCGCAGGATCGAACGACTGAACGAGGCGAGGGCGGAGAATGGCAACCGAAGTCGTGATGCCGCAGATGGGCGAGTCGATCGCCGAAGGGACGATCACCAAGTGGCTGGTGAAGGTGGGCGAGAAGGTCGAACGCGACCAGCCGCTGTTCGAGATCTCGACCGACAAGGTCGATGCCGAGATTCCCA
>JBDTQT010000241.1:0-6137 GCA_039932055.1 Thermoanaerobaculia bacterium
TGCCGACCAGCGACAGCACCGGCATGATGGAGACCCGCCTGGTCGAGATCGACGAATGGAGCTGAGGACGCCGCTCAGACGTTGAACCGGAAATTGATGACATCGCCGTCGAGGACGATGTACTCCTTGCCTTCGAGGCGCAGCAGACCCTTGTCACGGCAGTGGGCGAGAGTTTTGTGTTCGAGAAGGGCCGCGCAGGCGACGACTTCGGCGCGGATGAAGCCGCGCTCGATGTCGGAGTGGATGGTGCCGGCGGCCTCTTTGGCGTGGATGCCGCGGCGGATCGTCCAGGCGCGCACCTCGTCTTCGCCGACGGTGAAGAAGGCGATGCGGCCGAGGAGCTCGAAGCTGGCGCGCAGCACGCGGTCGAGCGACGGCTCGGTGAGGCCCAGATCGCCGAGAAACTCCTTCTGCTCGGCATCGGAGAGGCGCGAGATCTCCTCTTCGATCGGCGCCGAGACGACGATCGCCGGATGCTTCGCAGTGTCGAGCCCGTAGTCCTTCGGCGTGGCACTCGCCACCGCGCTCTCGCCGACGTTGAGCACCACCAGCATCGGCTTCGCGGTCAGCAACTGATAGCCGCGCAGCAGACGCTCGTCGTCGGCCTCGAGAGTGAGAGCGCGCACCGGGCGCTCCGCCTCGAGCGCCGGCAGGATGATCTCCTTGAGGAGCTTCTTCTCGCGCTCGTCCTCGGCAGAGGGGCCGCGTTTGGCCGCCTTCTCGAGACGGTCGAGCCGGCGCTCGATCAGCGTGTGATCCGACAGGATGAGCTCGAGGTCGATGGTGTGGACGTCGCGCAGCGGATCGACGCCGCCGTCCGGGTGCGCAATCTCCGCGTCTTCGAAGGCGCGCACGACGTGCAGCAGGGCGTCCACCGTCTTCAGCTTCGCCAGGTCGAGGCTCTCCGCCCCCTCCCCCTTCGTGAGGCCGGGAATGTCGACGTACTCGACCGTCGCCGGCGTGTACTTCTTCGGGTGGAACAGATCGCGCAGCGCCGCGAGCCGTGGGTCGGGCACCTTCGCGACCCCCAGGTGCGTGGCGTCCGAAGCGAGGAACTTCCCCGTCGCTTCGTGCGAGGCGGTCAGCGTGTTGAAGAGCGTCGTCTTGCCGGCTTTCTGGAGACCGAGGATTCCGAGCTGCATGGCGCGAGACTACCAGCCGGAAGCTCACTCCGGCAGCAGACGCAGCCCGCCCACCAGCAGCGACGGCGCGCCGAACATGCCGTCGCCGGGGACGAAATGCAGATCTCGCCCGCGCGCGCGGATGCCGGCCAGCAGGCTCTTCACGTCGCCGTACAGCCGGACCGGACCGAGCGGCGCCACCGCGCGCCCGGCCGCGAGCTGGAGCCCCGAGACCGCGACTTCGAAGGCGAGGCTCGCCGGATCGATCCGCACCGGCCCCTCGGCGTCGAGCAGGTAGGCGCCGGCACCGCCCGCGGCGACGAGATCGACGACCGCGGTCGTGCTCGGCGCGACGAAGAGATGGGTCGGCGCCCGGCGCGGCAGATCGCGCCAGCTCGCCCGCCGGGCGCAGCCGGGCACGGCAACGCGCCCGGCCTCCCACCAGGCGAGGAGCGGCCGCACGAAGCGACCCTCCTCGACGAGCAACGTGCGGCCGGAGGGCAACCCTTCGCCGTCGACCGGCGCCACCAGCACGCCGGCGGCAAGCCGGTCGTCGTCGACGAGCGTCAGCTCCGGCGACAGCGCCCCCAGGGCGGCGATCCGAGCGCTCGCCGCCGGACCGAGGAAGAGCGGCGCGAGCGCCTGCAGTAGACGCGCCGCGAGCGGCGCGGCGAGCAGCAGCGGCCGATTCGCGTCGATCGCAGCGACCGCAGCGGCCGCAGCGGCCGCTGCCAGGGCACCGCCGGCGCCCGCTTCGAGCGCGCAGAGCCGATCGACCAGGCGCAGCGCCAGGGCGCGCGGCTCGAACTGGCGGGCCTCGCGCTCGGCGCCTTCGAAGCGGCAACGCCGGCCGCGGTCCTCCACTTCGAGGCGCAACGACGCGGCGCGCGCGCGCCACTCGGCACGCAGCCCTGAAGTCGAGAGGAGCGCCGACTCGGAGGCGCCGTCTTCGAGCCACGCCGTCACCAATCGGCTGGCCGGCAGCTCGCGACGCAGCTCGCGCTCGAGCGCCGCCAACAGGGTGGCGGCGACCGACTCCGTGGCGAGCGGCGCGTCGAAGTCAGCCGGCGCACTCCACGCTTCGCCCGTGGCGGCCGCCGGCGACGCCGCCAGAGCGGGCGGCTCCGGCAGGCGCAGCGGATGCGGGCTCGGCTCTGGCAGTTGCACTCCCGGGTCGGCGGTGCCGCTGGCGGCGACGAAGAGCGAGCGCCGGCGGTCGCCGGCGCGCAGCGCCCAGCCGGCCTCGGTCGCCATCGCCTGGGTCATCCGCACCGGCGCGGCGGCCGGCGCCTCGCGCACGAAGCGCCGGCTGCGGCCGCTCTTCTCGTAGATCTCCGCCTCCGCCAAGCCGCGGAGGCGCAGGCCGGCGAGTAGCGCTTCGGCTTCGGGGCTGACGCTCATCGCTCTCCTCGGCCACCGCAGATCTCGATCGCCGCCAGGACGACGGATGGCGCGGTCGCCCAGACGGCGCGGCGCTGCCCCCCCTTGGCGCACCAACCGGCGCCGGCGGCCTGCGGGTCGGCGCCGACCGCCGCCACTGCCGCGAGCAGCTCAGGCACGCGACTGCGCAGCTGAAACGGCCCGCAACTCTCGGCCGGCTCGCCGTCGCGGATGTAGCGGCCGCAAGGGGCGTGCAGCACGACCTCGCCGCTCCTCGGGTCGAGCGTTCCCTGGTCGAGCTCGGAGACCAGGAGACCGCCGTCGGCGGCGCGCAGCAGCGCTGACATGTCGGCCTCGCCCGGCAGGAGCTCGAGATGATGGGTGCGCGGCAGCGGGGTCTGGTGGCGGCTGCCACGGAAGCCTGAGCCCGCCAGCAGCTCCGAGCGCGCCGCGTGCAGCGCGTCGGCGATCGGCTGGTCGATGCTGCCGCCGCGAACCAGCCAGCGGCGCACCACCGGCTGCCCTTCGTCGTCGGTCGTCCGGTCGACGCCGCGCGGCGCCCGCCGCGGATCGTCGAGAACGTCGAGCGCCGGCGATCCTGCGCCGCCGGTACCGGTGCCACTGGACCCACTCGAGCCGGCGGAACCGGCAAAGCGCGGCGTGCCGTGCCCGGCCTCCTCCAGGAGATCGGCTTCGAGCGCGTGGCCGACAGCCTCGTGCAGCATCACGGCCGTGGCCCCCGGCGCGAGCAGCAACGGGTAGCGGCCGTCCGGCGGCGGCGGCGCTTCGCGCGCCCGAAAGCGGGCCACGAGAGCGAGCGCGACGCGCTCGGCCTCGCCCGCCTGGAGAGCCGTCGCCAGGGCGCCGAAGCGGCCCCAAGGCAGCTCGACGTCGAGACTGTAGAAGACCTCGCGCTCGCTCTCGGGCACCCAACGCGGGCCGACGACCTGGAGATCGCGGCGGTGCCAGCGCGTCGTCAACCGGAAGGGAAAAGCCACGTGATGCCGCCGGATGGCGCGCTCGAGCTCACCGGCGAAGCTGCGCAGCGTGGCCACGGGCACTGTTGGCAGCGGCCCCACCGCGAGCTCCGGCTCGACCATCGCCGGCGGTTGCGCGCGCGCCACCTGGCGCAGGGCACTCGCCAGCTCGCCGCCGGTGATGCCATCGCGGCTGGCGACCCAGGCGCGGTCGCCGCGCACCAGCCGCACCGCCAGACCCTCCTCGCTGCAGATCCGCAGGCCGCACCGCGCCTCAGCCGGCGGCCACTCGGCGTCGACCCGGCGCTCGAAGTAGACCTCCGCCAGATCGCCCGGTTCCGCGGCTATAGCCGCCAGGGCCCGCGCCACCGCCGCTGTCTCGAGCTTCGCCCAGGTCATGCCGCGGCGATTGTCCCACAGCGAAGAATCGCCGACTGCCGACTAGAATGCACCTCGGAAGAGTGATGGCCGACTCCACGATGAAGGAACTCGCGGGCGAGCTGCTCGGGCGGCTCGCCGAGCGCTCGCACGAGGACGGCACGACGCTCGCCCGGCCGGACGAGACCGAGAGCTCCGTCGAGGCTACGGTCTGGCGGGCGCTGGCGCTGCGTCTGGCCGCCCGGCGATCGCCAGTGGACGCCGCGAGCGAGCGCGCCGCGCACGCTGCGCACGCTGCGAACATGGCGATCGCTCGCCTGCAGGCCGGAGACGGCCGCGTGAGCCTCTCGCCACTCCACCCCGGGGCGTACACTCCGACCGCCATCGCCGTCCTCGCCTGGCACGACCGGCGCGAATTCGCCGCCGCGCGCGAGCGCGCCGTCGCCTTCCTCCTGGCACAGAAGGGGAATCACTTTCCGCGCTCCCCGATGAGCCCGGTCACCGTCGACACCGAGCTCGCCGGCTGGTCCTGGATCGAACGCACCTTCTCGTGGGCCGAGCCGACCGCGCTCGTGCTGCTGGCGCTCGACGCCGCCGGGCAGGGCGACCATCCCCGGGCGCGCGAAGGGCGTGCCCTGCTGCTCGATCGCCAGATCGCCTCCGGGGGCTGGAATTACGGCAACTCGCGCGTCTTCGGCGCCGACTTGCGGCCGGCACCGGAGTCGACCGGCCTGGTCCTCGCGGCGCTTGCCGGCCACGTCCCCGCTACGGCCATCGCCGCGAGCCTCGCCTACTTCGACGACTTCGCACCGAAGATGCGCACGCCGCTCGCCCTCGGCTGGACGCTCCTCGCCTGGAGCGCCTGGAAGGGGGCGCCGGCGGGCTTCGCGGCGACCGCGATCCGCGAGACTCTGGCGCGCGAGCAGCGCTACGGCAGCTACGACAGCGCCGAGCTCGCTCTGCTCGCCGTGGCGACCCAGGCGCCGCGCGGACTCCTGGCGGCGTTGCGGGAGACCTCGTGAGTCGCGACTGGCTGGTCACGCAGCGGCCGTCGCGCCGCGAGCTCCTCGCCGCCGCGGCGATCTTCACCACCGGTACTCTCGCCGGCTGCCGGCGTGACCTGCGGCCGCGGGTCTGCGTGGCGCGCGCCACGTCGTACACGGTCGACCTCGAGCCGATCCTGCGCGCCGCCCTGGCCGAGGTCGGCATCACTCGCGGTGCCGTGGCGGGGAAGCGGGTCCTGCTCAAGCCGAATCTCGTCGAGACCACCGCTGGTGCCGGCCACATCAACACCCATCCGGAGGTCGTCCGCTCCGCGGCCAAGGCGCTGCGCGCGCTGGGCGCCGCCGAGGTGCTGGTCGGCGAAGGGCCGGGCCACCGCCGCGACACCATCCTGGTGCTCGAGGAGTCGGGCCTCGCCCAGGTCCTGGTCGACGAGAAGCTGCGCTTCGTCGATCTCAACCGCCAGCGCGGCTTCGCGGTCGCCAACGCCGGCCAGCGCTCGGGCCTCGTCCGGCTGACATTGCCGGCGGTGCTGGCGGAGATCGACTGGATCGTCTCGCTCGCCAAGCTGAAGACGCACCACTGGGCCGGTGCGACACTGGCGATGAAGAACCTCTTCGGCCTCATGCCGGGGAGCTACTACGGCTGGCCGAAGAACGTGCTGCACTACGCCGGCCTGCAGGAGTCGATCCTCGACATCAACGCGACCGTGCGGCCGCAGCTCGCGATCATCGACGGGATCGTCGGCATGGAGGGCGACGGTCCGATCCTCGGCACCGCCAAGGCGGCAGGAGTGCTCGTCGTCGGCACCAACCTGCCGGCGGTCGACGCCTCCGCGGCGCGGGTCATGGGCTTCGACCCGGCGCACATCCGCTACCTCGCCGACGCCGCCGGCTGGCTGGGACCGATCGCCGAGGAGGCGATTCATCAGGTCGGCGAGAACCTGGCCGACGTCCGCACGCCGTTCCAGCTGGTCGAGAAGATCCCGGCGCACAAAGCGCTGCTCGATCAGGAGTCGGGGGCGGGGTACTAGGGCCGTCGTCCGACTGGCGTCGTCCTGGCCTCGAGGCCCGTGCTCGGGGTCCTGTCCGGCCCGCTTCCCATAGGTGCTCGCGCTGAAGAAGCGCGCTCCGCGCCTATGGGAGCCCTCGGTCCGGCCACCCCTCGTCGGTACAGTTCAGAGAACGGCCAGTTACGTTGCCTGGGGCGTTTCGGCGCTCGGGAATTCGAGGTGGGCGACAAGCTTCACTAGGAGCCAACCTCGAATTCCCGAGTGCCG
>JBDTQT010000242.1:0-6113 GCA_039932055.1 Thermoanaerobaculia bacterium
AGGAGGAGGACCAGCCGGTCCACCTGCTGGTCGCCGACACCTCGATCTGCGTCGAGCGCTGCGTGCACGAGTTCGGCAACCCGTGCACCCGCTTCTGCCCCGCTGGGGTCTACGAGATCGTCGACGACAGCACCGTCGCCGCCGGCAGGCGCCTGCAGATCAACGCCTCGAACTGCGTGCACTGCAAGGCTTGCGACATCATGGATCCGTACCAGATCATCGACTGGGTGCCACCCGAGGGCGGTGGCGGTCCGAACTACGGCAAGATGTAACCCCTCCGAAGGGGAGGCTCCGGCGCCTCCGGCCGCGGAGAGAACGATGACCGCTACGAAGAACCCGCTCGACTTCAGCCTCTTTCCGATCGACGACGAGCGGCGCCTTTTCATCTCGCCGGCGATTCGCGATTGGAGCCATCTCGACGCCGCTGGGGTGAGGGTGGTGATCGATCTCGAGGGCGGCATCGACCACGGCGTGCCGGTGCTGCCCAACCACACGCTTTATCTCTACTTTCCGATCTTCGACGAGGATCTGCCCGATCTCGACCGACTGCACGGCATCGCCCAACTCGGTGCGCGCCTGGTGCGCTCGGGCCAGCCGGTGCTCTCCCATTGCGGCGCCGGCTTCAACCGCTCGGCGCTCGTCGCCGGGAGCTCGCGGTCAGGCGCCGACTGGGGCGCGCTCGGCGAGCCAGAGGGCAAGCGCCCCGGCGAACTCGCCGACACTGAGGTGCCGCGCCAGCGGATCCTGGGCGAGAGCGCGCGCGACGATGGCACGCAGGTCGCGATCGCCCCAGGGGAGCCGCGGCGGGCGTTCGCGCTCGATCTCCCGCAGCACGCGCGAGATCGGCTTGCCGCCGCGAAGGAACGGCCTGGACCCCGCCAGCAGCTCGAACAGAATCACCGCCAGACTGAACTGGTCGGCGGCCGGGCCCGGGCGCCGGCCGAGAATCTGCTCGGGAGCGGCGTAGTCGAGGGTGAACAGCCAGACGCCGCTCGCCGTCTCCCGCCCGTCGCCGGCATCGTCGAGGAGCTTGGCGATGCCGAAGTCGAGCAGTTTCGGCCAGCCGTCCTCGTCGACCAGCACGTTCGAGGGCTTCAGGTCGCGGTGGAGCACCCGCAGCCGATGGGCCGCCTCGACCGCCTCGCAGAGCCGCAGGAAGAGCCGCAGACGCTCGACTTCGGACAGCATTCGTTGGCGGACGAAGGTGACGATGTCGGAGCCGTCGATCCACTCCAGGACGAGGTAGGCGCGGCCCCGGGAGTCGCTGCCGGCGTCGAGCAGCCGGGCAATCGCCGGATGGTCGAGGGTCGCGAGGATCTCCCTTTCCCGGCCGAACCGGCGTTCGAGCTCCGTCCCTCCATGGCCAGAGTGGAGGCGCTTCACCGCCACACGCCGGCCGTCGAGCTCCGCCTCGAAGACCTCGCCGGCGCTCCCCTGCCCTACCCGCCGGCGGATCCGACAGCGGCCTATACGGCGCGGGAGGGAGGCCACCGCGGGAGCCCCAGGCCCGGTCCTGGCGCTGCTGGGTCCGTAAGCCGCAGCGGAATCGGCGCCAGCGACCACCGCGTTCGACAATCCGCCCCCCGCCGCCGCGACGAGCAGTGCCGCATCGAGGTCGAGAGCGCTACGCTCGATGCCGTCGGCAGCGAGGAGCTCGGCCACGGCGTTCGCCAGCTCGACATCGATCACGGCGATCTCGGTCAACCGGTGGAGGCGGGTCTCCCGGTCGACATCGGCGAGGGACTCGAAAACCGACTCCACCTCGACCCAGCGGTTGCGGAGCGCGACGTTCAAGCGCCGAACCCCTGGCGCTCGAGCTCGATCTGCAGAAAGGCCCTGGCCTTGCGCCAGTCGCGCCGGACGGTGCGCTCCGACTGTTCGAGCAGCTCGCCGATCTCACTCTCGTTCAGGCCGACGAAGAAGCGCAGCTCGACGATGCGGGCGAGGCGCGGCGACAGGCCCTCGAGCTCGACCAGCGCCACGTCGACCGCCAGCAGCTGCTCGGCCTGCCAGAGCGCCGGCGCAGCGACCTGGTCGTCGAGCGGCACCGTCTCGACGCCGCCACCGCGCTTCTGCCGGTGAAGGTGCTCGGCGTGGCCGATGAGGATCTGCCGCATCGCCCTGGCGGCGAGGGCGAAGAAGTGCCCGCGATCGACGAGCGTCAGACGCTCGGTCTTCACCAGCTTGAGATAGGCCTCATGGACGAGGGCGGTGGTGTCGAGCGAGATCGCCGTCCGTCCGAAGCGCAGCTGCGATCGGGCGAGGCGCTTGAGCTCGGAGTAGAGGCGATCGAAGACCGTGTCGAGAGCGCGCCTGTCCCCCTCACGCACCGCTGCCAGCAGCAGGGTGATCTCGCCGGCTGCTTTCTCTCCGGGCGCCACTGACGCCGGATGATAGCCCCGCAAGGGGAAATCGACGGCGGCAGGATTCCACAGCTCACCGGCGTTCCAGGCGACGACGGACATGCGCGGCCCTCCGGTCCTTTCCACCTTGACGGCGGTCGGAAGCGGACACGGGGCCTGCAAAGGCCCCATGGACTGGACCTGGAGAAAGCAGGAAGGGCGTTGGATCAGTCCGGGCGCCGCATGAGCAGCGCGCCGTTGGTGCCGCCGAAGCCGAAGGAGTTCGTCAGGCCGATCGTGAGCTTCGCCGGCCGCGCCTTGTGCGGCACGAAGTCGAGGTCGCAGCCCTCGCCCGGCTGGTCGAGGTTGAGGGTCGCCGGCAGGATCTGGTCGCGTATCGCGAGCGCCAGCAGGCCGCACTCGAGACCGCCCGCCGCACCGAGCAGATGGCCGGTCGAGGACTTGGTCGACGAGACCGCCAGTTTGTAGGCGTGCGCACCGAATACCCGGTGAATCGCCTGCACCTCGGCGGCGTCGCCCAGGCCCGTGGAGGTGCCGTGGGCGTTGATGTAGTCCACCGACTCAGGGGCGAGCCCGGCGTCGGCGAGCGCGCACTTCATCACCTGCGCGGCGCCGCGGCCCTCCGGATGCGGCGCGGACATGTGGTACGCGTCGGCGCTCATGCCGTAGCCCACCACCTCGGCGTAGACCGTCGCGTCGCGACGAAGAGCGGATTCGCGCTCCTCGAGAACCAGGATACCGGCGCCCTCGCCCATCACGAAACCGTCGCGGTCCTTGTCCCATGGGCGCGAGGCGCGCTGTGGCTCGTCGTTGCGCAGTGAAAGGGCGCGCATGACCGTGAACCCGGCCACCGCCAGCGGTGAGATCACGGCCTCCGCGCCGCCGGTGATCATGGCGTCGGCGTAGCCGTGCTGGATCAGCCGAAAAGCGTCTCCCACGGCATGCAGGCCGGTGGTGCAGGCCGTCGCTGGGGCACTGTTGGGCCCGCGCGCGCCGGTCATGATCGACACCTGGCCGGCGGCGAGATTGACGATCAGGCCGGGGATGAAGAACGGCGATACGCGGTCCGGTCCGCGCTCGAGCATCGTCGAGTGGGTGCGCTCGATGAGCGGCAGGCCGCCGATCCCCGATCCGATGACCACGCCAACGCGCTCGGCGTTCGCCTCATCGATCGTCAGCCTCGCATCGGAGATCGCCATCTGGCTCGCGGCGAGGGCATAATGGATGAAGGTGTCGCACTTCTTGACCTCCTTCTTCTCCATCCAGTCCTCGGGCGCGAATCCCTTGACCTCGCCGGCGATGCGGGCGTGATACGCCGAGGCGTCGAAGCGGGTGATCGGCCCGATGCCGCTCTCGCCGGCGAGAAGCGCCTTCCAGGTCGCTTCCGTGCCGACGCCGAGCGGCGAGACGAGACCTACACCCGTAACGACGACGCGTCGCCGTTCACGCAGGGATGAGTTGACCAATGGATGATCGGGAAATGGACAGATCGGCGGTCGAAGCGCCGATCAGTTCTTCTTTTCCGCGGCGTGCTTCTCGATGTAGCTGACGGCTTCCTGGACCCGGCCGATCTTCTCCGCGTCCTCGTCCGGGATCTCGATTCCGAACTCTTCTTCGAACGCCATGACCAGCTCGACGATGTCGAGGGAGTCGGCGCCCAGATCCTCGGTGAAGCTGGCCTCGGACGTCACTTCGTCGGCTTCAACGCCGAGCTGCTCCACGATGATGCTCTTCACCTTCTCGGCAACGGACATGTCGAAAATTCCTCCATAAGAAACTCGAATGCAGGGTGGATTTCTAGCACAACTTCGAGAATCGAGTCCAACTCCAGCTCTGTCTGTCAGATATAGAGCCCGCCGGAGACGTTGAGCACCTGACCAGTGACGTAGCTCGCCTCTTCGCTGGCGAGATAGACGACGGCATTGGCGATGTCCTCCGAGCGCCCCAGCCGGCCCAGAGGGATGCGGCCGAACATCTCGGCGCGCGTCGCTTCGGGCAGCGCTTCCGTCATCGCCGTCTCGATGAAGCCCGGAGCGACGACGTTGGCGGTGATGTTGCGGCTCGCGAGCTCGCGGGCCAGCGACTTGCTGAAACCGATCAGGCCGGCCTTGGCGGCGGCATAGTTCGCCTGCCCGGCGTTGCCCATCAAACCGATGACGGACGACACCGTGACAATTCTCCCCCACCGGCGGCGCATCATGCCACGCACCAGCTCGCGTGTCACCGCGAAAGCACCGGTGAGGTTGGTGTCGAGCACCGTCCGCCACTGCTCCAAACTCATCCGCGCGAGGAGGTTGTCGCCGGTGATTCCGGCGTTGTTCACCAGAACGTCGATCTCGGCGAAGCCTGGCGGCAGCTCTTTGAGGCGTTCGCCGATCTCCTCCGGGCGGGCGAGATCGAGCGTCAGGACGTGGGCCTTGCCGCCGGCGCCGAAGATCTCCGCGGCAACCCGGGCGAGCTTGTCGGCATTGCGCGCCGCGAGGACCACGCTGGCACCGCGTTCGGCGAGCCGGCGCGCAATCGCCTCGCCGATGCCCTGCGATGCTCCGGTAACCAGCGCCGTCTTGCCGTCCAATCGGAACATACCGTTCTCCTCAGCCTGCCTGCGGTCCGGCGCCCACGCCGCTCGCGAAGAGCGCGTCGAGCGCCGCAGGCTCAGCGACCGAAAGTGTCTCGACGCCCGGCACGATTCGCTTGACGAGCCCGGTGAGGACGTTTCCCGGGCCCACTTCGACGAACCGTCGCACGCCCATCTCGTCATGCATGAAACGCACCGACTCGACCCAGCGCACCGGACCGTCGATCTGGCGCTCCAGCGCGTCGCGCAGCGCCTCGCCGGCGCTCTCCGGCTGGGCATCGATGTTGACCACCACCGGCATCCGCGCGGCGGCGAAGGCGGTGGCGGCGAGCATCGGCGCGAGTCCCGCGCGCGCCGGCCGCATCAGCGCGCAGTGAAAAGGGGCGGAGACCGGCAGGGGCAGGGCGCGCTTCGCGCCGCGCTCCTTGGCCAGCACCATGGCACGCTCGACCGCCGCCTTGTGACCGGCGATCACGGTCTGCTCCGGCGAGTTGTAGTTGGCGACGGAGCAGACCTCCCCCGGCGCGCCCGCAGCCGCCGCATCGGCCGCGAGAACGCGCACCGCGTCCGAGTCGAGCCCGAGGATCGCGGCCATCGCGCCGACGCCCACCGGCACCGCTTCCTGCATCAGCTCGCCGCGCCGCCGCACCAGGCGTGCGGCCTCCGCCAGGGGAAGCACGGCTGCGGCCACCAGCGCGGTGTACTCGCCGAGACTATGACCGGCTACCGCAGCCAGCGCCGCGGGTGGAAAACCGCGCGTGCTGAGCACGCGTGCAATGGCCACCGAAGCGGTGAGGATCGCCGGCTGCGTGTTCGCGGTCAGCTGCAGCTCGGACTCGGGGCCCTCCCAGCAAAGGGCTGCGACATCGAAAGCAAGCGCCTCCGAGGCCTCGGCGAAGGCGTCGCGGGCCTCGGAGAAATTCTCCGCCCAGGCGCGTCCCATGCCGATCTTCTGCGAGCCCTGTCCGGGAAAAAGGAATGCGGTCTTCGGGGGCAATCGATCTCTCCGGGTAGGGGTCAGCCGGTCGCCGCGGCGGTCAGGCGGGCTTCGGCGGCATGCAACTCTTCCACCTTGTCACGGATCTTGACGTGCAACTCGGCGCCGCTGAACTCTACCGCGCGCTGAATCGAGCTGCGGATCGCCTTGGCGTTGGAGCGCCCGTGGGCGATGA
>JBDTQT010000243.1:0-6002 GCA_039932055.1 Thermoanaerobaculia bacterium
ATCGCCTTCGGCACGATCGGCAACGCCTCGACCGCCGAGGGGCACTTCTGGGAGGCGGTCAACGCCATCGGCGTGCTGCGCGCCGCCGTGCTGCTGTCGATCTGGGACGACGGCTACGGCATCTCGGTCGCCAACGAGCATCAGATCTGCAAGGCCGATCTCTCCGAGATGCTCTCGGGCTTCGGCCGCAAACCGGGTGGAAACGAGGGATTCGAGCTCCACCGTGTCCACGGTTGGGACTACCCCGCGCTCGTCGAAACCTACCTCGGAGCCGCCGAGCGGGTGCGCCGCGACCATGTGCCGGCGATCGTGCACGTCGCCGAGCTCACCCAGCCGCAGGGGCATTCGACCTCCGGCAGCCACGAGCGCTACAAGTCGGTGGAGCGCCTCGCTTTCGAAGTCGAGTTCGACGGCCTGCGGCGGATGCGGAGCTGGATGCTCGCCTCCGGCATCGCCGGCGAGAGCGAGCTCGATGCCATCGAGGCCGAGGGCGCGGCGGCGGCACGGGCGGCGCAACGCCGGGCCTGGGACGCCTTCCAGGAGGCGATCCGTGCCGACAAGCAGACCTTCATCGACCTCGCGGGACGGGTCGCCGAGCGCGCCGCCGACCGCAGCGCCATCGAGTCGATGGTGAAGTCGATGGACCGGATGCAACCCATCCTCCAGCGCAATCTCCAGACCTCGGCGCACGAGATCCTCATCGCCACGCTCGGCGACGCCTCGCCCGAGCGCGCTGCGCTCGCGCGCTGGACCGAAGGCCACCGGCTCGAGAACGAAGAGCGCTACGGCTCTCATCTCTTCGCCTCCGGCGCGCGCTCGCCGCTCGCCGTCACCCCGGTCACCGCCGCGTATGGCGACGACGCGCCGCTGGTCAACGGCTTCGAGGTGCTGAACGCCTGCTTCGACGAGGCGCTGGCGCGGATGCCGAATCTCGTCGCCTTCGGCGAGGACGTCGGCCAGTTGGGCGACGTCAACCAGGGATTCCTCGGCCTGCAGAAAAAGTACGGCGCCCTGCGCGTCGCCGACACTGGCATCCGCGAGCAGTCGATCATGGGACAGGCGATCGGGCTGGCGCTGCGCGGCTTCCGGCCGATCGCCGAGATCCAGTACCTCGACTACGTCCTCTACGGCTTGCAGACCCTGTCCGACGATCTCGCCTCGCTCTCCTGGCGGACTGCCGGAGCGCAGGTAGCGCCCGTCATCGTGCGCACCCGCGGCCATCGCCTCGAGGGAATCTGGCACTCGGGCTCGCAGATGGGCGGCCTTCTCCATCTCACCCGCGGCATCTGGCTCTGCGTGCCGCGCAACATGACGCAGGCCGCCGGGATGTACAACACGCTGCTCGCCGCCGACGACCCGGCGATCGTCGTCGAGGTGCTGAACGGCTACCGCCACAAGGAGCGCCTGCCGGCGAACGTCGGCGCGTTCCGCCTGCCGCTGGGAATGCCCGAGACGCTGCGCACGGGCAGCGACGCGACCGTCGTCACCTATGGCGCCTGTTGTCCGATCGTCGAAGAGGCCGCCGTTCTGCTCGCAAAGGCCGGTGTCGAGGTCGAGATCGTCGATGTCCAGACGCTGTCGCCGTTCGATCGCGAGGATCGCATCCTCGCCAGCCTGCAGAAGACCAACCGTCTGGTGATCGTCGACGAAGACGTCCCCGGCGGCGCCTCGGCCTGGCTGATGCAGCAGATCGTCGAGCGCATGGGCGGCTTCTGGTGGCTCGACGCGCCGCCGGTCACGGTCACCGGCCGCGAGCACCGCCCGGCCTACGGTTCCGACGGCGACTACTTCTCCAAGCCGTCGCGCGACGAGATCTTCCGCGCCATCTACGGCCTCATGCGCGACGCCGCGCCGAGCCGCTACCCTTCCCTGTTCTGAACGAGACCGTCAGCCGACGGTCTCGCCAGCGGTCTCCGCCTCGAACCGCCGGCGCGCCCAGGCGAAGTAGGGCCAGGCAGCGAGCGCCGCGATAGCCGCCAGGGCGAAGGCCGGGGCGTAGCCGGCGTGGGCGATCACCGGACCGAAGAGAATCGAGCCGCTGCCGATACCGGTGTCGAAGGCGGCGATGTTCGCCCCGAACGCCGCACCGCGGCGCTCGGGGGCGACCCGACCGATCACGTAGGTGGTGAAGGCGGGCCCGATCGCCGCGAAGCCGAGACCGTAGAGCACAGCGCAGCCGGCGATCGCCGCGCGCGTCGTCGCGAGCGGCATGAGCGAGAGAGCCACCGCGACCGCGACGATCGAGGGGCGCAGCGCCGCGAAGGCGCCGACACGGTCGATCCACCTCCCGACGAACGGCCGCAGGCCGAAGATCGTGCCGGCGAAAGCGACGAAGAAGAGTCCGCGCGGCGCCACACCGCGGTGCTCGGTGTAGAGCGCGATGAAGCTCGTCAGCCCACCGTAACCCAGCGAGACGAGAAAGAGGCCGAAGGCGAAGCGCAACACCGGCTTCGCCAGCCGCTCGGCGGGCGGGGCGAGCCCGGCGCGGCGCGAGATCTCCGCGTCGCCGCCGACGAAGCGCAGCGCGAGCAGAGCGATCGCCGCGTTGACCGCCGCTAGCGTCGCGGTCAGCCACCGCCAGCCGAGACCAAAGAGCGCGAATCCGAGGCTCGGGGCCAGCGAGATGGCGAGGATCGTCGCCATGCCGTGGACCGCGAAACCTTCGCCGCGCCGCGACTCTGGAATGAGTCGCACGGCGTAGGCGCCCGACGAAGTGAGCAGCGCCGACCAGCAGATCCCTTGCGCGAAGGCGAGCGCGACGAAGATCGGCCAGGTGGTGACGAAGGCGTAAAGAGCGAAGAGCGCGGCGATTATGGTCGCCGCCACCGCCAGCACCCGCCCCTGTCCGAGCCGGTCGCCGAGAGCGCCGGTGAACGGCGCCGAAAGCGCCGAGGCGAACGTCAGGCTGCCGAGAAAGAGACCGGCCGCTTCGGTCGGTCCACCGAGGTTCTGAATGCGATACGGCGCCACCGGCAGGAGCGCAAAGACCGCCGCCGAAGCGGCGAAGTTGAACAGGCAGAGCTCGAGGAAAGCTGGGGAGAGCAGAGGCTCCCGGCTGCGGGCCATGGAGCGGCGAACTCTAGCCCAAATCCCTCCGCGTCAGGCGCAGGGACAAAAAAGGGCAACGCCGGGGTGTCTGCTGACCCCGGCGTTGCGGGGGATAACTTGAAGGAGGGTGAGCGCATGATGGCGCCGGTCGTCAGCGGCGTCTGTCGACCCTTGCACAGGCGGCGAGTGGTCTTTCACCGGGCCGGCGGAGCGGCCGCCGCAACCAGGCGCTCGGCCCGCACGGCGAGCGCGCCGTAGCCGGCGCCGCGGGCCTCGGCGGCAAAACGCTCGAGCGCGCTCGCGGAGCTCGCGACACCCTCGGTTCGATCGACGGTGAGGGCACCGAAACGCGCCTCGAGCGCAGCCAGGCGATGCCCTGCCTTGCCGGCGGCGGCGAGATCTTCCGCCAGCGTCCGACGCGCGGCAGCGAACCGCCCGAAGGCGATGTCGATCTCCGCCGAGACCAGCCGTCCGAGATGGCGCAGCCAGGCGGCGGGATTGCGCTCGGCCACGCCTTTAGCCTCGGCGACCAGCTGGGCGGCGGCTTCCTTCTTGCCGCGTTGGGCGAGCAGACAGCGCGCCGCTTCGAGGTCGGCCTGCACTTTCTCGTCCACCTCGCCGCGCGCGCCGAACTCCCGCGAGAGCGCGACCAACGCCGCGAACGCACTCGCCGGCTCGCCGGCGTCGCGCTCCATCCGCGCCTGAACGAGCCGCACCGCCGCGGCTCTCGGTCGCTCGCCGCCCGACTCGAAGAGCGCCAGTGCCGCCTCGAGATCACTCGCGGCGGCGACAGTGTCGCCCTGCAGGGCGCGGTTCTCGCCCAGCCCGAGGAGCGCGTCGCCCTCGCCGGCCTTGTCGCCGGTAGCACGCGCCAGCTCGAGTGCCTGCTGCCAGAGCCGGTCGGAGTCGGCGAAATCGCCGCGTTCCCGTCGGATCTGGCCGAGGTTGGCGAGCGCCACGATTTCGCGCGAGCGATCGTCGAGCTGGCGGAAAGCCGCCAGCGCTTGCTGATGGTGCTTCTCGGCTCCGGCCAGGTCCCACTGCAGGTAGAGCATCGTGCCGAGGTTGGCTGCCGCCGTCGCTGCTCCACGCCGGTCGCCGAGCTCTGCCAGCGTCGATTCGGCGCTTTCGTAGAGCCGCTGCGCCCGCTCGAGATCACCGCGCCCGGAGGCGACAAGCCCGAGCGACACTTGTACCCGAGCCGCGCGGCGACGGTTGCCGATCGCCTCGAAGGTCGCCCGCGCCTCTTCGAAGAGGCCCTCGGCGCGCGCGAAGTCGCCGCGCGCCTGCTCGAGATTCGCCAGCGCCTGCGCCGCGATCGCCATGTAGGCGCGATCGCCGAGCTCGCCCGCGAGGCGCCGCGCCCCTGCGAAGAGTTCGGCGGCGCGGTTCGAGTCTCCCAACTTGCGCAGCGCGGAGCCCTCTTCGTAGCGGGCGCGCGCCAGAATCGACCGCGAGCCGGCCACCTCGGCGCGTGTCGCGGCGCGTTCAGCCACCTCGAGCTGGCGGTGGAAATCGGACAGCAGCCCGGCGGCGCGGGCCTCGACCAGGTCGATCCGCGGGTCCTCACCGGACGGCACCGGCAGCCGCCGGAGCTCGGCAATCGTGGCGAGCGCCGCCTTCGACTCGCCGGCCTCGAGCTCCACCTGCGCCAGGCGCAAGCCCTGTTCGAGGTCATCCGGGTAGAAGCGCCAGAGCGTGGAGGCGATCTCGATCGCCCGCGACCAGTCCCGCGAGAGCCGGCGTTCGAGTCCCTCGACCATCAGCTGATCGCTGCGCGACAGCTTGCCGGCGCGCTTGCGCGCTGCGCTCGCCGCGGCGAGCGCCTGCTCGTCGTAGCCGAGATCAGACCAGGCCGCGGCGAGCGCCGCCCGCGCCAGCGGAAACTCCGGATCGGTCGCGACCGCCTGCTCGAGGAGCTCGCGCGCCCGCCCGGGCTCGAACGACCGCAGCGCCTCGAGCCCGCCGGCGTAGAGTCGCACCGCCTCGGGGCTCGCCGGATGCGCGACGTCGAGAGCGGGCACCGCGCTGCTGGCAAGCTCGCCGATGCCGAGCTCGCGGCGCAGGCTCTCGCCGCCGCGGCGCACCAGCGCGAAGATCTGTCCTTCGCTGCCTTCGATCGAGAACGGCTTGGTGTAGCTGCCGTCGGTCGCCTGCAGGCGCAGGTCGACACGCAACGGCGCCTCGGCCCCCCCCTGGGCGGTGAAACTGCCGAGGAGCACCAGATCCGCCCCGAGAATGCGGCGCAGACGCCCCAGCGTCTCGACTCCCAGCGCGCTCGACAGCGAGAGTCCGAGGTCCTGCCGGGCCTGCGCCACCACCTCCCCAGGTACCGCGCGCACCGCGTCGGTCGCCGCGAGCTCGGAGGTGAGCATCTCGGAGAGCGCCGACGACAACCACTGCGCCTCGGGCCGACCGGTGGCGTTGGCGAAGCCGAGCACCGCGATGGCGCGCCGCGTCGGGGCCCTCGTCGCGGGAGCAGCAGCGGAGTCGCGGACGGCTGCGGCGTTCGCCGCGAGCTCCCCGTCTGCGCCGTTCGATCGCCGCGCCGCAAGACTCTTCCAGAGCGCACCGGCGGCGACCAGCGCCAGGAGCACGGCGCCGACGACATATTTCGCCTGCCGCTGACGCGGCAGCCGGTCGGCTCCGAGCAGAACTGTCGGCGGATCGAGGAAGCCGATCACCGCCTCGGCACTGGCGAAGCGCGCCTCCGGCTCGCGCGCCATGCAACGCTCGATCGTCGCGCGGAAGCGTGCCGAGATCCCCGCGCGGTAGGTATCGATCGGCGTCGGCGGCTCGCGCAGGCGCTTGACCGCCACCTCGAGCGGCGACTCGCCGTGGAACGGCAGCGAGCCGGTGAGCATCTCGTAGAGCACCACCCCGAGCGCGTAGAGGTCGCTCGCCGCCGTGGCCGCGAGGCCCGCGACCTGCTCCGGCGCCATGTAGGCGGGCGT
>JBDTQT010000244.1:0-6000 GCA_039932055.1 Thermoanaerobaculia bacterium
GGGCGATAGAACTTGGCCACTACCCGCGAGCGATCGGCGAGCTCCACCTCGTAGACCCGGTTTTCGAACGAATTGAGCGGGTAACAGAGCGGCCGCACGGCCACCCCGGCCGCCTCGACCGCGTCGAGCACACGTTCGGGGGTGAGCGAGAGGAAGAGATCGGATTCGTCGCCGGGCTGGGTCACCGGCCCATTCTGTCAGGCGCGATCAGGTCGCGCGACAAGTGTCCAGGCGGCCGCGCCGCCGGAGGCGAGCGCCGTGAGGAGAGTGAGCCGCGGCGGCGAAAGCTCGCCGCCCGTCCAGGGAGCGAGGCCGAGCTCGGGGTCGACCGCGCCGAAGCCGGCCGTCACTCCTGGGCGCTCGCCCGCAGCGGCGAGGAGCCCCGCAGCGAGAAATCCCCCGCCGTATTCGCCAGTCGTGCCCTTCGGCGCGACGACCGGCGGCAGCGGCCGGGACTCCCACGCGGCGCTGAGGGTCAGCGCCTCGAGCCGGTCGCCCAGCCGCGAGCCCGAGGCGCCGGAGACGATGAGGTCGATCCCTGCCGGCGTGACGCCGTTGCGGTCGAGGAAGCGGCGCAGCGCGCGCGCGAGAGGCGGGGCGCCGTTTCCCCAGCCGTGGGCCGAGGCGGAGGGGTCAAAGGCGGCGCCGTGGGCAAGCAGGCGGCAGATCGGCTGGGCGCCGCGCGCTTCGGCCACGGCTGCGCTCTCGAGGACCACGACCACGGCGCCTTCGGCGGCGGTGAAGCCGTTCCTGTGGCGATCGAACGGGCGGGCACGCTCCGGCCCGAAGCGGTCGGCCCGGGCCAGCGCCTGAAAGCGGTCGAGCAGGGCGTGCAGGATCGGGATGCTCTCTTCGACGATGCCGACCAGGACGCGCCCGGCCTTGCCATCGCGAATCCACCTGGCTGCCTCACCGAGCGCCAGGAGGTCGCTCGCCTCGCGCTGCGTCAGGGTCTGGTTCGGGCCGCGGGCGCGGATCATCATCGCCATCTGCGCCGCGCTGGCGCTCGCCACCGACTCGGTGAAGAGCGCCGGCGAGGCCTGCTCGGGGCCCTGGCCGAGGATCTGCCGCAGGAGTTGCTCGGTGACCCACGCCGGGCCGAACGCCGTCCCGGTGACAATGCCGGTGGAGGTGTGATCGGTGCCCTCCGGCAGGCCGGCGTCGCGCAGGGCGAGCTGCATCGCCGCGACCGCCATTCGCGCCGGCGGGCTCATGCGCCGGGAGAGCGCCGCCGGGACGAGGTTGCCGAGCTCCGAGAGGTCGGCGAGCGCGGCGAGTCGCGCCCCTCCGGGCCGGTGAAAGCCGGCGCCGCGGTCGACCTCGCGGAGGCGTGGCACTCCCGCCCGGAGGCCTTCGAGCAGCGCCCGGCGGCCGGCGCCAAAGGCGCCGAGGACCCCCAACCCGGTGACCACGACCTCGGCGCTCACCGACCTCATGTCTGCCCGGAGCCGAGGATGATCGCGGCGTTCGTGCCGCCGAAGGCGAGGTTCGTGGACAGCGCGAAGCGGGCGCCGGGCACGGGCCGCGGTCTGCCGATCACCAGGTCTAGATTCATCGCGGGATCGACCGCACCTTCGCCCGGGGTCGGATGCACCGCACCGTGCAGGAAGCAGAGCATCGTCGCGACCGCCTCGATCGCGCCGGCGGCTCCCAGGTAATGCCCGATCGCCCCCTTCGACGAGGTCAAGGGGAGCGTCGACAGCCGCTCGCCGAAGACCGCGCGCAGCATGTTGGCCTCGGCGGCATCGTTGTGCGGCGTGCCGGTTCCGTGCACGTTGACGAAGTCGATGTCGTCGGCCGAGAGGCTCGCATCCGCGAGCGCCGCCTCGACGGCGCGCGCGATGCCGGCGCCTTGCGGATCGGGTGCGGTCATGTGGTGGGCGTCGCAGGAGGCGCCGGCACCCACCAGCCAGCCGAGCACCCGCGCGCCGCGGGCGCTGGCGCTGGCGGCCGATTCGAGCACCAGAACGGCGGCCCCTTCGCCGATCGACATCCCTTCGCGCTCGGCGCGAAAGGGCCGGCAGGCCTTCGGGTCGACGGCGCGCAGCGAGTTGAAACCGGCGTAGGTGAGCCGGCAGAGAGAGTCGCTGCCGCCGGCGATGGCGACATCGATGTCGCCGGCGCGCAGCGCGGCCAGGGCGTTGCCCATCGCGAGAGTCGCCGAGGCGCAGGCCGAGGCGACGGTCTGGACCGGGCCGCGGACTCCATGCGCGCGGGCGACGGTCTCGCCCGGCGAACAGGTCTGCTGGGCGGTCAGCCGGCCGATGCGGGAGGCCCGCCGCGGTTCTCCGAGGAGGTCGGCGAAGTAACTCTCGGACTCGAACATGCCGCCGGTCGAGCTGCCGAAGTAGATGCCGCAGGAGAGATCGTCCAGCTGCGAAGGCAGCCCCGCCTGGGCCAGGGCTTCTCGCGCCGCGGCGAGGGCGAAGCGATCGGCGATCGAGCTCCGCGCGGGGCCCGCTGTTGCGGCGGGCTCGCCTGCCTCGGAAGCGAATTGGGTACGGAAACGAGCATGCTCGAAGCGCGAGAACGGTCCGATCGCCGAAGTGCCGGAGGCCAGGCCTTTCCAGAGCGCGGCGGTGCCGGCGCCGTAGCCGCTCACCGCGCCGAGGCCGGTGATGGCGATCGCTTCGCCGGCGGTGCGACCGGCGCGGTGCTCGCCAGCGGTCACGGAGCGGTTGTCTCGCGCTGGCTGTCCCGCAGGGCGATGCGCTCGGCGAGCCAGAGGGCGAGCGTACGGACGGAATGAAAGACGTCGTGATCGACCTTGCCCTCGGGGATCGCGACCGCGAATTCCTGCTCGATCGCGACCACGAGCTCGAGCGCGTCGATCGAGTCGAGGCCGAGGCCTTCGCCGAACAGCAGCTGGTCGTCGCCGATCGACTCGGGGTCGAGCCCTTCGAGGCGGAGCGTCCCGACGATGAGCCGCTTCAGGCGCGGCGCGAGCTCCTCGCTTGTCGCCGGGGCGCCGGCCGGAGCGCTCATGCTGGCCCCCGCGCCGGGTAGCCCGCCGCGGCGTCGCGCCGGAAGAGCGGCGGGCTGAACTTGAACCGCCGCTGCAGCTCGACGAAGAGGAAGAAGATCTCGACCAGGAACCGCGTCCAGAGTCGCGGGCGCCAGTTTCCGGCGAGCACCGTCACCACGGCCCGGAAGATGAGGCGCGGCGGATGGGGCTGGAAGAAGAGATCGCGGAACTCGGGGGTGTAGAAGGCCAGGACGAAGCGCCGGAAGATCGCGAAGCGCTGCTCCTGGCGGCGGGAGAAACGGGCGAAGGAACGCGCTGAGAAGTCGTTCCCGGCGAGCGCCCGGTCGAGCTCCTGCGCCGCCTCGATGCCGGATTCCATGGCGATCGAGACACCGGTGGAGAAGACCGGATCGAGGAACGAGCCGGCGTCGCCGGCGAGGATCCAGCGCTCGCCGGCGTAGGCCGAGGCGCCGTAGGAGAAGTCCTTTTCGACCCGCACCGGCCACTCCCGGCGGGCATCGCGCATCAGCTCGGCGACCGCCGGCGTCTCGGCGATCGCCTGCGCCAGCATCTCCTCGGGAGAGCCGTGCGGCAGCGCCATGTAGACCGACTTCGGCACCACCACGCCGACGCTCATCAGTTCGTCGTTGATCGGCAGCAGCCAGAACCAACCGGCATCGGCGCGGGCGACGATCCGGATGTCGTTCGGCCGGTCGCCTTCGAGCCGCGGCACGCCGGCGAAGTGCGAGTAGACCGCGACGTTGGCGAGTTTCGGTTCGTCCTGACGCAGCGCGAACATCCGCGCCAGCAGACCCTGCCGGCCGGTGGCGTCGACGAGCGCCCGCACCCGGACGGAACGGGCCGGCGCGCCTTCGGGGAGCTCCGCCGCGACCTCGAGCCGGACTCCGTCGGCATCGAAGGCGCAGGCGGTGACGCGGTGGCCTTCGCGGATCTCCGCCCCCAGCTCGCGTGCGCGCTCGAGCAGGATGCGGTCGAACTCTTCGCGGCAGACCTGGTAGGTCTGCGGCTGGGCGATCTCCCTTGAGGCCGAGAAGTCGACCCCCCGGCCGCCCTCGCCGTTGAAGGTCATCAGCCGGGCGCCCCACTTGATGGGGAAGTTGGCCGCGGCGACCTGCTTGGCGACTCCCAGGAATTCGAACGCCTCGTTCGCGGTTGAGAGGAGCGACTCGCCGATATGAAAACGCGGGAAGCGATCCTTCTCGAAGAGGACGACACGATGACCTTTCTGGGCCAGGGCGATCGCCGCCGAGGCTCCGGCGGGGCCGCCTCCCGCAACCGCGAAGTCGAAATCGTAAGTGCCGGTAGAATCTTTCATGGCTGGGCGGGAAACCTCAGGGAACAGCGGCGCCGCAAGACCGGCGGGTGGACAAGTATACTCGCGGCGGTGTTCGCGGATCCTATTCTCGGTGCCTTCGACGGCCTTTTCGCGTGCCAACCCGAGCGCCCGCTGGTGGCCTCTTCGTCCAGACTGGCGACGGTCGGTGACGTCCACCGGCAGGCGGCGGAACTTGCCGACCGCCTGCACGAGCACGCGCTGGTCCCCGGGCGCCTGGTCGGGCTGGTCGCTCCCAACGGCCCCGGCTTTCTGGTCGGCTATCTCGCCCTGCGCCGCCTGGGACTCGTGCCGGTGCTGTGCGACGTCGCCGTGCCGCCGCAGGCTCTCGAGTCGATTCTGGCGCGCTTCGATGTCGCGGGCTGCCTGTCGCTCGCCGACGCCTGGCCGCGGGGAGGCGAGCACTGGACCTTCGTCACCCGCCTCGGAGCCGTCGTGCGGCACCTCTGCGAGACGACCGGCGCGGTGAAGCTGACCTCCGGCTCGACCGGCGAGCCGCGCGGGGTGGTGGTCTCGGCGTCGGCGCTCGTGGCCGACGAGTCGCAGCTGGCCGCCGCGATGGGTCTCACCGCCGATGATCGCCACGTCGGTGCCATTCCGTTCTCGCATTCCTATGGCTTCTCGAGTCTCGTGATGCCGGCGCTGGTGCGCGGGGCGTTGGTAGTCGTTCCTGACGAGCGCTCGATGATGGCGCCTCTGGTCGCTGCGCGCGACCTCGAGGCGACCTTCTTTCCGGCGGTGCCGGCCTGGCTTTCCGGCTGGGCCCGCCTCGCCTCGCCGCCGCCGCTGCCGCCGAGCATCCGGCTCCTGACGAGCGCCGGCGCGCCGCTCTCCCCCGCAACGGCGCGCGCCGTGCGCGAGAGATTCGGCCAGCCGGTGCAAGTCTTCTACGGCGCCAGCGAGTCTGGCGGAATCGCTTTCGATCGCGAGGGCACGGCGGCTGAACGGGGCACGGTCGGTTCCCTGATCGATGGAGTGTCGATCGAGCTCGACGCCGAGTCCGGGCGCCTGCGGGTCCGCAGCGCTGCCGTGGCCGACGGCTACCTCCCGGAGGCCGCGGCGGAGTTGGGCGGCGGGAGCTTCCTGACCGGCGACCTCGCGGCCTGGGACGAGGACCGCACGGGAGAGCTTCGCCTGTCCGGCCGGGCAGACGATCTGGTGATCGTCAAGGGCAAGAACGTACAGCCACGCGAAGTGGAGAATCTTCTGCGCGGACTCCCGGGTGTCGAGGATGTCTGCGTCCTCGGCGTGGACGGACCGGAAGGGCCGCGCACCGTGCTGCGGGCGGTATTCGGCGCAACCGCCTCGGCGGTGACCTTCGAGAGCGTCGTCGAGCACTGTCGCGGCAGGCTCGCCGAGCACAAGATTCCGCGCAGCGTCGTCGTCCTGCCGGAGTTGCCGCGCGACGGCCGCGGCAAGCTCGACCGGCGGCAACTCGCCGATCCGGCGCTCGCTTCCGTGGCCGCGATCGCCGCCGGCGGAGCCCCGGGATGAACCGTTCCCTCCGCGAGCGCTACGACGTCGTCGTTCTGGGTGGGGCTTTCAGCGGCGCTTCGACGGCGATCCTGCTCAAGCGTGATCACCCGGAGATCAGCGTTCTGGTGATCGAGAAGTCGAAACAGTTCGACGCCAAGGTGGGCGAGGCGACGACCGAGATGTCGGCGATGTTCCTCACCCGGCG
>JBDTQT010000245.1:0-5988 GCA_039932055.1 Thermoanaerobaculia bacterium
GCACTGGGGCTCGCAGGCTGCTCCGCCAACTTCCTCGCCGGCTTCGGCGTCGGCATTCCGCAGGAACTGCAGCAGACCGGCGTCCTCGCCCGGGCGGAGATCCTCGAGATCTGGGACACCGGCTGGTCGGTCAACGACAACCCGGTGATCGGCATGAAGGTGAGGGTGCTGCCGGCCGGCGCGCCGTCGTTCGAGGCGCGGATCGAGAAGACCGCCGTCTCGCGCATCGCCGTGTCGCAGTTCCAGCCCGGCAACGTCGTCGCGGTGCGCTACGACGAGAAGGACCCGACGCAGATCGCCGTCGACCCGGACGCCGATCCGTCGCAGCTCGCCGCCGCTGGCAGTGCGCCGGCAGGCGCCGCCTCGGGCAACCCGTTCCGCGACCAGTTCGCCGGCACGACCCTCCTCGGCGCCACCCCACTGTGCGCGACCGCCGCCCCGGAGCTCTACCTCGGCACCGGCGACAGCGCCGCCGACAACCTCGCGCTGGTCGAGAACGGCTACGTGCCGCTCGGCTTCGCGCGCGTCGCGGGCGGACGGGATGCCGGGCTCGCGCTCGCCGCGGGCGCGGAGATCGGCGCGGCGATCGTCGTCGTCTACGGCCACTTCGCGCCGCCCGACGGCCGCGCGCTCGAGTTGTTGCCGCTGCGCCCGCGGACCAGTGCGGCAGCCGGAGCCGGCGCCGCGGCGACCGGCTACGGCCTCGGTCCGGGTGAGCAACTGGCGGCGTACTGGAGCCGCACCCGGCCGACGATTCTCGGCATCGTCTCGCGGCCGCTCAGCGAAGAGGAGATGGCCGGTCTCGGGCGGCAAGCGGGGATCGTCGTCGAAGGTGTCGCCAACGGCTCACCGGCGGAAGCGGCCCAACTTGCCGTCGGCGACGTCCTGGTGGCGATCGCCGGCCAGCCGATCGTCGACGTCCGGGCGACGCCCGCGCTCATCGCCTCCTTCGCCGGCCAGAGCGTCCGCATCGACCTGCTGCGCGATGGCCAGCCGCTCGCGGTGACGGCCCAGCTCAACCCTGCGCCCTGACGGCGGGGTACCGGGTTCCGTCTGACATGGCGCTGACATGGTGCTGACATGGTGCCAGCCGCTTTCCAGCCCAATTGGATCAGCGTAACTGTTGGCGGCACGAGACTTGAGAAGTAAGCATCGCCTGTGCCGCGAGCTGGCGCGCAGGTGCCCCGCCCGCGACACTTGCCCCGCGAGTTACCTGCTCGGGAATTCGCCTGGCACCGCCCCAGCACCGCCCCAGCCGCGCTGTGCGTCAGGCCCACTCGCTTCGGCCGCCGCGGCGGCTGTCGCATCCGGGACAGAATCTGCGTTCCTTCTTTTGAACGTCCCAAGGAGACTATCGATGAAAACACCCGCCACACGGAATGCCGCCCTTCTTGCCATCGCTGGTTGCTGCGCAATTCTCGTCGCGACTCTGGGAAGCGCTCCCGCGCTTGCGGCCGATGCGGTGGCGCCCGATCCCGGTGCGATCGTCACTGCCGGCGACGTCCAGAAGGTTCTGGGCGGGAAGTGGAAAGCGCGCGTGCCCGAGCCCGGGGTGCTGTTCTACGAAGAAGACGGGACGGGCTACCGGACGGTTCAGGTCTATCTCCGGCCTGCCAACGGCAGGGACGTCGAAAGCCTGAAATCGGAGCTCGTCCAGCAGGGCGAGCCGGTCGAAGACGTTCCCGGGGTAGGCGAGTCGGCGATCTACCGCCCGCAGCGCCAGGAGGCGACGACCGAGAAGACGGACAAGTCGGGCGAGCTCTACTCGCTCACCATCGCGGTGCGGGAGGCCACAGCCGCGGACACCAAGAAGTTCGCCGTCGAGCTCGCCAAACGAGGCGCCGAGCGAATCTGAGCTACCAGGCATGGTGCCAGGCACTTCCCGTTGCAACTGTTGGCAGCATGAGAGTTGCGAAGAACTTTGCAAAGTACCCGCCGCCTCGGGTGCGGGCTGAACCGGCGGTGCTCCGACAGCGACGCTCGCCCGGGAAAGCACCCGGCACCCGCTCAGCGCCTTCTTTCGCTTGGCGAACGCCTCGAGGTCGGCCGCATCTTCGGCGAGCGCCAGCCGCACGGCGTCGTTGACCATCTCTGAAACCGACACGTCGGACGCCGCGGCCCGCAGGCGCAAAGCCCGATGGAGCTCCGGATCGAGATAGACCGTCGTACGCCTGGGTTCGCTCATGCCGATAGAATGACGTCAAGACGTCAAGACGTCATGACGTCAAGACCCCCACCACTCACTCCCCGAGCGCGAGCTCGCGACGCAAGGGGGAGAAGTCGAAGCGGGCGGAGTCGCCGGAGCGCTCTTCGTGGTTTTCCATCTCCCGCAGCAGGAGATCGACCTGCCGGCGGCCTGCCGGCGACCGCACGGCCTGGCGTGGGGTTTTGCCCGCGAGCGCGGGCAACGGCTGGTCGGCCCAGTCGGCGTAGTGGCGCCGCTTGAGCTCGAGCAGGACCGGCGCGAGCTCTGCGGGGGGCTCCGGCAATTCGCGACCGGCGCGCTCCGTTGCGACCTTCTCCGACAGCGGGTCGACGTGTCCCCGCCCGCGGTGGCGGATTCGCCCTTCGCAGGCGCCCTCGACGAGCGCGCGCAGCCGGTCGGCGCGCTCGCGCGAGTTCGACTCGACGTGCAGCACCCGGCGCGCGATCCAGGCCCGACCGAGGATCGTGTTCTCCCAACTCGCATGCAGCCGGTTCCCCGGCCGGGAGAAGGTGAACTCCGGCGGCTCGGTATCGGAATCCCTCGGCTCGCTCCGCTCGATGCCGGGGAGCAGCGCGAGCCGCTCCGCGACCTCGGCCTCCGCTCCCGCCGTGATCGCGAACTGATCGGTCGTCAGCAGGAACGGCTCGCCGTCGGTGTTGGCGAGGTTGGGCGGCACCCGCACCCGCCGATCGAGCTCCTCGACGGCCGCCTCCCAAAGCTCGATCAGCCGCCGCCCGACGAGCCCGTCACGGAGCTCGCCCAGCGGCACCTTGCCGCGACGCCGCAGCCCACGCCGCGCTCGGCGTACGACCTCGTCGGCCTCGGTCGGTGGCAGGGCGCGAGGGTGGACTCCGCAGAGAACCGGGACCTCGAGGTCGTCGACCACCCGGGCGAGGATCGTGTCGCGCACGACGAGGCTCCGCGAAGCGCTGACCTCGCGCACCTCGCGGCGTTCCCCCGAGAGCTGATCGACCAGCTCGAGACAGGCCCCCGGTTCGACGTGCACGACCTCCCAGATGGAGAGCCAGGAAGCCTGCTGCGCCTCGAGCCAGGCGCGGTCGGCCGCCGGGAGGCGCTTCCCCCTCTCGTCGAGGTACCAGTCCACGATCGGCCGTCCGCGGACCAGAAAGCCGTAGACGGCCCAGGGCATGGCGAGCTGGAGCGAATTCTCGAAGTCGCCGAACAGCGCGGCGAAGCCGCGAACCTCAGGCCCGAAGCGGCGGGCACCGTACTGCAAGAGATCGAGCACCAGCGCCTCGTCCCGCTCGTGAACGGCGGCGCGCTCGCCCGGTGCGCCAGCTCCGGCTCCGGCCGCGCCCCTCTCGCGATCCGCGGCGAAGCAGCAGCGCTTGTACTTGCGCCCGCTGCCGCACGGGCAGGGGTCGTTGCGCCCCACCTGGGCGCCGCCGCGCGACGCCGGCTCTCCGCTCTGGGCGGGACTCCGTTCGCCGGCCTCCGGAGAGGCCGCGCGCGGCGAGCGGCGGAAGGGGGCTTCGAACAGCTCGAAAGCCTCGTAGGGGTGGGTGAGGCAGACCTCGAGCTCGCTGGCATCGAAGAACGACTCACAGATCGGCTCGCCTTCGTTTCCGAGGCGGTCGCCGTACTTTGCGAAGAAGGTCCCGAGCGAGGTGGCGCACGCCGCGGCGACCCGGAGGTCGAGCTCCGTCACCGGGCCTTCTGAGCCATCGCGCTCGCGCCGCTCGAGCCAGGGGTGCGCCGTCGCCCTGCCCACGGGCCAGCGGTGGGCCGCCCATTCGCGCAGGGCGAGCTTCGGCAGCGCCTCCCGGCGCCCGAACGTCAGGAGCAGGCTCCGGGAACCGAAATCGGGCTGCCCGAGCGCATTCGTCCAATCCTGGCTCGCGGCCCGCTCCACCTCGGCGAGCGCGGCGAGAGAGGGTAAGAGCACGAAACCGCGCGGCTCCCCCCGAAGGCGACCGACCAGCGCGGCACAGGCGCCGCCGACGTCGAGCTGCGGGATATCGACGCGCAGGACCCGGCCGGCGCCCGACATCTTCCAGGGCGAGATCGCCTGCAGAATCTCGCTGCACTTGAAGAACTCGGCGACGCGCTGATGAGGTGCCAGCCGCTTTCCAGCGCAATTGTTGGCGGCACGAGACTTGTCGAGGCTCCATCGCCTCTGGCGCGGGCACTGGCACCTGCTCACGCCTCCTCAGCAGCGAGCTTGGGCGCATCGACCTCTGGGCGAAGGCGGCAGCTCGCCCGCTCGTCAGGGATGGGCTTTGGGGATGTAACCGTCGCCCAGGTCGCCTGGACCAGGCTCGATTTTGTGGATTCGATTCCAGTCCGGTCCAGCGCTGGCCTTCACCGCGAGGTCGGCCTCGGGTGTTCCCAAAGGCCAGCGAACGAAGCGCTTGTCGGCGATGACGATGTCGTCCGTTTCCGACCCCGGAAGGAACCCGCCGATCTCATAGACATCGCCGTCGAATCGTCCGTTCGCCCCCGAGCTGCGGACGCTGAAGACGCGCGCCGCGAGGAGTTTTTCCTCCGCGTAGTAGACCTCGATGCGCTTCCCCCAACCGTCGTATTCCGGAATATCGCTCAGGTAGCTGGCGCCCTCGATCGGATGGAACAGGTCGAAGAGCTCGCCATAGGTCAGCAGCTCACTCACTGCCGGAATGCGGACGAGCTTCGACGGCTGGCTTGCGAGGACCCAATCGCTCGGTGCCCTCTCCAGCCGATGCTCTCCGGAGGTCGCGTCGTTGACGAAGGACTGGAGCGCGGCAGCGATAACGCGCAGGCGATCCATCGTCACATTTTCGGGAGATGCCGGCGATGCCGTCTCTTCCTCCCCGGCGAACGCCGAGGTAGCGAGCAGAGCGAGCAGAGCCACCAGCGCCAGCAGCACGACGCGCATCGATACGAAACGGTGCGATTTCGGCATAGGGCCTCCAGGATCTCCAGGGAGACAGGGTACACCCGACTTCGGTCCCGCGGGGAGTCGGAAGGAAACCCGTCGACGTGGAGATTGGGGACACATTGCGGGCGAGCGATCGCAACGCCCCGCGACCCCGCCGAACCCCGCTATGTGTCCCCTCGCAGTGGTGGGAAGACTCATCTCAGTCGCGCCCCCGAGAGAGAGGCGCCCCGTCTCCAAGAATGCCCCCAACGGCCCTTGACTACTTTCGGTCGGGGTGCGGAATCGCTACGACGCGCAAGTCGTCGATCCCGGCGAAGTCGCGCGGGTTGACGGTGTAGATCGGCAGGTCATGGGCCATCGCGATGGCGGCGATCAACGCATCGTAGGCGCGAGCGGCCGGCTTTCGCCTGGCACGGCGCAGGGACGCGGAGACCCGACCGAAGCAGCGCGCCGCCGCATCGTCGAACGGCAGGGGCGAGAAATCGGCCTCCACCTGCTGCAGCAGGGCGAGCCGGCTTGCCCGTTCGCGCTCGCTGGTCGCAACGAGAGGGCCAACACTCAGCTCAGCCAGGGTCACGGCCGAGATCATGGGGACGGCGGGCAAGAGCGTCGCGTCCTCGAGCCTCTGCATCAGGATGAGGGTACGGGTGTCCAGCAGCCCGGCGCCCGAAGCCGGAGCGCTCACAGTGACGGGTCGAGGACGCGATCGAGATCGCGCTTCAACGCCTCCGGGTCGACCGGGGGCAAGCGCTTGAAGCGAGCGAGCAACGTTTCGCGATCGAGCGCCGGCTTCGCAATCGGTCGGAGCTCGGCGACAGCCGCACCGCCCTTCGTGACGATGACCGATGCGCCGCGTGCGACGCGCTCGACGACCTCACCTCCCCGATTCCTGAGCTCACGGACG
>JBDTQT010000246.1:0-5950 GCA_039932055.1 Thermoanaerobaculia bacterium
AGGACAGCGGCACGGTGGCGATCGCCAGCCGCAGCGACTACGGCCAGCTCACCTTTCGCGACTGGCATCCGATCGGCGGCGACGAGCGCGACGGCGACATCCCCGATCCGCGGGATCCCGACATCGTCTACGGCGCCGGTCTTGGCGGGCGCCTGTCGAAGTGGAACGCGCGCACCGGCGAGGCGCAAAACGTCTCGCCCTGGCCGCTTGCCTCCTACGGCGCCCGCCCCGGGAGCACCCGCTACCGCTACAGCTGGATCACCCCGGTGGCGATCTCGCCGCGGCCGCCGCATGCGATCTACCAGGGGGCGCAGGTCCTCTTCCGCTCGCTCGATCGCGGCGCCTCGTGGAGCACGGTGAGCCCCGATCTCACCGGCGCCGTTCCCGCAGCCGCGGGCTGCGCCGGCGACGTGCCGGTGGAGCGCGCCAGCGCCTGCGGCTTTGGCGTCATCTTCGCCATCGCGCCGTCGCCGGCAGTCGACGGCACGGTCTGGATCGGTACCGACAATGGCCGCGTGCAGCTCACGCGCGACGACGCAGCGACCTGGAGGGACGTCACGCCACCCGGGCTCGGCGACTGGAGCAAGGTCAATACGATCGACGCCTCGGCGACCGATCCGGCGACGGCCTACGTCGCAGCGGATCGCCACCGCATGGACGAGTCGCGGCCGGTCGCCTTCCGCACCCACGACTTCGGCGCCACCTGGATCGACATCGCCGGCGGCCTGCCGCAGGACGAGTGGCTGGGAGCGCTGCGCCAGGATCCGCAGCGTGCAGGGCTGCTCTATGCCGGCACCAACCGTGGCGTCCATGTCTCGTTCGATGATGGCGCGACCTGGCAGAGCCTGCAGCTCAACCTGCCGACCACCGGCATCAATGACCTGCTGATCGCGGGCGAGGATGGGGGCGATCTGATCGTGGCCACGCAAGGTCGGGCGATCTGGGCGCTCGACGTGCTCGAACCGTTGCGGCATCTCGCGCCGGCGGCAGGCGTCGACCCACTCGATCGCACGCGTCCGGTGCTGCTGCCGCCCGCGCCGGCGGTGCGCCTGCGCTTCAATCAGAACAAGGACACGCCGCTGCCGCCGGAGGAGCCGCGGGGAGAGAATCCGCCCACCGGCGCGGTGCTCGACTATCTGCTGCCGGCGGCTGCGAACGGCCCGGTGGTGCTGGAGATCTACGATGCCGCAGGCTTACGGGTGCGGCGCTTCGCCAGCGACGAGAGCCCCGTCCGTTCGCGCTCCGGGGTCTACTTCACCGATCACTGGCTCGCCGACGCCGACCTGCCGGCGACGACGGCAGGGCACCACCGCTTCGTCTGGGATCTGCGTCGTGAACGCCCGCGGGCGCTCGACTATGACTACTCGATCGCCGCGATTCCGGGCCGCGAGACGCCGCCGGCGCCCGCGGGTGCGCTCGTGCCGCCGGGTCGCTACGAGGCCCGGCTCACCGTCGACGGCGAGCTCTCGCGCCAGCCGTTGACCGTGGTCGCCGATCCGCGGCTGCAGCGGACCGCCGCCGACTATGCCGCGCTGGATGGCTTTCAGGCGGCGGTGGCCGGGCTGCTCGCGGACTCCGCGACGCTTGCGACGGCGGTGGGCGGCATCGAGAAGCGGCTGGACGCCGCTCCGAAGCGCAGCGACGGCAACCCCGCACGCTGGGTCGACGAGGCGCGGCGGCAACTGCGCGAGGTGCGTGGCGGCGACGATCCGGCGGCGGTCAACGGCAATCTCTCCGGACTCGCCGCCGACCTCGAGAGCTCCGATTCCGCGCCAACGGCGCCGCAGCGCGAGGTCTTCGCCTTGAGCCGCGGCCAGCTCGAACAGTTCGCGGCGCGCTGGCACGAGTTCGCGAAGCGCGACCTGCCGCGCCTCGAACAGCAGCTCCACGGGCCGAAAGGCGCCCGCTAGATCACTTTCTAGATCACCCGATCGCTGCCGCCGTCGATGGGAATCTGCGCCCCGGTGGTCTTCGCGAACAGGTCTGTCGCCAGCGCTGCGGCGAGCTCGCCGACGTCGCGCGCGGTGATTTCGCAACCGAGGAGATTGCGTCGCTTGTACTGCTCGACCGAGAGGCCGTAGCGCGCGGCGCGCTTTTCGAGCATCTCGGAAGTCCACAGATCGGTGTCGAAAACCGCGTCGGGGTGCAGAATGTTGACCCGCACGCCGCGCGGCGCGAGCTCGAGAGCAGCGACGCGGGCGAGCTGGACGAGCGCCGCCTTCGAGGCCGAATAGGCGGCGGCTCCAGGGCCCGGAGCGAGAACGTTGCGCGAGCCGATGACCACGATCGAGCCGCCGAAGGGCGCCAGCGCGAGCAGCGGCGCGGCAGCGCGCAACAGGCGGAAGTTGGCCTCGACGTTGACCTCGAACGCCCGCCGCCAAAGCTCGTCCGGCAGTTCCTGGATCTCTTCGCCGGCGGCGAAGAAGCCGAGGTTCAGCACCAGCGCGTCGAGACCGCCGAAGCTTTCGACCGTGCGCTCGAGAGCTGCGCGAAGGGTCGCCTCGTCGGTCGCGTCGCCGACGAGCGCCAGGAGATCCGGCCCGTCGAGCCCGAGTGGCCGGCGATCCAGGCCGGTGACGGCGGCGCCGCGGCGTCGCAGGGCCTCGAGGCAGGCGCGCCCGATGCCGCTCGCCGCGCCGCTGACGAACGCCACCCGGCCGCCCAGAGGAAGGGGGGGGGCGGCAGTCTTGAGCTTGGCCTGCTCGAGGTCCCAGTACTCGACCTCGAAGAGCTCGCTCGCGGGCAGTGGGCGGTAGCCGCCGAGCGCCTGCGCCGCCCGCGCGGCGGCCAGGGTGTGCCGGGAGATGGCGAGCGCCGCATCGGCGGCCTGAGCCGTGTCGCCAAAGCCGATCAGGCCGCCGCCCGGCAGCAGCGCGACGCGCGGCGCGAGGTCGAGACGCTCGAGCGGCCGGCCAGCGGCGTGCTGCTCGAAGTAGGCCGCGTACTCGTGTCCGTAGCGCGCCACCGCCGGCGCCGAGCCCTTCGGGTCGGTCAGGCAGAGCGGCCAGGGCTTGGTGCGCAGCGCGTGGTCGGGCGTGAGCGGCCCGCGCGACAGGACGCGCCGGAACCGGACGTCGGCGACGGCGGTTCGCGTGGCGGCAGTCGCGTCCAGGCGCGCGACGAGCGGCCGTCCGGCGAGCATCGAAACCTCGCAGCGCAGCGCCGCGACGTCCAGAGTCGTCCAACTGCCGGGTGTGGCCGGACGGGGGCGGGGCGCCAGGACGGCCGGTCGGCGCGCGGCGGGCGGCAGTCGGCGCCGGGCCCGCTCGACGCTCGCGATCATCCGCTCGTAGCTCTCCCGCGCGGTCGCTCCGAAAGTGAAGATGCCATGATTGAGCAGAACGATCCCACTCCAGCGCCGCGCGGCGTCGCCGGCCGCGAGCCAGAGATCGTGCACCCGCCGAGCGAGGTCGAAACCCGGCTTGACATAGGGGACGATCAGATGATCGGCACCCCAGATCTCCTCCGCCAGCCGCGCGCCCCGGCGCGAGTCGAGCACTGCGAGCGCCGAGTCGGCGTGTGTATGGTCGATGAACCGCGCCGGCAGGAAAGCGTGCAGGAGCGCCTCGCACGACGGCGTCGGCGCGTCGGGATCGAGGCGGAGAAGGCGCAGCCCCCGCAACAGCGCCGAGTCGCTGAGGGCGGGCAGCTCGAGCAGCCGGCAGGCGCTCGCGAGGTCGACCGGGGCGAAGTCCGCTGCGGTGACCTCGCCGAGATCGGCGCCGCTTCCCTTGATCCAGAGCACAGCGCGGTTCTCGCCGTGGAGGTCGGCGAGCGTCGACTTGACCGATGTGTTGCCACCGCCGTAGAGCACCAGAGAGGGCTCGGCGCCGAGCAGACGCGAGGTGTAGACGCGCTCGCCGAGGGCGGGATCGGAGTTCGACCTCGCCCAGACTTCGGCTTCGGTGTCGCTCCAGCGGGAGAGCACGCGGGCGAGCGGCGGAGCGGGGGGGCGGGGCATCGCGGTCTTCGGGCGCCGTCGGGAAGATTTCAGGAAGGCGCCCTGACGGCCCGCGCGGAGGCGGCCGGTGGGCGGCGCGCGGGCGCCGGAACGGGCTCGAAGACGGCGCTGAAATGACGCAGTGCCGGGGACTGCTCGACGATCCGGATGCCGGGGATATCGTCGCGCCGGGCGGCGATCTCGCCGAGCGCCTCGATGACGTAGTCCATGTGGCTCTGGGTGTAGACGCGGCGCGGAATCGCCAGGCGCACGAGCTCGTGCGCGGCGTAGTGCTCTTCGCCGGTCGCTGGGTCGCGTCGTCCCATCATCACCGAGCCTATCTCGACACTGCGGATGCCGGCGTGGCGATAGAGCTCCACGGCCAGCGCTTGGCCGGGATACTGCTCGCGCGGCAGGTGCGCCAGGAACGCGCGCGCGTCGATGTAGATGGCGTGCCCGCCCGGCGGCTGGAGGATCGGCACGCCGGCCGCGGCAATGCGCTCGCCGAGATACTGCACCGAGGCGTGGCGGTACTGCTGATACGACAGGTCGAGCGCCTCGTAGAGGCCCACCGCGATCGCCTCGAGGTCGCGCCCGGCGAGGCCGCCGTAGGTCGGGAAGCCCTCGGTCAGGATGAGCAGCTCTTCCTCGTGGCGGGCCACGGCGGCGTCGTTGGTGCAGAGGAATCCGCCGATGTTCGCCATGCCGTCCTTCTTGGCGCTCATGGTGCAGCCGTCGGCGAGCGCGAACATCTCGCGGGCGATGGCGAGCAGGTCGAGATCGGCGAATCCCGGCTCGCGTTGCTTGATGAAGTAGGCGTTTTCGGCGAAGCGGCAGGCGTCGAGGTAGAAAGGAATGCCGCGCGCGCGGCAGATCGCGGAGGCGGCGCGCAGATTGGCCATCGATACCGGCTGCCCACCGCCGCCGTTGTTGGTGACGGTGACGAAGACGACGGGTACGCGCCCAGGGGGATTGGCGAGCAGGGCCTCGAGTGCGTCGAGGTCGATGTTGCCCTTGAAAGGATGTGACTCGCCCAGCCGGTGTCCCTCGCGGCAGGGCAGGTCGATCGCCGTGGCACCGACCGCCTCGATGTTGGCGCGCGTGGTATCGAAGTGGGTGTTGTTCGGAACGCAGTCGCCCGGCAGGAGCATGGTCGCCGCGAGGATGCGCTCCGCGGCGCGCCCCTGGTGGGTCGGAATCACATGGCGGAAGCCGGTGATGTCCTTCACCGCCGCCTCGAAGCGGCCGAAGCTCGGGCTGCCAGCGTACGACTCGTCACCCATCATCAGCGCCGCCCATTGTGCGGCGCTCATCGCGCCGGTTCCGGAGTCCGTCAGCAGGTCGATCACGATGCGCTGCGAAGGCAGGCGAAAGAGGTTGTAGCCGGCCATCGCCAGGAGCGCTGAACGCTCCTCGGGAGTCGTCATCGAAATCGGTTCGACACTCTTGATGCGGAAGGGCTCGATGATTGTTTTCATATTGGGCTCGTGCTGCCAATGATGTTGCGCCAACGGCGCAGGGACAGCCACCCTGGGGGGTGGGCGGGGCGGCAAACGGGCCTGCGCTAGGATCGCCGGGCATGGTCCAGTCCAGAAACGAGAGCGCCTACGCAGCGGCAGGTGTGAACATCGCGGCCCAGGACGAAGGGCTCCACACGATCAAGCAACTCGCCCGTTCGACCTTCACTGCCGGAGTGCTCTCCGAGATCGGCAGTTTCGGCGGGATTTTCCGCCCCGATCTCGCCGGCATGAAGGAGCCGGTGCTCGTCGCCTCTGCCGATGGCGTCGGGACGAAACTCGCAGTGGCGCGCATGGCCGGGGACTACTCGACCGTCGGGCGCGATCTGGTGAACCACTGCGTCAACGACATCCTTGTGCAGGGCGCGCGGCCGCTCTTCTTTCTCGACTACGTCGGTGCCGGCGTTCTCGAGCCGGCGAAGATGGTCGAGCTCGTCGGCGGGGTCGCGAACGGTTGCCGCGAGAACGGCTGCGCTCTGCTCGGCGGCGAGAC
>JBDTQT010000247.1:0-5866 GCA_039932055.1 Thermoanaerobaculia bacterium
CTTCGAGCGCCTGAACCCAGCGCTCGTAGTCGATTTCCTTCTCGCGCGCGACCTGGCGCAGCACGTCTCCAAGATTGACTTCCGGGGCTGCCTGTGTCTGAGCCATACCGTCCTGTTCCTACTCGTCGATCACCAGCTTGGCGAGCTGGATGTCCTGCAATCTGAGCCGCAATACCGGCCTGTTGTCGATCTCGCTCACTTCCACTTCGCCCGCCTCCTCCGCGAAGGCCGACAGGCGCCCCGTGACCGTGGCACGTTTGCCGCTGGCCGGGTCGACGAAACGTACACGTACCCGGTGCCCCATGAAACGCGCGAAATCGCGCGGTCCATAAAGCTGCCGGTCCAGCCCGGGCGAGCTCACCTCGAGCGTGTACCTGCCCGGCCCGAAGTTGCGCACGTCGAGAAAAGCCGACGCCAGTTTCGAGACCGTCTCGCAATCCTCGAGACGAACCCCTCCCTCGCGATCGAGAATGAGGCGCAAAGTGCCGGCCTGGAACTCGACCTGCAGAAGCTCGCAGCCCTGGGCTGCAGCGATCTCGGCCAATTCCGCGCCGAGTTCGGGGTCGATCCCTTTTCCGGCCATCCCGTCCAATGCCTGCCGTACAACAAAAAAGGTGGGCTGCTCGGCCCACCTCACAACCGTTAGGCAAGCTGTCGAGCGGCATGATAGCGCGCTGCCTCCGGGATGGCAAGTTACGGAGACGCCGGGATTTGAGGGCCCGCGTCAGAGTGACGTCACTCTGACGCACCGGGCCCGGGTTTCGGGCATGGCGATTGCTTTCAGGGCCTCTGGCAGGTCAAACGGTACGCATCCAAAGGAGAACTCTTCATGTCGTCTTCCACCCATCCCAGCCGAAACGTCACGACCCTCGGCTTGCTCTTCGGAGCCGTGATCTTCGGAATGGTGCTCGCCGGCGGTTTCGATCTCTCCGCCAGGGGCTCAGCCGCCCCGGTCGCGGCAGCCGCGAGCGCCACGGCGACGCCGGCGGGCGAAGCCCCGGCCCAGATACGGGGCGGGACTTCCTATCTTCCCTCCTTCGCCGATCTGGCCGAGAAGGTGCTCCCGGCGGTGGTATCGATCGAGGCCCAGACCATCGAAAAGGCCGACGCGCGCCGGATTCCCGGGCATGGCGGGTCGCAGGACCCCTTTCAGTTCTTTTTCGGTCCCCGCGGCGGACAGCCCCAGGGGGAAAACAATCGTGAGTACAGGTCGGACTCCGGCGGCAGCGGCTTCGTGGTCAGCGCCGACGGCTTCGTAGTCACCAACAATCATGTGATCGAAGGGGCGACGAAGCTCCGGGTGCGGCTGGAGGATCGCTACTACGACGCCACGGTCAAGGGCGCCGATCCGGCGACCGACCTGGCTCTGCTCAAGATCGAGGTCGGCCGGCCGCTCGCTTTCTTGCCGCTGGGCGACAGCGACCGTCTGCGCCAGGGTGACTACGTCATGGCGATCGGCAACCCGCTACTTCTCGACCACACCGTCACGGTTGGCGTGGTGAGCGCCAAGGGGCGGGCGATCGGCCTCACCCGGGACACCTCGTTCGAGAACTTCATCCAGACGGACGCCGCGATCAACCGCGGCAACTCCGGCGGGCCGCTGGTCAATCTGGCAGGCGAGGTGGTGGGCATTGCGACGGCGATGAACGGTGGCGCCGAGAACATCGGTTTCGCCGTTCCGGTGAGCACGCTCAAGGCCGTCCTGCCGCAGCTCAAAGAGAAGGGCAAGGTCAGCCGCGGCTACATCGGCGTCAACATCACCAACATCGACTTCGACCGAGCGCAGGCGTTCGGCCTCGCCGATGCCGGTGGCGCGCTGGTCACCCAGGTTGTCGACGGCTCTCCCGCCGCCAAGGCCGGAGTCGAGCACGGCGACGTGGTGCTGTCGGTCGACGGCCGCAAGGTCAAGGAGACCCGCGACCTGATCGACTACGTCTCCGCCCAGGGCCCGGGCAAGAAGGTCGAGCTCGAGATCCTGCGCGACGGCAAACGGATGCAGCGGACCGTCGAGCTGTCGGAACGCCAGGAGGCGGACGAGGTCCCCGAGGCGGCGACTCCGGACGACGCGGGCAAGCGCGGCTTCGGTTGGCTCGGTCTCCAGTACCAGGACCTGACTCCAGCCCTGCGTCAGAGCCTCGGACTTCCCGGATCGGTAGAGGGCGTTCTGATCCGCGACGTGGCGGCTTCCAGTCCGCTATACGACGAAGGAATGGCGGAGGGAGACTTGATCCTCGAGGTCAACGGCCAGGCGACGACCAGCGTCAAGGAGTTCGAGGCCCTTGTCGGCGCCGCCCCCTCGGGTTCCTTCCTGCGGCTTTACCTGCGCCGGGCCAATCCGCAGGGGCAGGGCAGCCGGCAGGTAAACTACTTCGCCATCGTTCGCGTACCTTGAACCCAACCCGCCGGACGCCGGCGGATACCCAGCAGGACTCTGCATCTCCGCGACGGGCCGGCTCGATCTCGAGCCGGCCCCTTTTTTCGTTTGTTACACTCGAACCATGTGCGCCGCCAAAGCCTCGATTCTCGTGGTGGACGACGAGACTTCTATTCGCGAAAGCCTGCGAATGGTGCTCGAGTTCGAAGGTTATCGGGTCGAGGAGGCCAGAAACGGTCTCGAGGCCCTGCAGAAAGTCCGCGAACGTCCGCCGCACGTCATTCTCCTCGACCTGCGGATGCCCGAAATGGACGGCGCCGAGACCTTGCGCTCGCTGCGCGAGCGCGGCTACGACATGCCGGTGCTGGTCGTCTCGGGCCACGCCGACATCGCCACTGCGGTCGAGATGACCCGCCGCGGCGCCTTCGACTTCTTCGAGAAGCCGTTTCAGAGCGACCGGCTGCTGATCTCGGTGCGCAACGCCGTCGAAGCACGGCGGCTGTCGGAGGACAAGGACGGCGGACCGGGCAGCGGCAACAGTTCGCTCCTCATCGGCGCTTCGCCGACCATGAAGCGCCTGCGCGAGATGATCGAGCTCGCGGCGCCGACCGCGGCGACGGTTCTGGTGACCGGCGAAAGCGGCACCGGCAAGGAACTGGTGGCGCGCGCGATCCACGAGTCGAGCTCGCGCCGCGGCCAGGCCTTCGTCCAGGTCAACTGCGCCGCAATTCCCGAAGAATTGATCGAATCAGAGCTCTTCGGGCACGAGAAAGGGAGCTTTACCGGCGCGGTGCGCCGCCAGACGGGCAAGTTCGTCGCCGCCGACGGCGGCACGATCTTCCTCGACGAGGTCGGCGACATGTCGGCGCGCACCCAGGCGAAGGTGCTGCGGGTGCTCGAGAGCGGCGACGTCGAGCCGATCGGCGCCGACAAGGTCGCACGGGTGAATGTTCGCGTCGTCGCGGCGACCAACCGCAACCTCGAGGAGGAAATCGCCGCCGGCCGCTTCCGTGAGGATCTTTTCTACCGCCTGAACGTCGTCCCGATTCGCACTCCGCCGTTGCGTGAGCGCCTGGAAGACGTCCCGCTCCTGGTCGAGCATTTCGCGCGGCGCTTCTGCGAGGCCAACAACTACCGCCGTAAGCGCTTCACTCACGAGGCCCTGGAGCTCCTGCAGATGCTCCCTTTCAAGGGGAACGTGCGCGAGCTGCGCAACGTGGTGGAGCGGCTGCTCATCTTGACGCCGGGCGACGCCATCGGCCGCGAGTCCGTGGCCGGGGCAGCCGGAAGCGCGCGCGTAGAGCTCGGGCAGTCGTTCCAGGGGCTGAAGACGCTGCGCGAGTTCCGCGACCAGGCGGAGAAGCTCTTTCTGGTGCAGAAGCTCGGCGACCACCAGTGGAACGTCACCCAGACGGCACTCGCCATCGATACTCCACGCAGCAATCTCTACAAGAAGATGGAGCAGTATGAGATCCGACGACGCGAACCCTCGATCGCCGCAAGCGATGACGAATAGCGCCCTGCTCGAAACTCTGGAGGCTTGCGGTGCGTTGCGCCGGGGCCACTTTCTGCTCTCCTCGGGCCTGCACTCGCCGGCTTACGTGCAGTGCGCGTTACTGCTCGAGAGCCCAGCCCGGGCGGCGGATGCGGGCGACGGGATCGCCGCCCATCTGCGCGAGCTCGCTCCGGACTCCGTGCTCGCCCCGGCGCTGGGCGGAGTGATCATCGGTCACGAGGTGGCGCGGGCCCTGGGAGTGCCGTTCCGGTTCGCCGAGAGGTCCGGCGAAGGTCTGGCGCTGCGGCGGGGGTTCGAGCTCCGGCCCGGCGAGAAAGTGGTGATCATCGAGGATGTGGTGACCACCGGCAAGTCGACTCTGGAAACGGCGGCACTCGCCGAACGGGCCGGCGCAGTCGTCGTCGGAATCGGCTCGATCATCGACAGGAGTGGTGGCGGACACGGTTTCGCCGTGCCGTTCGCGGCGCTCCTGCCGCTCGACCTTCCGACCTACGACAGCGACACCTGCCCGCTCTGCCGCAATGGCTCGCAGGCAGTCAAGCCGGGAAGCCGGCCGCAGGGCGGCCGGGCCGGCTGATCCGCCGCTGGTGGGGGCGCCGTCTAGCGCAGCGCCTGGCGGTAGAGCACGTCGACGCTGGCTTTGAGTGCCTCGAGGCGGCCGTGAGCGGCGGCTTCCTTGCCGGTGATCCTCAGCGGCCAGAGGTTGTCCGTCGAGTCGTAGACCTCGACCTCATAGGTGCGCTCGCCGGCGTCCCAGCTCCCAGAGCCGGCGCGGCCGATTCCCCATCCCGAAGGCAGGAAGCTGCGCAGCTCGATATCGGTGAACGTCAATCGGTTCGATTCGGCCATGATGGAGGAATCTTCTCGCAGAAAGGGTCGGCGGCCAAGGGGCGGGCAAGCCTGACGCCCGAAGCTGCCGCGGCCTCGGCTTTCCGGCGTCCGGGCGCACTGGTAGCATCGGCAGGAGGGTCAACATGGAAATCGAGCTCAACGAAGAACAATTGCTGCTCCGCGACACGGTGCGCCGGTTCGCGACTGAAGTGGTGGCTCCGCGGGCGCGAGAGATCGACGCCAGCGGCGAGTTTCCGCTCGCCTATTACCACCAGGCCGGCGAGCTCGGTCTCGCTGGCGTCTGCGTGCCCGAGGAGTTCGGCGGCGCCGGGATGGACATGATCTCGTACTGCGTCGCGATCGAGGAGATCAGCCGCTTCTGCGCTTCGAGCGGAGTCATCCTGTCGGTGAACAACTCCCTGGTCTGCGACCCGCTGATGCGCTACGCGACCGACGATCAGAAGCGCGAGTTCCTCACGCCGCTCGCCGCCGGCAAGAAGCTGGGCTGCTTCGCTCTTACCGAGCCGGACGCGGGCAGCGATGCCGCCGCCCTCAAGACGACGGCGAAGCGGGACGGCGACGACTACGTCCTCAACGGCAGCAAGGTCTTCATCACCAACGGCACGCACGCCGACACGGCTCTGGTCTTCGCCACGGTCGATCCGGCGCTGAAGCATCGCGGCATCACGGCCTTCATCGTGGCGATGGACAGCCCCGGATTCAGTCGCGGCCACCACGAGTACAAGCTCGGCGTGCAGGCGTCGGGGACGACGCAGCTCTACTTCGACGATCTCCGCGTTCCGGCGCGACAGCGGCTGGGCGACGAGGGCAAGGGTTTCGGCGTCGCGATGTCGACGCTCGACGGCGGGCGCATCGGCATCGCCGCGCAGGCGGTGGGCATCGCCCAGGGGGCGTTCGAGGCGGCGCTCAAGTACGCCAAGGAGCGCCAGCAGTTCGGCCATCCGATCGCCGACTTTCAGGCCATCCAGTTCTATCTCGCCGACATGGCGATGGAGCTCGACGCCGCGCGCCTGCTGGTCTACAAGGCGGCGTGGGCCAAGGAGAACACCAAACGCTGCACGCTCGAGGCGGCGCAGGCCAAGCTCTTCGCCTCCGAGATGGCGCAGCGGGTGACCAACAAGGCG
>JBDTQT010000248.1:0-5844 GCA_039932055.1 Thermoanaerobaculia bacterium
TTGGCCGAGCGCAGGCCGGTCATCGACAAGCCGGCGGTCACCGCCGCGGCGGCGTGCTCACCTTCGGGCTCGACGAAGATGAGCGGCCGGCCGGAAATGTTGATGTGCCCGGAGGCGGCGGCTTCGGCCCAGTATTCGCCCATCTGGGTCGAGGGGGTGATCGGGTAGGCGCCGGCGGCGTCGCTCGACTCGCGTTCGCACTGGATGACCGCTGTATTGCCGTCCATCGCCGCGCGCGTGCCGGGGTACTTCCACTCGCTGCGCGCCTCGATGGCTCCTGCTCTTGCGTCCAGAGCTTCCTTGATCGCCGACATCGGGTCCTCCCATCGCGGGCGGATCGCCAGAAGCGACCCGCGGGACGAAGCGCCTCGCGCTCCATCCGAACGCATTCAGCGTAGCGTCAAGGACCCGTTTCGTCCCCCGCTCACATGGGTGGGAGGCCCGGTACGACCGGCCCCTCCGGCGGCGCGGCGCGCGCGCCGCTCGGCAGCAGGCGGATCCGGCTCTACTCGTAGACCATCCAAAGCGGCCCGGGAAAAAGGAATGAAAGTCCCGCGCGCAGCCGATCGCGCCAGTTCTCCCAGTTGTGGCCGTCGAACGACTCGACCCAGCGCACATCCATGCCGGTCGATTGCAGGATCGGCACCAGCGAACGATTCTCGTAGATCAGCGACTCGTAGACGCCGCACGAAAGGAAGACGCGCTCGGAAATGCGCTTCGGCGCGTCGCGAAAGGCATTGACGAACTCGACCACCGGCTCGAACGCTGGTCCTCGGCGGCTCGGACCGATATCGGTGAAGGCGAACGAGCCCGACTGCAGGAGGAGCCGTCCGAACTGACCGGGATAGTGCGCCGCCGCGGCGAGCGCCGCGACGCCACCGAAACTCGCCCCCATGAGTCCGCGGCTCGCCGCCCCCCTTTGCAGCGGATAGCGCGCTTCGAGTGCCGGTACGAGCTCCTCGGCGAGGAACCGGCTGTGGTCGAACTGCGCCGCATACTCCCGCAGACGATAACGCGACTGCGTCAGGGCGACGATCATCGGCGCCACTTCGAGGCGGTGAATGAGATTGTCGAGCACCGTCTTGAGCGCCGAGAAGTGAAGATAGTCGGGGCCGTCGTGCACGACGAGCAGCGGATAGCGCCGTCGGCTGCGGTAGCGCGCCGGCAGGTAGATCTGGACCTCCTGGGTGCCGTCGAGCGCCGAGCTCGCCAGCCGCAGCTTCTCCAGGCTGCCGGGTCGAGCCTCCGGGTCGGGCGCAACCCAGTCCGGGATCCGGTATTCGGCTCCCTGGCAGACCGAGTTCGCGCCGAACGGATCGTGCGCAAGCTGCGAGTTGAGCGGATCGCGGATCAGGCGCGAGACGTCGCCGCGCTGCACCTCGAGCTTGTACTCGACCCGCGACCGCACCGGGATCTCCTGCGTCAGGTACCAGAGATCGCTGTCCACAACCTGGGTGAAGGGCTGCGCCGAAGGCAGACCGAAGATCCAGTGCTGCAGGAAGACCGCATCCGCCTCGCCGCGGTAGAGGAAGGTGACCGTACGCCCCTCGACGATCGGCGCCGTGTGGCTGGCCAGGAAGGAGTCGATCCTGGCCGGGCCGAGATCGCCTTCGGCCAGGAGCTTCGAGATTGCCAGCGTCACTCGGCCCCCAGGGAAGCGACCGAACCATCGGGCATCAGCCGGCTCATACCCCTGCCGTCCAGGGCCGCCCCCTGGATATCCGTGCGACCGAGCTCGTCGAGCGCCATCCAGGCGCCGTCGGCCATTGCGATGCAGAGCGCCGGAGCGAAACGCCGAGCGAGCAGGGCGACGCGCCGCCGGTCGTCGAGCGCCAGGCGGCGGACGTGGGGAAAGAGCACCACTCCCCGGGCCAGTCCGAGGCCGTGTTCGAGGACCTCGGTGTTGCCGTAACCCTGGGGTGGCGAATGATGGAACAGCACGATCCTCTCGGCGATCGCCATCGCCCCCGCCGACCAGGCGAAGACCGCCTTGCCCTTGAGCTTCTGGCCGAGGTCGAACAGGCGCATCCGGTTGATCAGGATGGCCACGTGGCCGCCGGCGATCGCCAGGCCCTCGACCTTGTCGATCTGGCTGACCATCTGACGGCTGTGGCGCTCGATGGCCGGGCGATCGGCGGGCCGGTGGTGGCGGACGAACGCCGCATGCACCTCGTCGACGCGCGCAAGGTGATGCTCATCGAGCGCGCGGATCCCCTCCAGCGCCGACTCGCGCTCGGGCGCCAGGACCTCCGGGTCGCCGTCGCGCAGCTCGAGCTCGCGCAGCGCCGTCTGGGCATAGCCCAGCCGGGAACGGTAGATCTCCTGCAGCTCGCGCAGCCGCTCCTGGCGCTCGCGATAGGCCGCGGCGAGCTCCGGATCGCGCTCGAAGGCGTCCTCGCCACGGGCATAGAGCATCAGGTTCATGGTGCGCTCGCCGAGGTGCTCGTGGAGCTCCAGGTCCTCGGCTTCGCGCTCCTGCCAGCCGGCGGTCACCGAGGCCAGGCGGCCGGAGATGCCGGCGCGCGCCACCGCTTCGCCCAGAGTGGGCGTGAATCGCTGCGGTCCGAGGAGAGTGACGGTCGGCATGGGCTAGAATCCTATGGTCCAGAACGGCTGCGAGTCCATTCGCCCGGCGCGAGGGAGAGACCATGCACGTCATCTTCGTGGAACCGAAGTTCCCTTTCAATCAGCGCGAGTTCGTGCGCGGGCTCGCCGCCGTCGGCGCGCGGGTCACCGGTATCGGTGAGCGCCCCTGGGAGGCGATCGACGAGGAGCTGCGCAGCTGGATGGTCGGCTACGAGCAGGTGCGCTCGGTGGTGCACGAGCCCTCAATGCTCGAGGCGGTGCGGCGGGTGCAGGCGACTGCCTGGGTGGATCGCATGGAGGCGACGGTCGAGGCGCACATCATGCCGGCGGCGAAGGTCCGCGAGGCGGCCGGCATCCCCGGCACCACGGTGCAGACCGCTTATCTCTGCCGCGACAAGCCGGCGATGAAGGAGGCGCTGCGCCAGGCCGACGTCGCCTGCGCCCAGTCGCGCGGCGTCGCGAGCACGCCGGCGCTGCGCCTGTTCGCCGCCGAGGTCGGCTACCCGATCATCCTCAAGCCGCGCGCCGGGGCCGGCGCCTCGGGAACGCAGCGGGTCGACAACGATCGCGAGCTCGAGAGCGCGATCATCGAGCAGGGACTGGACCGCGGCGCCTCGGTCGCCGCCGAGGAGTTCATCGAGGGCCACGAGGGTTTCTACGACACCATCTCCATCGGCGGGAAGGTCGTGCACGAATTCATCTCGCACTACTATCCCAACGTCCTCGAGGCGATGCGAACGCGCTGGATTTCGCCGCAGATCGTCACCACCAACCGCGTCGACGCGCCGGGCTACAACGACCTGCGGCGGATGGGCCAGAAGGTCATCGACGCTCTCGGCATCACCACTTCACCGACCCACATGGAGTGGTTCTTCGGACCCAAGGGGCTGAAGTTCTCCGAGATCGGCTGCCGTCCTCCCGGCGTTGGCGTCTGGGACATCTACGCCGCGGCGAACGAGTTCGACATCTACCGTGAGTGGGCAATGGCTGTCGTTCACGGCCACCCGGGGCAGCAGACCTCGCGCCGCTACTCCGCCGGGATGATCGCGCTGCGCCCGAACCGCGACGGACGGATCTCCGGCTATGAGGGCCTCGAGCAGGTCTATCAGACCTATGGCGACTGGATCATCGACTCGCACATGCCGCCTCCTGGCTCGCCCACCGGCGGCGTCGAGGGCGGCTACATGGCGAACGCCTGGATTCGCATGAAGCACCCCGACTACGACCAGCTGCGCCGCATGCTCGACCTCGTCGGCCGCACGATCAAGGTTCTGGCGCAGTAGGCGGAACGGCTGCACCGGGAGCACGCGCGGGCGATGGCGAAGTCCTTGCGGGAGCAGCGCGCGCGAAGTCGGCGAGAAGCCCCTCGAGCTCCGCCGTGAGCTTCGGCCGGACCGCCGCGAGGTCGTGCTCTTCGCTTGGATCGGACGCCAGGTCGAAGAGCTCGGCACTGCCGTTGGAACCGGCGATGAGCTTGTAGCTCCCCCGGCGCACCGCGGTCAGGCTGCGCTCGAATCTGCGAGTGTCCCAGCCCGGGAAGGTGCGGCGCATCACCTCGAGGAAGATTCCGGGGAACTCGAGCTCCGAGAAGATCGGAACGGGAGCCACTCCCGGAACGTCGCGCAGCGGAAGCACGCGGGTCGATCCCCGGTCGACTCCCGTCCAGGCGAGAATCGTCCCGAAGAGATCGGTCATCGCGACCGGCGTCGCGATGCGAGCGCCAGCGGCCGCCCTTCCAGGGGCGCGCACGATCAGAGGGACGTGCAGGAGCGGCTCATAGATCGAGAACTTGTGCTCGAGCAGGTGGTGCTCGCCCAGATGCTCGCCGTGGTCGGAGGTGACGACGACGATCGTGTCGTCGAGTCGCCGCCGCTCGCGCAGGGCGCCGAAGAGCTTGCCCAGCGTCGCATCGACGTAGGCGATCTCGCCGTCGTACAGACTGGTGAGGATCGCGAGCTCCGGCTCGGCGATCCTGGCGGTCGGCAGCCCCAGGATGTAGGCGTACTCGCGTGGCGAGAAAAACGATCGCAGGGTAGTGACCGCGCTCGCCGAAGCGTTCTGGGGCAGGAAATCGTCGTCGAACGGCCGGGTCGGCCGGTACGGCATGTGGGGCTCGAAGTAGTTGGCGAAGACAAAGAAGGGCCGCTTCCGATCGAGCCCATCGACGAAGGCGAGAATCCGCTCGTTCGTCCTGGCGGCTCCCATGTCGAGATCGGGGTCGTCATGAGGGGTGTTCGCTCCGCGCGTCGTCTGGCCGTGCCACAGCTCCTCGAACTGGTCGAACCCCTGCTTCAGGCCGCTCACGTCGTTGGTCCATACGTTGTTCGAGAAACCGGCGGTGCGGTAGCCGGCGCGCTGCAGCTTCTCGGCGAGAGTGTCGAAGCGCGCTTCGAGCGTCCAGTGGTTGCCGTCGGTGCCGTGGTCGCGCACGGGAAGCCCGGTGAAGAGCGAGGCGTGCGATGGCAGGGTCCAGGGCGCGGCGGACACCGCGTGCTCGTAGAGCGTGCCCTCGGCGCCGAGCTGGGCGAGGGTCGGCGAAGTTGGGCGCGCGTAGCCGTAAGCCGAGAGATGATCGGCGCGTACCGTATCGATCACGACCAGAATGACGTTGGGCCGCACCTTCGCGGTCTCGCCTGGAGCGGGCCAGGGGAGGAGACCGCACACGGTGACGATCACCGCGATCTGGAGTAGGCGCTGCAGGCCGATCATTCCTCGGTTGCAAACGGTAGCATGGGGCGGCCGGCTCGCCAATTCCGTTTGCCATGGAGAGTTCGTCATGCCGCCAGGTCCGGAGAGTTCGACGATCTATCGCAGCACGCTGCCGAGCCCGATCGGCCCGCTGCTGCTCTGCGGCACCGCCAGTGCAATCACCGCCATCTTCATGGCGACGCGCCAGCACCCCGAGGGGATTCCCACGGACACACGACCCGACGACGGGCCCTTTGTCGAAGCGCGGCGCGAGCTCGAGGCCTACTTCGCGGGAGAGCTGCGCGAGTTTTCGCTCGTGCTTGCACCGGAGGGGACGCTGTTCCGCCAGAAGGTCTGGCGGGCACTTCTCGACATTCCGTACGGCGAGACCGAAAGTTACGGCGCGCTCGCCCAGCGCATCGGGCTGCCTCAGGCAGCGCGGGCGGTGGGCCTGGCCAACGGCCGCAATCCGATCAGCATCGTCGTTCCTTGCCATCGGGTCATCGGCAAGACCGGCGCCCTGGTCGGCTACGGCGGCGGCCTCGAGCGCAAACAGTGGCTGCTCGCCCA
>JBDTQT010000249.1:0-5844 GCA_039932055.1 Thermoanaerobaculia bacterium
TCCCGAAGCCAGAAAACCAGGGTGTTCGAACTTCCTGGGGTGTTCGAACTCAGAGTGATTTGGTCCACCATTTTCGATCTCGTTCTGCTGCAAGAACTTACGTCCCAAGGAGCCGACTCGACATAACGAGTCGCGCTGGTAAGTCGCGACGCCCCAGCGGGTTGAGGGTGTTCGAATCTCCTCTGGCCGCTTGCAGTCGTCAACACGGGCCGCTCCTCACCCGGCAATAGCAGGGTGACCGCTTCCGGCGACCGTGTTGCGAGCGGCTCCGCGCTGACCGCGAATCGTCTCGGCATCGCTGGGTGTGATCAGCCCCCGATGGCGTGCCTGAAGAACCGCTTGGTCTAGAAGGCCCGGCGCGAGATCCGCCTCGATGCAGTCCATCAGAGTCCGGAGCGGCGCCGTGGTGAGCACTGCGCCGAAGCTCGAGCGATCCCGCTCGGCGATGTCGGCGAAGTGGAGCACGAGGCCCGCAGGCGCCCGCAAGCGTCGACGGCGCCATCCCGCCGGCAGCGTCAGGTGCAGCTTGTCGGGGAGCACGTCACACAAGTCGTGGAGCGCGAGCGCGGTTTCGTGGGAGAACACGCCGGCCTGCTGGCTCCAGAGCCACGGGACGACCAGGTCCTCCCGGTCGCTCGTCGGGAAGTGCACGAGTCGATAGATGCCACGGCGCACGCGCACGATCCGCCCGCCCGCAAGGTGCTTGTGGAGCAGGGGGCGCGAGTACCCCGAGAGAGCAGCCTGGGCCGTCGTGAAGTGGCCGTCCTGCCCTCGAGCCACCTCGAAGAGATTGTCCCAGTCAGGGAGCGGATGAGCTCGCGCCGCAGGCCGCATTGCACAAATGTTAACTCAGAGTTAACTTTAGCGCACGCCCCCATCCCGCCTTAGCCGTATTCACTCGACAAACGTGCTGTCTAGCGTTACTTTGGTCACGTGAATCCTGAAGGACGACATGTCGTACGCGATCTCGTCCGCGAGTGGGCAACTACCGGTCGATACCTGTTCTCCACCGGCGAGATCTCACGCGCTCTAGGCGGCTCGGCGCCGGCCGCGCGCGCTGCTCTTCGCCGGCTGAAGGCGAAGGGAGAGATCGCCAGTCCGCACCGCGGCTTTCATCTCTATATCCCTGCTGAGTACCAGTCGCTCGGCTGTCTGCCACCCGAGCAGTTCGTTCCTCAACTGATGGAGCGTCTCTCGGTCCCCTGCTACGCCGGGCTTCTCACCGCGGCCCGCTATCACGGCGCCGCTCATCAGCAGCCGCAGCAGTTCCAGGTCATCGTCCCAAAGAATCGGCTCGCGATCCACTGCGGCCGCGTCGAGGTCGAGTTCGTGGCGCGTCACAACGCCGAGGTCATGCCAACGGAGACAGTCAACACCCCGCGGGGATTCCTCCGGATCTCGTCACCCGAAGCCACCGCCTTCGACCTGGTCGGCTATTCCGAGCGGTGCGGAGGTCTCGACAACGTGGCTACCGTGCTCGGAGAGCTCGCGGAGAAGCTCGAGCCAGAGCGGCTCGCCGCCCTCGGTCCGCTCTCGCCGATTCCTTGGGCGCAACGCCTCGGATACCTCCTCGATCGAGTCGGAGACCCATCCCGCGGCGAGCCGCTGGCGATATTCGTCGCCCGGCACGCGACCGAGACGGCCTCGCTCGTCGCTGGCGGCGAGCGCGATCAATCTCCGCGCGACGAGCGGTGGAAGCTCCGCGTCAACGCCGTAGTGGAGCCGGATCTGTGATCCCGGCGGACTTCATCGCCGAGTGGCGACGGCACGTCCGTTGGATACCGAGCTCCCAGGTCGAGCAGGATCTCGTCCTGAGCCGGGTCCTGGTCGAGATCTTCGGCGACCCGGTTCTCGCCGGAGCGCTCGCTTTCCGTGGCGGGACCGCGCTCTTCAAGCTCCACCTGACTCCGGCTCCGCGCTACTCGGAGGACATCGACCTCGTCCAGACGCGCGGCGAACCGATCGGCGCGACACTCGATCGGCTGCGTGCGCGGCTCGATCCGTGGCTCGGTGCGCCCAAGCGGACGCTGAACCAGGGGCGCGTGACGCTGCTCTATCGATTCGCCTCGGAGGACGTCGAGCCTCTCCCGCTGCGGCTCAAAGTCGAGATCAACTCGCGCGAGCATTTCAGCGTCCTCGGACTCCAGCAGCGACCGTTCGAGATGCGCTCGCGCTGGTTCTCGGGAACCGCATCGATCTCGACCTATCACCTCGACGAGTTGCTCGGCACCAAGCTCCGCGCTCTCTACCAGCGCAAGAAGGCCCGGGACCTCTTCGACCTGTGGTGGGCTGCGAATCACGCGCCGGTCGATTTCGATCGCGTCGTCTCCTGCTTTCGACAATACGTAGAGGCCGATGGGTTGCGCATCTCCAGGGCAGAGCTCGAGGCGAACCTCACGAGCAAGCTCGCGGACCGTGTGTTCACCGCCGACCTTCGGCCGCTGCTGGCGCCGGATGTCGATTGGGATCTCCGCCGCGCCGCGCGCCTCGTGCTCGACGAGATCGCGCCCCGTCTCCCGGGGGATCCCTGGAGAGGCGGGGGGCCGTGACCGCGGCGGTCGACCAAGCCTCGTCCTCCGAGGCCAAGATTGCGCTCTTCCGTTCGCTCTTTCGCGGTCGAGAAGATGTGTATCCGCGCCGCTTCGAGAGCCGAAAGACGGGGAAGGCTGGCTACGCACCCGCCTGCGCGAACGAGTGGGTCCGCGGGATCTGCGAGAAGCCGCGCATCAAGTGCGCCAACTGTCCCTCCCGTCGGTTCCTCGAGGTTACCGATCAGGTCATCCGTTGGCACCTCTCGGGCCAGGACGGCGATGGCCAGCCGCTCGTCGCCGGCGTGTATCCGCTGCTCCCGGACGAATCGTGCTTCTTCCTCGCGGTCGACTTCGACAAGGCCGGATGGCAGCATGACTCGCTCGCCTTCATGGCGGCGTGTCGGCGTCTCGATCTTCCCGCGGCGCTCGAGCGCTCGCGATCCGGTCGCGGCGGGCACGTCTGGCTCTTCTTCGAAGAAGCCATCCCGGCAGCGTTGGCGCGCCGGCTCGGCTCTCACCTTCTCACCGAGGCCATGGAGGGGCGGCCCGACATCGGCCTCGACTCCTACGACCGCTTGTTCCCGAATCAGGACACGCTGCCGCAGGGCGGCTTCGGGAACCTGATCGCCCTCCCGCTCCAGAAGCGTGCTCGCGATCAGGGGAACAGCGTCTTTCTCGACGAAGAGCTGAGCCCCTGGGCCGATCAATGGGCTTACTTGGCCACGGTGCGCCGAGTCAGCCGAATGCGCGTCGAGATCCTCGCGCAGGAGGCGGAGCGACGAGGTCGCGTGGTCGGCGTACGGCTTCCGCCACAAGACGAGGACGACGAGCCGTGGGCCGCGCCTCCTTCACGACATGGTCACGAGCTCCCGCTGACCGGCGAGCTGCCGGCGGCGCTGGAGCTGGTCCTCGGCAGCCAGATCTACCTGCCGAAGAGCGCCCTCTCTCCGGGCCTGAGGAATCGGCTGGTTCGCCTTGCGGCGTTTCAGAATCCGGAGTTCTACCGGGCCCAGGCAATGCGGCTCTCGACTTACGACAAGCCGCGGGTCATTTCCTGCGCCGAAGACCATGCCCAGCATGTGGCCCTGCCGCGTGGTTGTCTCGAGGAAGTCTTGCAGTCGCTGCACGCGCTGGGCGTTCGGACGACGATTCGAGACGAGCGTTCGAGTGGCCGCCCCCTCGACATCGCGTTCCACGGCGAGCTTCGTCCGGAGCAGAGGGTCGCCGCAGAGAAGATGCTCGAGCGCGATACCGGCGTCCTTGCCGCCACCACCGCCTTTGGCAAGACCGTCGTCGCCGCCTGGCTCATCGCCCAGCGAGGCGTGAGCACGCTCGTTCTCGTTCACCGGCGCCAGCTCCTCGACCAGTGGGTCGAGCGCCTGGCCGCCTTCCTGGACCTTCCCGCGAAATCGATCGGTCGCATCGGGGGCGGCAAGAATCGACCGACCGGCCTGCTCGACGTGGCCGTCATTCAGAGCCTGGTCCGCAAGGGTGTCGTCGACGATCGCGTCGCCGACTACGGCCACCTGGTGGTCGACGAGTGCCACCACCTCTCTGCCCACAGCTTCGAGCAGGTGGCCAGGCAGGCCAAGGCTCGCTTCGTCCTCGGCCTGTCAGCCACAGTGGCCCGCAAGGACGGCCACCACCCGATCATCTTCATGCAGTGTGGCCCGGCCCGGCATCGCGTGAGCGCGCGGTCGCAGGCAGCCAACCGCCCCTTCGAGCATCACGTCCTCGTGCAGCCAACGTCGTTCCAATCCCGCCGGTCACCGGACCCTGACCGGCGCCTCGAGTTCCAAGCCCTCTATCAGGAGCTGGTCGAGGACGAGGAGCGGAATCGGCGGATCTGCCGGGACGTCCTGAACTCGGTGAGCGCCGGCCGCTCGCCGCTGGTCCTCACCGAGCGCAACGATCATCTGGACCGCCTCGAACGGGGACTCACCGGCGAGGATCGACACCTGGTGGTTCTGCGGGCGGGGCTCGGAAAGAAGCAACGCCAAGCGCTCACCGAACGACTCGCCGCCATCCCTCGGGACGAACCCCGGGCGATCCTGGCTACCGGCCGGTATGTTGGTGAGGGGTTCGACGACCCCAGGCTCGACACGCTGTTCCTGACGCTCCCGGTGTCGTGGCGAGGCACGGTCGCTCAGTACGCGGGTCGCCTGCACCGGCTCTACGACGGCAAGCGCGAAGTGCGAATCTACGATTACGCCGACCTCGACGTGCCGATGCTCGCGCGGATGTTCGACCGGCGCTGCCGCGGCTACGAAGCCATCGGCTATAGCGTGCTCCTCCCCGCCAGCGCGATACCAGGCTGGCCCACGGACGTCCTCCTACCCTCGGACCCGGCGTGGAAGCGCGACTACTCGGGCAGCGTACGTCGGCTCGTCCGTGACGGCGTCGACGCACCGCTCGCCAAGCTGTTCGTGCACGTGGCGAAGGTCGCACCTCCTGGCGCCGACGGCGCCGACCGCGCCCGAAGCGCCACCGAAGCGTTTCTCTTCCGGCGCCTGGAAACCCTCGCTGAGACGAGGGGACGGTTCCGCGTCAACGCCACCTTGCCCATCCCGTTCGACGGAATGGGAAATCTGGAGGTCGACTTGCTCTGCGCCGATCCGCGGGTAGCAGTGGAGCTGGACGGTGCCCAGCATCTCGCCGACCCGGTCGCTTACCGCCGGGACCGGCGGAAGGACCACCTACTCCAGGAGAGCGGGTATCTGGTGCTCCGGTTCCTCGCCGAGGACATCGGAAAGGAGCTCGACTCGGTGCTGGACTCGATCCTGCGATCGATGAGCAAGGCCCGCCAGCAGCGCCACTGACGCCGAATCGTCGGAGGACAGACGGTCAAGCTCAGCTGGTGATCGACCGACGAACCCGTCACCGAGCGACGGGCGCCCTCGGAACAACGTGGGTCGGAGAGGGCTTCAACACGAGCCCCGACGCAACGCTCTCGAGCTGGATCGCCGGGTAATAGCCGACGATGCTCTTCAGGTAGCCGAGGAACCGCTTCTTGAAGTGCCGGGGGTTGGCGTAGCCGCACCCGAACTGGAGCGCCAACGAAGCCCACGGGATGGTGACCGGCTTCCGTAGGCGGAAGAAGCGCCAGGTCAGCCAGACGTAGATGTCGATCTCGAACGGCGACCGCAGCGCGCGCAGGACGCGGAGGTCGAGCGGGACCGGCGCCTCCGTGGCCTCGCGGAAGAACCGGTCCGATAGAAGGACGTGAGACCCCCAGGTTGTCTCGCCCTTCCTCGGCTTCGGGTCCCACCAGAGCTCCCGCTTCTCGGCGATCAGGAAGCCGTCGCCAGCGTGG
>JBDTQT010000250.1:0-5737 GCA_039932055.1 Thermoanaerobaculia bacterium
GTGGCGTCCGCCGCCGCGTTCGAGCGTCGCGACGACGTCGCGAATATGGCGCAGGGCGAGCTCGACCTTGCCGGCGCGCCGCAGGCAGTCGGCGAGACGGAAGCGCACCTGTGGCAGGTCGGGTTCGAGATAGAGCGCGGCGCGGAAAGCGTCCGCGGCGGCGTCGGCGCGCCCCGCGAGCTCGTGGACCAGTCCCGAGAGGACGTGTGCCGCAGGATCGGCCGGGTCGCCCGCCAGGGCGTCTTCCGCTTCGCGGGTGGCCGCTTCGACCCGATCCGACTCCAGATGTCCGATCGCCGCCAGGATCCGCTCCGCAGTCGAAGGGGCTGCTGGCGGTGCCGCCAGGGCGGCGGCAGTGGCTGACGTGGCGGTAAGTGGATCGAGCGCCAGCGGCTCAGCAGTGGGCGCTGGCGCGGGCGCCGACCTTGTGGGCGTCGGCTTGCGTCGACCGGGCACCCCGTCGACCTCCGGCAGGAGATAGCAGAAACAGCCGCCGAGATCGACCGCACGCAGCGTCTCCTGCACCCGCCAGAGAGTTTCGGAGCCGCCGAGAAAGAGGGCGCCTGGACGCGCCAGCCGGCGCGCCGCCTCGGCGACGACTTCGGCCTGCAGCTGCTGGCGGAAGTAGATCAGGACGTTGCGCAGCAGGATGATGTCGAAAGTGGGCTCCGCCAGGCGATACGGCAGACGCGAGAGATTCATCTGCTGGTAGTCGATCCGCGCCCGCAGGCGCGGGTCGAGCTCGTAGAGTTGTCCCTGGCGGGCGAACGACGCGGCGAGCATCCTTGCTGGCACTCCCGCCACGGCGCGCTCGCCGTAGAGCCCGCGCCGGGCGTGGGCGAGCGCGTCGGGGTCGAGGTCGGTGGCGAGAATGCGCCAGTCCCAGCCGGCGAGGAGCGGCGAATCGTCGAGCACCAGCGCGAGCGTCGCCGGTTCTTCCCCGGCCGCGCAGGCGGCGCTCCAGCAGCGCAGGCGCCGCGTGCCCGACCGGGCGAGGACGAGCTCGGGCAGCAGCAAGTCGCGAATGCGCTCCCACTGCGCCGGCACGCGGAAGAAGGTCGACTCCTTGATCGTCAGCAGGGTGGCGAGCGTCTCCCACTCGCCCGGCAGCTCGTCAGCCGCCAGAGCCGCGACGTACTCGGCGAGGTCGGCGCGGCCGGTCACCCGGCAACGGCGCTCCGCGGCCTCACGCAAGAATGGCAGGCGGCCCGCGGGCAGCTCGTTGCCGGTTTCGCGGCGGACCAGCGACGCAAGCTCCTCGACCGGACGACTCATCGCATCTCCCGCAGGCGCCGGGCGATCTCGCGTCCGATCGCCGCCGGAGCGAGGACGAGCTCCGCGGCGCCGAGCTCGATCGCGGCGCGCGGCATGCCGAAGACCGCCGAGCTCGCTTCGTCCTGCGCGCAGCAGAGCGCGCCGGCCCGGCGCAGCTGGCTCAGGGCTTGGGCGCCGTCGATCCCCATCCCGGTGAGCAGGACAGCCACGACGTGCGGCGCTTCTCCCTGGTCGAGAGAGCGGAAGAGCTCGTCCACCGACGGGCGGTGGCCGCGGCGTGGCGGCGTGATGACGTCGAGCTCGAGCCGCCCGTCGGCGCCGAGGCGGAGGTGGGCGCCTCCGGGCGCGATCCGCACGGCACCGGGGCCCGGCTTCTCGCCGGAGAGCGCGATGCGCACGTCGAGCCCGAGCGTCGCCGCGAGCCACTCGGCGAGGCCACTCTCGAAGCCGGCAGCGATGTGCTGCACGACGAGGATCGGGAACGGCGCCGGCGCCGGCAAGGCGGCGAGAAGGTCGCGCACCGCGGCCGGCCCGCCGGTCGAGGCCCCGATTGCCAGCCAGGCGATCTCTCGGCCGGGGCGCCCCGGCGGCGCCGGGAGCGGCGGCAGGGAGAGAGCAAACGCTCCGCTGCCGCCACGGGCCGGCCTCGCAGCGCCCGCAGTGGGCGCGCTCGGCGTGGCGGGCGCAGCGAGCACCGTCGTGATGCGCGCGGCGGCCGCGGCGCGGATCGCCGCCGGCAGCGTGTCGGCGAGCAGCCGCCAGCTGTCCGGATCTTCGGGCTTGGGCAGGAGTTCGACCGCGCCGGAGCCGATCGCCTGAAAGGCGGCGCGCACTTCCGTGCGGTCGGCACGCGAGGTCAGGAGGATGGTCGGCACCGGCCGGTAACGCCGCAGTCGGGCGAGAACGCCGAAGCCGTCCAGTAGCGGCATGACGATATCGAGCAACAGGACGTCGGGCCGCAAGCGATCGACCAGGTCGACGGCCGTTTCGCCATCTGCCGCCTCGCCGATGACCTGGATGTCGGCCGCCTTGGCGAGGATGCGGCGCAACACCGCGCGCACCGAAGACGAGTCGTCGACGATGACGACTGTGAGCTTGCCTGCGGCGGCGGCGGCCATGCTCGCGGCCGCGCTCAGTTTCCGGTGAGGCGGCGCACGGTCTCGACGAGATCGGTCGCCACCAGGCTCTGCTTCGTGAGGTAGGCGTCGGCGCCGGCGCGCAGGCCGCGCAGGCGGTCCTCGGACCTCTCGCGGGTCGAGACCACGACGATCGGCAGATGCGCGAAGCGCTCGATCTGACGCAACTGCGCGGTGAGCTCGAAGCCGTCGAGGATGGGCATTTCGATGTCGGTGACCAGGCAGTCGAAGGCCTCGACGGCGAGGCGGCGCAGCGCCTCGTCACCGTCTGCCGCGACTTCGACACGGAAACCGGCGTCCTCGAGGATGCGCCGCTCCATCTCGCGGGTCACCCGAGAGTCGTCGACCAGGAGCAGCCGGATGAGCTCGCGCGGTGCGTCGGCGAATGCTGCGAGAGGCGCGATCGGTGCGAGCGGCACGCGGCGGCCGGCGGTCTCGCGGCCGAGGAGTGCTTGCGGCGCGAGCACCGCGATCGGATCCCCCGATGGCAGCAGGGCCGCACCGTCGACCAGCGGCGAGACCCGGGCGCGCCGCGGCAACGGGCGGACGAGCAGCTCGACCTCACCCTCGACGCGATCGACCGAGAAGGCCACCGGCCGGCCGGCCACCGAGCCCTCGATCAGCAACCTGTTCTCGTCGCCGGCGGTCGAGGCGATGCCGAGTGCGTCGCCCAGCGAGACGAACGGGACCAGGCGGTCGCCGAGGATCGCCAGACGGTGGCCGCCGCTTTCCTCGACGGTGATACCGGCGAGCGTTTCGATCCGGCGCACGGCAACGGCCGGTACGGCGAGGAGCGCGCCGCCGACCCGCACCAGCACGACCTGCTCGCCGCGTCGCGCCACCGGCAGGTCGAGTACGACCTCGGAGCCGCCGCCGGGCGTCGATGTCATCCGCACTTCGCCGCCGAGGCGCGCCACCGCCGCTTCGACCGCGTCGAGACCGACGCCCCGTCCGGAAACTTCGGAGGCGGCATCGCGGGTGGAGAATCCGGGCAGGAAGACCAGCCGCAGCGCCTCGGCCTCGGGCAGCGAATCGAGCGCTGCGCGCGGCAGGAAGCCGCCCGCCACGGCCTGCCGGGCGACGGCGCTGGCGTCGATGCCGCGGCCGTCGTCGGCGATCGTGAGCTCGACGCCACGTCCGCCTGGAGCCGCCGCGATGCGCAGGCGTCCCGCCGCGGCCTTGCCGGCTGCGCGGCGCTCCTCGGGGCTCTCGATGCCATGGTCGACGGCGTTCGCGACGAGGTGGCGGAGCGCGCCTTCGAGCCCGCTGGCGATGCGCCGGTCGAGCCGCGTCTCTTCGCCCTCGAGCTCGACCTCGATCTGGCGCCCCAGGCGGCGGGCGAGCTCTCGGGCATAGCGCGCCAGCGAGCGCAGCGTCGACTTGATCGGGGCGATCTGCAGCGCCAGCACCGCTTCGATCTGCTCCTCGCCGGTCCTCGCCAATCGGGTCTCGAGCGCCCCCGCTTCGAGCACCGCCTGGCGCAGCGAGGCAGCGACGACCGCCAGCGCCTGCGCCGGCTGCGAATCGCGCACGCCGTCCTCGGCGAGATTCGCCAGCTCCTCCAGCCGGCCGAGGAGCCGGCCGGTGACGACCGCCGCGGCGCGTACCCGGACCGCGCGCTCAGCGAAGGCGTCGAGTCCACTCGCCAGGAGTCCGGCGTTGTCGGAGCTCTCCTCGGCGAGCCGGCGCTCGCCGCCAGCCCGACGGTCCGCGCCGGCGCGGCGCTCCGCGACCGGGTCCCGCGGCGACTCGGGGGAGGGCGGCGTCCCGGCCGACGCCTGCCGCGAGTAGGTCTCCGCCGGCGCCTCGGCGGCGGCGCGCGCGCGCTCGAACTCCGCCAACAGCTCGGTCGCGGGCGCCACCGGCTCACCGCCCTCGACCGACTCGACCATCGCCGCCAGGGCGTCGTGGGCGGCGAGCAGTAGCCCCGGGAGATCCGGCGGGCGGGAGATCACGACCTCCTCGGTCGCGTGGCAGAGCTCGGCAAACGGCGCGATCGCCATCATCCGGCCGGCGCCCTTCAGGGTATGGAGCTCGCGTTTGATCTCGACCAGAGCGTCCGGATCGCGCGCCATTGCCGGCACGAGGTCGGCGAGCCGCTGCAGGCGCTCGCGCGCCTCGGCGATGAAGACCGGCACGAGCTCGAGCAGCTCGTCGTCCACGTTCTAACCCGAGGTCCAGCGCTCGAGATTGACGTCGATGCCGAGGACCGCGACGAGCTCGCCGTCTTCGAAGAACGGCGCGGCCGCCGTCACGACATTCTCGTTGGTGAGGATGGAGGTCATGACCGAGGTCACGATGCCGCGGCGCTCGGCGGCGGCGGCGCGGAACCAGGGGCGGTCCGAGAAATCGCGGCCGAAGCGGATCTCGTCCGGAATCGGCACGAGACGGATCAGCGCCGGCTGGCCGACGATCGCCGTGCGCTGGCGGCGGCGGTCGTTGACGAAGACGAGCTCGACGTCCGGCCGCTCCTCGAGCAGAGATTCGAGCCGGCGTTCGAGCGCGTCGGGGCTGGCGAGCAGCGGCTGGAGCTCGGTGGCCCAGCTCTCCGCAAGATGGCGGAGGGAGGAGGGCGAGGCGAGACGGAAGCCCTGCGCCAGGAGCTGCACGCCGACGGCTGCCTCTTCGAGGTCGCGCGCAGCGCCGGAGAATCCGCGCAGCCCGTCGGCGATCTGCTGCACGACCGATGAGGCCTCGCGCAGCGTCTGCACGACCTGGAGCGAGGCGGTCTGCTGCTCGGACGTTCCCGCCGAGATCTCGCGCGCCGCGGTGGCGGTCTCGACGAGGGCGTCGCGCAGTCCGGTGATGGCGCCGGCGGTGGCGGTCACCCGCAGGAGCACCCGTTCGGCCTCGTGGCCGCCGGCGCTCGTCGCTTCGACGGTGGCAGCAATTGAGGTCGAGAACTCCTCGAGCAGACGGCGGACCGAGGCGGCGGCATCGCGGGATCGCCCGGAGAGCCGCCGGACTTCCTCGGCGACCTCGCCGAAGCGCCGCCCGACGTCGCCGGTTTCGCCGGCGGCCTCGATGGCAGCGTTGAGCGACAGCAGGTGGGTCTCGCGGGCGATGTCCTCGACCAGAGCGAGGACGCCGAAGATCTCCTCGGCGCGGCGCTCGAGATCGGCGGAGCGCTTGGCGATCGCGGCGATGCGCTCACGCAGACGCTCGACGCCGGCTACCGCCCGGGCGACGGCGGCGGCGCCCTCGTTGCCGGTCGCCTCGCCGAGACGCGCGAGCTCCGCCTGGGCTTCGGCGTTGCCGGCGATCTGGCTGGCGGTCTGCGCCAGCTCTTCCATGGCGGCGGTGATCTCGACCACCGACGCCGACTG
>JBDTQT010000251.1:0-5616 GCA_039932055.1 Thermoanaerobaculia bacterium
GCGGCCACGACGAGCGCGAGCAGACCCTCAACCAGCTGCTCGTCGAGATGGACGGTTTCGAGACCAACGAAGGGGTCATCCTGATCGCCGGCACCAACCGCCCGGACGTGCTCGACCCGGCGCTGCTGCGCCCAGGCCGCTTCGATCGCCGCGTCGTCGTCGACCGCCCGGACATGAACGGCCGGGTCGGCATCCTCCAGGTGCACACCCGCAACATTCCGCTCTCCGAGGATGTCGATCTCGGCGTGTTGGCGCGCGGCACGCCAGGCTTCGCCGGCGCCGACCTCGCGAACCTGGTCAACGAAGCGGCGCTGATCGCGGCGCGGCGCAACAAGAAGAAGGTCGAGATGGTCGACTTCGAGTACGCCAAGGACAAGGTGCTGATGGGCGCCGAGCGGAAGTCGCTCGTCCTCACTGAAGACGAAAAGAAGGTCACCGCCTTCCACGAGGCCGGGCACGCGATCGTCGCCGCGTTCCTCGTCGGCCACGACCCGTTGCACAAAGTCACGATCATCCCCCGCGGCCGCGCGCTGGGCGTGACGATGCAGCTGCCGACCGAGGACAAGTACACCTACACCAAGAACTTCGTCTCCAGCCAGATCGCCATCCTCATGGGCGGTCGCGCGGCCGAGGAGATGACCCAGAAGGACATCACCACCGGCGCCGGCAACGATATCGAGCGCGCGACGGCGATGGCGCGCAAGATGGTCTGCGAGTGGGGCATGTCGGAGCTGGGGCCGCTCGCCTACGGCGGCGACAGTGAGCCGGTATTCCTCGGCCGCGACTTCGCGCAGAAGGCGGGCTATAGCGAGGAGACCGCGCAGCGTATCGACGCCGAGGTAACCCGCATCGTGCAGCGCGCCTACGAGCAGGCGCGGGACATCCTGAAGCGCCACCGCACGGTGCTCGATCGCGTCGCCTCGGATCTCCTCGAGAAGGAGTCGCTCGACGGCATCGAGGTCTACGCCATCATCACGGAGCTCACCGGCGAAAAGCTCGATCCGACGCCGCGACCGCCGCGCGCCGAGGCAGCACCGACTGCCCCCGCCCAGGGCGACGGCTCGACGGACTCCGCCGCCGACCGCCCCGCCTCGGGACCGTCGTTCACTCCCGAAGCGACACCGGCCTGACGGCGCTCGGACCGCCCCCGCGGCGCTCCTGCGATGGGGCGCGACTCTCCGCTAAACTTGCCGGCGGAAGAGTCGCCCTCAGGAGATGATCGCGCAGCCCGCCCAGCCCCCGCCGTTCCGGCTCACGCTCGCGCGTGGGCTGGCGCTCGAGCTCGTCCCCCACCGGCCGCTGCTCATGGGTGTGGTGAACGTCACGCCCGACTCGTTCAGTGACGGAGGCAGGTTCCTCGCTCCCGAGCACGCCGTCGAGCATGCCCTGCGGCTGGTCGACGAAGGCGCCGCGCTCATCGACGTGGGGGCAGAATCCACGCGCCCGCGTGGCGCCACTTACGGCACCGGAGCGAGCGCGGTCGAGACCGAAGAAGAGCTGGCCCGCTTGCTGCCGGTGCTCGACAGCCTCCGGCGCCAGAGCGCGATCCCGATCTCCATCGACACCCGCAAGGCGGCGGTGGCGCAGGCGGCGCTCGACGCCGGCGCGGATCTGCTCAACGACGTTTCCGGTCTCGAGGATCCAGCGACCGCCGCCGTCGCGGCAGGCGCCGGCTGTCCAGTCGTGCTGATGCACCACCGCGGGATTTTCTCCGCCGATCCCCTCCCCCAGGCCGGGGAGCGGATCGTCGAAGAGGTGCGCGCCGGGCTCGCCGCCGCGCTCGCCCGCGCCTTCGCCGCCGGCTGCCGCCGGGAACAGTTGGTGCTCGATCCGGGATTGGGCTTCGGCAAGGCCGGGCGGCAGAACCTCGAGCTGCTGCGCCGCCTGGGCGACCTCCGGGGACTCGCCGGCCTCGGCCGGCCGCTGCTCGTCGGCGCGAGCCGCAAGAGCTTTCTCGGCGAGGCCTCGGGCGAGCGCGCACCCGCAGATCGCCTGCCGGAGAGCCTGGCTGCCGCTGCCTGGGCGACGGCGGGGGGTGCCTCGATCCTGCGGGTGCATGATGTCGCCGCGACGCGGCGATTCCTCGCCACCTGGCGGGCGATCGCCGAGCAGCCGCAGGACACGGAGGCCGACAGGTGAACGTCGGCGATTTCTTCGAGCTCCTGACCTGGCAGGACCTGCTCGACGTCGCCATCGTCGCGATCGTCTTCTACAACCTCCTGCTGCTGATTCGCGGCACAAGGACGGTGCAGATCCTGGTCGGACTCGCCTTCGTGGCGGCGACCTCCTACCTCGCGCGATGGGCGAATCTGGTCGCGCTCGAGACCCTGATCCAGAAGTTCCTGCTCATCCTGCCGTTCGCCCTGGTCGTGCTCTTCCAGCCCGAGATCCGCCGGGCGCTGGCGCGCTTCGGGCGTGGTCCGTTCTTCGGCGTCAAGCCGGCCAAGACCGACGCTCACCTGCACGAAGTGGCCCTCGCCGCCGCGACGCTCGCCGAGCGCCGCACCGGCGCGCTGATCGTGTTCGAGCGCAAGGAGGGCCTGCGCGCCTTTGTCGAGAACGGCATCGCCCTCGATGCGCGGATCTCGTTCGACCTCCTCGTCAGCATCTTCACCCCGGACGCTCCGCTGCACGACGGCGCGATCGTCATCCAGGCGGAACGCATCGCGGCGGCCTCGTGCTTCCTGCCACTGACTGCCAATCCCGAGCTCTCCAAAGAGCACGGCTCGCGCCACCGCGCCGCGCTCGGCATCAGCGAGGAGACCGACGCGCTCGCCCTAGTCGTCTCCGAGGAGACCGGCGAGATCTCGTTGGCGGTGGCGGGCGAGCTCGAACGGCATCTCGACAAGGCGCGACTCAGCGCGCGGCTCCACTTCCATCTCGCCACCGATGCCGAGACGTCCTCGCCGGAGGAGCGATGAGCCACCGCCGAGCGAGCCTCTGGGGTCTGCGCCTGCTGGCGGTATTCGCCGCGGTGGCCGTCTGGTTCTCGACTTCCTACGTCAAGCGCGAGCGTGTCAGCGAGAAGCTCATCGACGCCACCGTGACCTACAACCCCGGCCGGGGCATCATCATCCTCGATCCCCTCCAGACCGTGAAGGTCCGTCTGCGCGGTCCCGACCGGCAGATCCGGACGCTCGCGCCGCACGTCGTCGACGTGGTGATCGAGGTCTCCGACGTCGCCGTCGGAACGCTCGACGTCCAGCTCGACGAGAGCAACGTGCTGCGCCCCGAAGGCCTCGAGGTCGTCGCCATCGAACCCAACTCCATTCCGTTGCGCCTCGACCGGGAGAAAACCCAGATGCTGAAAGTCTCGCCGCGCCTTGTCGGCGAACCGGCCGCCGGCGCCGAGCCGCTGTCGCCGATCTCCCATCCCGAGACGGTCCAGGTCACCGGCCCCGAGTCCGTGCTCGCTGGCATCGCGGAGGCGACGACGAGCCCGATCAGCCTCGACGGTCACGCGCTCAGCTTCCGCCAGACCGTCAGCGTCGTCCCGCCCGACCCGCTGGTCCGCATCGTCCAGCCGTCGGTCGTCACCGTCGAGGTGCCGATGCACTTCCCCGGCGCCGCGGCCAGCGAGCGCCAGGAGAACCCATGACGCGGAAGCTCTTCGGTACGGATGGCATCCGGGCACCTTTCGGGGAAGAGCCGCTGACCGCAGCCACGGTGCGGCGAATCGGTCTCGCCCTCGGCCAGGAGCTCTTCGGCGCCCAAACCGACCCGGCGGCGCCGCTCGTGCTGCTCGGCGGCGACACCCGCGCCAGCTCCCCGGCACTCGTCGATTGGATGACGGACGGCCTGCATGCCGCCGGCGTGCGCACGCTCGACCTCGGAACGCTGCCGACTCCGGCCGTCGCCTGGTCGGTCCCGCGCTGCGGCGCCGCCGCGGGCGTCGTGGCTTCGGCGAGCCACAACCCGGCCGCCGACAATGGGCTCAAGCTGATCGACCGCTTCGGTTTCAAGTGGGAGCCCGAGGCCGAAGGTCGGCTCGAAGCCCGGCTCGCAGCGCAGCCCGACGGCTCCGACGAGCCCAGTCTGGAGAACGCGGGCGCCGGAGCCGGGATGCGCGCCTCCGATCCGGCCGCACGCCAGCGCTATCTCGAGTGGCTCATCGACGAAGCCGGCGGTCCGCGGGCGCTCGCCGGGCTGCTGGTGGCGCTCGATGCGGCCAACGGTGCCGCGGCCCCGCTGGCGGGCGAGCTCTTCGCCGGCCTGGGCGCCGAGGTCGAGCTCCACTTCGCCTCTCCGGACGGCGCGAACATCAACCTCGACTGCGGCTCGACCCACCCGGAGGCACTCGCGGCCCGGCTCGCGACAGGCGACTTCGATCTCGGCTTCGCTTTCGACGGCGACGCCGACCGCGCCCTGCTGCTCGACGAGCGGGGGCGTCTCCACGACGGCGACGCGATGCTCTATCTCTGGGCGCGCGACCTCCAGCGCCGCGGTCAGCTTCTGATGCCTCGGATCGTCGCGACGAGCATGAGCAACTTCGGCCTCGAGCGTGCACTGGCGGCGATCGGCGTCGGCGTGGTGCGCTGCGACGTCGGCGATCGCGCCGTCGTCGAGACGTTGCGCGCGCACGGGCTGCGACTCGGCGGCGAGCAGTCCGGGCATCTCGTCGACCTCGAATGTTCGACCACCGGAGACGGCCTGCTGACGGCCCTGCGCATCGCCGCGACCGGCGCCCGCGCCGTCCGGGAGGGCAGGACGATCTCCGCCGAGCTCGCCGGCTTCCGCCGCTTTCCCCAGGTACTGGTCAACGTCCGGGTGGCGCGCAAGCCGCCTTTCGCCGAGCTTGCGCAGGTCGCCGGGGAGGCCCGGCGCGTCGAGCAGAACCTCGGCGCCCAGGGCCGGCTGGTGCTGCGCTACAGCGGCACCGAGCCGCTGGCGAGAATCATGATCGAGGGTCCCGACGAGGTCACCATCGGTGAGCTCGCCGGCACGCTCGCCGACGCGATTCGCGCCGAGATCGGAGCCACCTCGTGACCTCGACACCCCTTCTCCTCTCGGTCAACGTCGATCACGTCGCGACTCTGCGGCAGGCGCGCAAGCTCGACTATCCCGATCCGGTCGAAGCCGCCGCGGTAGCCGAGGCGGCTGGCGCCTCCGGCATCACGATCCATCTGCGCGGCGACCGGCGCCACATCCAGGACAGCGATCTCGCGCGGATGCGCGCAGCGGTACGCGGCAAGCTCAACCTCGAGATGGCGGCGAGCGACGAGATGGTCGCCATCGCCTGCGGCGTTCGCCCCCACCAGGTGACGCTGGTGCCGGAGCGCCCCGAGGAGCTCACCACCGAAGGCGGCCTCGACGTCGCCACGCACCTGCCGCGCCTGGTCGCCGGCGCGGAACGCCTGCGCGCCGCCGGAATCGAGGTCTCGCTCTTCGTCGATCCCGATCCGAAGCGGATCGAGGCGCTGGCGCCTTTCGCCGGCCTGGCGAGCGGCATCGAGCTCAACACCGACGCCTATACCCGCGTCCAGGGCGGCTTCGCCGCCAGTCGCCGCGCCGAGGCGGCGCGCGCGGCCGACATGGCTGCGAATCTGGGTTTCCGGATTTATGCCGGCCACGGCCTGACCGCCGCGAACGTCGGCGGCATCGCCTCCATCCGCCAGG
>JBDTQT010000252.1:0-5609 GCA_039932055.1 Thermoanaerobaculia bacterium
GGAGATCTTCGGCAAGGGCGCGGAGTACGGCAAGGCCGTCAACGGCGGCGCCCCGGTCTGGCGCGCGGGCGCCAACCAGACGACGAAGCTCACGACCGAGGTTGCGCTCACCCTCGGCGGCAAGCGGATCGAGCCCGGAAGCTACGATCTCTTCGTCGAACTCAAGGAGGGCGCCTGGACGCTCATCGTCTCGACGCAGCCGACCCAGGACAAGTACGACCCGAAAGACAAGGCGAAGATCTGGGGATCGTACGGCTACGACCCGAAATTCGACGTCGTGCGCGTGCCGATGACAATGGTCACGCCTGCGGTCTCGATCGACCAGTTCACCATCGCCTTCGCCGACATGACCGAAGCCGGCGGCAAGCTCGCGATGGTCTGGGAGAAGACCGGCACGTTCGTGCCGTTCACGATCGCGAAGTAGCCTTCGACGGCGCCACGACGGGGACAGACGCCCCTCCTCCAGCGGGCGCGGCCCGGAAGCTCGGTCCGCTGGCGATCAGCCGGCGGACGCTCTTCCGCAGACTGCGGGAGGAGGGCGTGACCAAGGTCTCGATGAACGAGACTGCCTACCCCTGCCCTCCCCCTTTCGGCGACGGTCGTCCCAGGTGACGACGCTGGCGCGCATCGAGCAGATTCAATCTGCGAGTCATCGCTTGGCGCCGGTCTCCGCCGCGACCTCGCGCCACTCCTCCCAGTAGCCTCGCTGGGCGTAGTGATCGTAGAGCTGCGCCTCGTAGGCGCGCTCGACGGTCCTTGTCGGATCGTACTCGGGACTCGTCCGAATCGGTTCGCGACCGAGGTGCACATCCACCTTCGATTCGACCCAGTCCACCCGGTCGATCCAGTCGGGGGCTACCAACACCTTCTTGCCCGGCCACCAGTTGGTGGTCGCGACAACCATGAAGCGGATCGTCCAGGAGTGATCGTCGACGAGAAAGTCGTTCACGTGGCCGATCTCGCCGTCCGAGGCGTGGATGTGGTACCCGGTCACGGCGCGCGAGCTTCGCAGGTGCGGGTCGTTGCGCTTTCCGGCCGCCCAGTTCCAGTTCCGCTCGCGCTCGAGATCTGCGGCGCTCATCGCCGGGCCTGTCCCTGGATAGGGATAGGGATAGGCGCCCCAGAGGAAGCCCCCCGACCAGTATGGCGCATAGCCGTAGTAGCTCAGATAGGCGGTCTCGTGCTGCCGCGAGACCGGCTTGTCCATGTCGACCTCCGGACTCTTCTCCACCTGGCTCTTGGTCAGCGCGGCGGTGACGCGCTTGTGCTCCCAGTCCATGGCGCGGAAAGAGATCGGCGAAACCAGCACCTTGCGTTCCGCGAGCCAGGTCCCGGTCTCGACCACCACGTAGCGCACCGTGTAGCTCACATCGTCGAAATAGCACTCGGAGATCTTTCCAATGTCGCCATCGGAAGCGCCGATCGTGAAACCTTCGAGATCCTTCATGCTCCGCAGCATCGCAGCCTCCTCCGTAGATGGTATCCATTCCCGACCGCCGGTTCGGTCTCTGGCTCCCGGCACGCGCGTTCTTTCGCGTTCGCCTGCGAAGCTAGTCCTTTGGCAGCGTGTCGGCCAGCGTACTTTTCACCCAGAATCGCCCGTCAGCGATCCCCGCCGCTCAACGCTTCGAAGCCGGAGACGACATCGAAGAGCTCTTCGTCGATGCCACTCTGGCGCACGCGATGAAACGTTCTCTGAAACCCCTCGAGCATGTCGCCGATGTTCTTGTCGGCGCGTTGCATCGCCGCCAGTCGGCTTGTGTTCTCGGCCGCGAGGGATTCCGCGCAGCCGCGGAACAGCGAAATGAAGAAGTACTCCCGGAGGAGCGCGCGCAAAGTCACGGTGCCGGTGGACAGGACTTCGGGGAGATTCCGGGTCGGCCAGGAAACCCGGGTCATAGCCCTTCGCCACTCCTCGTCGAGCGGCAACAACCGCTGGCTCACCGGTTCGTAGAGAGCCGCGGATCGCGGCCGGTTGTGCAGGACGTAGATGCGCTCGAGCCCACTCTGGGCCCGACGCGCTTCGATTTCGATCTGAATCTGCCCGACGAGCGGGGTGATCGCCTGGACGGTCGTCGGCACCCTGAACAGTCCCAGGATCGGCAGACCCGCGTCGGCCAGACGCGCACGGACGCGCTCGCCGACCGCCCAGACCCGGGGCTCCCCCGGCAGGCGGGCCAGAGTCTCCACTGCGAACTCGGCGATCTCCTCGTTGAAACGCCCGACCAATCCCTGATCGGATCCGAACACCACGGCGCCGATTCCGTTCTCGTCGGACCGACCTGGCTCCACCGCCGGCCAGGCCGCCGGCTCGGCCTCGCGCAGGCAAGCGCCCAGCCCGAGCTCCACGGTCCGATAGTAGTCGGCCAACGCGCGCACCGACGCCTCGTACTGACCGACGCTCGAGGCGGCCAGGGCATTCATCGTCCGCACCACCGATTGCAGGTCCCCGGCGCTGCCGATCTTCCGACGCAGGCTCGCGGTCGTGTCGCTCATCGCTTCTCCGCTCTCCCCGTCAGCTCGGCGAGGGTCTCGGTACGAAGAACGCTGCTCATGACTTCTCCATGGGTTCGGCGTTGGTTCTCGGCGTGGCCTTCGGATCGGGAACGAAGGCGCGCAGCGCGTCGCGGGCGAGCGCGAGGATCGCGTCGCGGTCCTCGGGGGTCAAGTCGTTGGCGGTGGCGAACCGCGCCGACACGTCGGTCGGAATTCTCGCCGCCGCTTCGCGGACGGCGCGCTCGGCATCCGCCATCCGGTCGCTCGGAACCGGATCGAACAGATCGGCGGTCAATGCCAACAGGATGGCGATCTGGGCCGGCACCGACACCGGTGCGAGCTCCGGCTGCTTGAGACAAGCGCGAATCCTCTTGCCGTGCTCGATGGTCTTGCGGGTTTCGTCATCGAGGCGCGCGCCGAAGCGTGCGAAGGTTTCCAGCTCCTCGAACTGCGCGTAGGCAAGCTTGAGATCTCCCGCCGCCTCACGATAGGCCGCCCTTTGCGCCTTGCCGCCCACTCGCGAGACCGAACGGCCGACATCGACGGCGGGAAGAACGCCCGATTCGAACAGCGACGGCGAGAGGTAGATCTGTCCGTCGGTGATGGAGATCAGGTTGGTCGGGATGTAGGCGGAGATGTCCTGCGCCTCGGTCTCGACGATGGGCAGAGCGGTGAGCGAACCTCCGCCCCTCTCGGCGCGCAGATGGGTCGCCCGCTCCAGCAGCCGCGAATGAACGTAGAAGATGTCCCCGGGAAAGGCCTCCCTGCCCGGAGGCCGGCGGAGCAGCAGCGACAATGCGCGATAAGCCCGGGCGTGCTGGGTGAGGTCGTCGTACACGATCAGCACGTCGCGCCCGGCCTCCATGAAGTGCTCGGCGATGCTGGTCGCAGCGTAGGGCGTGATGTAGATCAAACCGGGCGCGTCGTTGCCTTCGGCCACGACGACCACGGTGTAGTCCATGGCGGCGTGCTCGCGAAGGTTGGCGACGGCCTTGGCGACGGCGGAAGCGCGCTGGCCGATGGCGCAATAGACGCACACGACGTTCTGACCCTGCTGGTTGAGGATGGTGTCGATCGCGATGGCCGTCTTCCCCGTCCGCCGGTCGCCCAGAATCAGTTCGCGCTGACCGCGGCCGACGGGAATGAGCGCGTCGACGACCTTCAGGCCCGTCTGGAGCGGCACGGTGACGGGCGCACGGTCCATGATCGCCGCGGCGGGGCGTTCGATGGGCAGGCGCTCTCGGACACGCACCGGCCCGTTGCCGTCGAGCGGCCGGCCGAGCGGGTCGACGACGCGCCCCAGCAGGCCATCACCGACCGCCACGTCCATGACCCGGCCCGTCCGGCAGACTTCGTCGCCGACTTGCAGACGCCAGTACTCCCCCAGCAGGACGACGCCGATCTCCTCTTCGTCGACATTGAAGGCGATGCCCGAAACGCCGTCACGAAAGGCAAGCAGCTCCTCGAAGCCCACGCCGGGGAGACCGACGACCCTCGCAGTGCCAGTCGATACGTTCACGATCGTGCCCACCTCGCGGAGCTCCAGCTTCGGCGCGAACGCCTCGCGCGCTTCTTTCAGGGTCGCGAAGGCGCTGTCGAGGCCGGCCTGCAGGCTTTCGGGCGCGACATTCATGGGCTGACGGGCTCGGCCCTGGGCTCTGTGGACTCAGCCCCGGGCACTCCGGGCGCAGCACCGGGCTCTCTGGGCTCAGCCCTGGTTCGAGTCCGGCGCGCTGAAGCGGGCTTGGCCTCCGGCGCTGGCTCGGGCGTGGCTACGGGCCTCTCCCTCTCCTCGATGAGCTTGGCGACATCTTCCTCCAGAGACCCGAGGTAGCCACCGATGCTCCACTCCAGTCGCACACCCTTCGCGGTGAGCTCGATGCCGCTGATCATCTCCGGCGCGGTCTCGAAGCGGACCGGGACGTCCGCCGCGAAAGTCTCGTTGAGCGCGTTCCGGACCACCGCCCGCTGCTCCTCGGGCAGCTCGAACGCGCTGCGCACGACCGCCGGCTCGGAGAGCTTCTCCAGCGCCTTGCCGAGCTCCGCCTTCGCAGGTCCGTCCAGCGCTCGCAACCGGCGCGTGAAGACCTCGCCGAGGCGTTCCTCGAGAGGCGTCGTGGCTAGATCCGCCAGCGTCTTGCGGACGATCTCGAACACCTCCTGCTGAGTCTGGCGAGCGATCGCCTGATTCAGGCTCCGGGACTCGGCGCGCAGCGCCTCCTGCCGCTTGGCGGTCAGGGCATCGGCGGCCTTCCGCGCCTCGTCGAGGAGCCGCTGCCGCTCCACCTTCGCCTCGTCCGTCGCCTTGGCGAGAAGGCCGGCGCGCTGCTGGTCGAACTCCTCGTTCTTGCGTTTCAACTCGTCGCTTTCGCTCTGGGCCGCGGCCTTCTTGGCATCGGCATCCGCCAGCTCCGCGGCGATCCGCTTCTCCCGCTCGTCGATGGCGTGGAGAATGGGTTTGTAGAGAAAGCGCTTCATCAACCACACGAGGATGAGGAAGTTGAGCGCTTGCGCGCCGACGGTGAACCAATCGATGAGCACTGCCTACCCTCCTCCGGCGTTCGCGATCACGTGGTTCCAGAAGGGATTGGCGAAGATGAGGATCATCGAGATGACGAAGCAGTAGATGGCCACGGACTCGATCATTGCGAGGCCGACGAACAGGGTGCGGGTGATGGTGGCGGACGCGTCGGGCTGCTGCGCCAGCGCGGTGAGCGCCGTCGCGACCGACCGCCCTTCGCCCAGAGCTGGCGCCATGCACCCCACGCCGGTCGTGAGGCCGGCGGTGACGATCGAGGCGACGGCGATGAGGCTCATGTTGTCCATGGTGTGTCCTTTGCCGGGCAGGTAGTGGATTCAGGCCGCCGCCGCTGATTCGGCGCGCGGCTCGCGCGTTCGGGTGGCGGCCGCGATATAGACGGCGGCCAGGATGCTGAAGATGTAGGCCTGCACCATGCCGGTGAGCAAACCGAGGGCCGTCATGACGATCGGAAAGACGAAGGGCGTGATGGTGAGCAGGATCGCGAGGATCATCGTCCCGCTCATCATGTTGCCGAACAGCCGGACGGCCAGGGCCAGCGTGCGCGAGAGCTCGCTGATGATGTTGAACGGCA
>JBDTQT010000253.1:0-5573 GCA_039932055.1 Thermoanaerobaculia bacterium
GCCGCCTGCTTGAGCTTGCCGAGGATCATCGCCGAAATCTCCGGCGGCGAGAACAGCTTGCCGTCGATCGACACTCGGCAGTCCCCGTTCTCGGCGCTCTCCACCTTGTACGGGACCATCTTCAGCTCTTCGCCGACCTCGTTGAAGTGCCTGCCCATGAAACGCTTGATCGAAAAGACGGTGTTGCGCGGATTGGTGACGGACTGGCGTTTGGCGACCTGTCCGACCAGCCGCTCCCCGCTCTTCGTAAACCCGACCACCGACGGCGTGGTCCGGCTGCCTTCGGCGTTGGCGATGACCTTGGACTCGCCACCCTCCATGATGGCGACCACGCTGTTCGTGGTCCCCAGGTCGATTCCGATGATTTTGCTCATGACGATCCTCCCTGTCTCAGGTAGATTCTAAATCTAAGTCGCAGAGAGTCAACCCTGCGTACAGAATAGTTGACAATCCTGCGCTTAGATTTATTCCACAAGCCTGAAAACAGCGTGAAAAGCGCTGGCAGCGAGGGGTCAGTCGAGCAGAACCAGCGGAATGCCCTCCTCTTCCCGCAGGCCGCGGAAGAACTCGGGGTCGACGGCGAAGTCGCCCGAGATCGTCTCCGTCACGGCCAGAGAGACCTCTGCAGCGTCCCGGCTCTGCGGCACCAGAGTGTAGAAGAGCCCTTCGGCCCGGTAGTCCAGGCTGCCGCCCGAGGAGCTCTTCAGGGCGCGCGGCGGCAGCAACTGGCGCTCGACCAGCTCCTCCAGCCGGGGCGGGTAGGCACCCTCGAGGAGGAAGTGGGTCCGCGCGGCGCGGTCGATCAGCAGCGCCTGGGCGACCCGCCCCTGACGCTCGAAGCCGGCGCGGTCGCTGCGCAACCAGGGGAAGGGAAAGAGCAGGCGGGAGGGATGGCTCGCGGCGAGAACGAGACAGGCCACCAACCCGACGACGCAACCGCCCGCGAGGAGACGGCCGACCAGTGCCCCCCGCGAGGCGCTGGAGGACTCCACCGGCAACTCGATGCGATCGGCCGCCGCGGCGGCGCGCCGTAGGCCCGGCGCCGGGCCCTCGGCCGCGACCGTGGTGTCGCCCTGCTGGCTTTCGCCGCGGGGGCTCGTCGGCTCCGCCGCAGAGCGCGGCCGGACGAGGCCACCCTGCAGCAGGCGAAAGAGGCTGTAGAGAGTCTTGTACTCGCCCAGGCCGCTCGCTTCGGCAATTTCGGTGGCGGAAGCGCGACCGTCGAGCCTGCCGAGGATGTTCTCCTCGTCGGCGCTGATCCAGACCTCGTTCGGGTCGTCGCCAGGCAGGTCGCCGTCGCGCCCGAGGAGGCGGACGACGCGCTGCATGGGCAGGCGCTCATAGGCGACGAAGCCGTGGGGCAGCGTTCCGGAAAGAGTGCCTTCGCCGAGCAGGTCGCCGATCGACCGCATGAGCAGCTCTTCGACGGAAATCGGCTGGACCCCCTCTTCGAACGAGACCTCTTCGCCCGAGTAGAACTTGAACTCGCCCTCGCTCCACCGCAGCACCTGCAACAGCAGACGGTAGGTCTGCTGGCGCAGTGCCGCGAGCAGTTGGTGGCGCGACAGGATCCCGCGGTCGATGAGGTAGTCCGCCAGGCGCTGTCCCGAGCTCTTGTGACCCTCGGAGACGCGCGCGAAATCTTCGGGACGCACGACGCCCTGGCTCGCCAGCACCTCTCCCAGCCCCTCCTCGAAGTTCTGGTTGAGCGCGTCGGCGGCGACGATTTCGCCGCGCAGGAAGGAGACGGCCAGGATCTCCTGCTCGCCCTGAACGGTCAGGATGCCGGTCTTCTGCTGCTGCGCGATCATCTGCAGGATGTCCGGCAGACGGAAGATCCGGAGATCGCCCTCGAGCGCCATGGCCGACCCCTACTCGCCTTCTCCGAGCTCGCTGCGCACGCAGAGCCCGACGTAGAGGAAGAGTCCGAGGACGAAGAACACCCAGGGCGGGCTCGCGGGCAGCCCGCCGGCCAAGGGCGCGACGATCCCGATCGAGAACAGCAGCGGCAGCATCGCCACCAGCGCGAAGGCCAGAACGCTCAGTATGACCTTGCCGCCTTCGCCGAGCTCCGCCTGTGAAAGCGCCGGGAAGAGGGCGCGCAGCCAACGCGATAACGGATCCGACCGCCAGGCGAGCCAGGAGCTGGGTTGCCCAAACCCCTGCTTGCGGCGCAGGAAATAGAGCCCGAAGCCAAGCCCTGCGGCGAGGCCGACCCCCACCAACGAAGCCCAATCGGCAACGGCGCGGGCCGCCGAGGCGCCGGCCGACGGCGCCTCCGCCCAGGCGTCGATCAGCAGGCGGCGGATCTCTTCGTCGCGGGCCAGTCCGCCGTTGAAGACCAGCACCCGATCCGCGTTCGGCGTGCGGATCCAGCGATCGACCTGTTCAGCATCGATCTCCTTGGCCTGGGCCAGAGCCTTGCGCGACTCCTCGAACTGGTAGGTCTCGGAGTAGCTCAGGGAGAGGTCGTAGAACGCTCCGGCGGGAGGCGGCACGGCGCGCGCCGCACGCAGGAAGTAGTCGTTGGCGATCGCGAAGTCCGCTTTGCGATAGTGATAAGCGCCGAGGTTGAGAAGGACCGAGACGTTCTGCGGCTCGCTCTCCAGCACCTTGCGGTAGATCAGGCGGGCCTCGTCCCACTGGCCCATGGTCCGATGGACGTCAGCAATCAGCTCCATCACCGCCGGATCGCTGCCGATGGCCGCCTTGAGAACCTGCAGATCGCCGAACAGGCCGCCGTAGAGCCGCCCCTCGGAGAGATTCACCAGCGCCCGCAACGGCGGCGAGAGCGCGACGGCAACCCGCTGCTGCTCGACGGCGGCGATCCACGGCGCGAGACCGGCGAACACCCAGATGGCGACGGTCACCCAGCGCTCGCTGCGGCTCTCGTAGCCCCAGAGCAGCGCCGACCAGTAGAGCAGCAGCCAAAGCGGACCCGACGGCAGCGCCAGCGGCCAGAGCATCGCCAGGCCGACGCAGAGCGTCGCGCTCGCCGCCGGCATGCGCTTCGCCAGCGCTCGCTGCAGGTCGGCGATGACCGCGCTGCCCTTGGTCGCCACCTCGACGAGCACGAAGAGCGCCATCGCGACCCAGAAGACCGCGAGCAGCCAGAAGAGCAGCTCGGCGAGGAAGACGCCTCGTTCGGGCGAGCGCAGCAGGCGCAAGAAACCCGCGCCGGTCGCGCCGAACGCCTCCAGATAGGAGCCGCGTGCACGCGCCAGAGCGGCGCGCGCGAAGGCGATCTCGGGCCGCTGTGGATCGAGCGTCTCCGCTGCGGCGAGCGCCCACTGGGCACGCTCGAACTTGCCTTCGCGCCCCGACTGCAGTCCGAGCGCCGCCGCGCCGAGGGAGAAGTCGACCAGACGCGTCATCCCGACCTGCCGGGCGTTGGCGTTGAGGGCGCGCAGCGCCTCCTCGGCCTTCGCCGGATTGTCCTGGTAGAAGCTGCTCACCCACTGCAGCCACGACTCCTGGAGGCGGTGCAGGGAGTGCTGCGTGCCGCGGGTCATCTCGAACGTGGCCGACGGCCCGGCGGCGGTCTGCCCGCCGAGCGGCGCGGCGCCGCCGGCGAGCGCCAGCAAGAGGACAAGAAGCAGTCCGGGCCGGCCTCCCGGCGCCCGGAGGGCCGGATCAGCCGCGCTTCTGGACATAGCGCACCCGCAACCGGTAGAGCAGATCCTCGAGCACGGCCTGCTCCTGCGCCGTCAGATTTCCGGCCGTGCGCTGGCGCAGCACGTCGAGCAGGTCGATGTGCAGGCGGGCCGCGTCCAGGTTCTCCATTGTCTGACCGTCGGGCAGGGCCGCGTCTCCGAGGTAGAACGGTACCGGCTCGGTGAGCACGCCGACGAGGTCGAGAAAGCTCGGCCCGAGCCCGGCCGGAGCTCCGGGAAGCTCGAGCGGCGGCGCGGCGGAGGCGGCGGCACTGACCGGTGGCAGCTCGAATGCCGCTGCAGCGGGCTCGGCTGCCGGCGCCACGGCGGGCGCCGTTGCCACCTCTGCCGGGGCGGACTCCTCCGGCTCGACGTAGTCCTCGCGCACTCTCCCATCGGGGGTGAACATGCGCCGATCTGTGATCTTGATGTCGCCCACGGGCAGTGATTTCTTTTCGACTATGCTAGCAAGCGCGCTTTCGCCTCGGCAACCGGCAGCCTTTCCCGCGGAGAGACGACGACTGTCCCAACCATGTCCGACCCAACGCCACCCATCGCGTCCTCCGACACCACAGACTCCGCCGCCACCAACGCTACCGCTACCGATCTCGCCCGTCTGACCGCCCTGGTCGCGCGGCTGCGCGCTCCAGATGGCTGTCCCTGGGACCGTCAGCAGACCTTACCCGATCTGCGGGCCTACCTGCTCGAGGAGGCCCACGAGGCGGCCGCGGCGCTCGACAGCGGCGACCACTCCGAGCTCGCCGGCGAGTTGGGCGACCTGCTCTTCCAGATCGTCTTCATCGCCCGTCTCGTCGAGGAGGCCGGGGGTTTCGCGCTCGGCGCCGCCCTCGACGCCGTCGAGGCCAAGATGATCGCCCGGCATCCGCACGTCTTCGGCGGTGAGACTCTCGCCTCCGCCAAGGAGGTCCGCGAAGCGTGGGAACGGCGCAAGGTGCGAACGCAGGAGGGCGAGCGGCGCTCGCTCCTCGACGGCGCCACTTCCGCATCTCTCCCGGCGCTGGTCGCCACCTATCGCCTCTCCCAGAAAGCGGCCGGCGTCGGTTTCGACTGGCGGCGGGCGGACGAGGTCGTCATCAAACTCGACGAAGAGATCGCCGAGCTCAAGGAGTTGCTCACCCCGGAGGCAGCGGCGGCTGGAGAGGCCTCGGCGGCGTCGGCGGCCGACCTGCGCCGGCGGCGCAGCGAAGAGATCGGCGATCTTCTGTTCACAGCCGCCAATCTCGCCCGCCACCTCGAGATCGATCCGGAGGGGGCCCTCGCGGCGGCCAACCTGAAGTTCCGGCGACGGTTCGGGGCGGTCGAGGCGGCGCTCGCCGCGCGCGACCGGAACGTTGCCGAAGCGACGCTCGACGAGATGGAGGCAGAATGGCAGGCCGCCAAGCTCGACGAGGAGCGGACGGGTTAGCGGCCGTCGCCATGGCACGATGAAGATCGCCCTCGTCTGGAACGGTCCAATCGAGCTCGATCGCATCTCCTTTCGCCACGAAAACTACCTGGCGGGCTGGAGCGCGCTCGGGCACGAGGCGTTCCTGGTGACCGCCCCGGAGCTCGCCGGAAGCTTCCGTGGCCGGACTCACCTCGTCGCAGACCGCGCTGATCTCGCGCAGGTCGAAACTTGGCGAGCGCTCGGCGCCGACGTCGCCGTGAGCGTCACCTGGCACCGCATGTCGGCCATGCTCGCGGCGATCCGCGCCGCGGGCACACGCGTGGTCGCGATCGCCGACTCCGACGGCCAGGTCGGCTTCGCCGCCCATCCGCGAATCTCCTGGCGGCGCATCGGCGCCTACCAGACGACCGTCGCCGGCCGGCTGCGCGCGCTGCGCTACTTCTGCAGCCGCTTCGCGGCCAGCGCGCTCCGCCGCGACCCCGAGGAGCTCGAGTTCGTCGCCAGCACCCGCG
>JBDTQT010000254.1:0-5527 GCA_039932055.1 Thermoanaerobaculia bacterium
GGGTTGTCGACGACATTGAGCGGCGCCGGCAGGTAGTACGACAGCGAGTGCCAGACCGGCCGGCCGTGAATGGAGACGGTGTCGAACGAGAACTCGTCGCCGACGACGAACTCCTCCACCACCGCCTGGCGCCCTTGCGACGGCCGCACCGAGGCGAGCGCGGCGCGCATCTCGTTCGCGTCACGGACGCGGAAGGTGCTCTTGGCGCCTGCGCCGGAGGTCGGCTTGAGCACGACCGGATAGCCGACGCTGTCGACGAAGCTCCAGGCCGCGGCGTCGCTCGTCACCCGCTGGTGGCGCGCGCAGGGTACGCCGGCACGCTGCAGCACCGTCTTCATGCGCGCCTTGTCGCGGAAGTTCTTCGCCACCTCGGTGCCCATACCCTCGATACCGAGCGCATCGCGGACTTCGCCCAGCGGCACCTGCAGCTGCTCGAGGGCGCCGATCAGTCGGTGCGGCGGCCCGATCTGCCGCGCCAGCCCGCGCACCGCGTCGGCAATCTGCTGCGGATCGAGACCGTCGGCGATGCGGAAATGCGCCGCAAGCTTGGACAGGAGACTCTGCGGCAGCCTTTCCGCCGGGTCCTGGCTGATCAGGCCGGTGCGCACGCCGGGGAGGTCGGCGACCGCCTCGACGAAACGCAGCGTCGTGTCGAGGAAGAAGGGGGCGACGAAAACGACCGATGACATCTCTCTCCTTAGACGGCGAAAAGCCGCACATCATCGCCGAACTCGTCGGCCATGGCCAGGGTGAGGGCGAGATCCGGATGCCGGAGGATCACGAAACCGTCGGAAACCAGCGTCTGCTTCCAGTTGCGGCGCGGCGCCCCCACCGGCAGCAGGTTCTCCCAGACGAGCGCCGCCCCGTGCCGGGCCTTCCAGTCCTCGAAACCCTCGATACGCTGGATTCGCCCCTCGCCCACCGCCCGCTTGTAGATCGTGGCGACGTTGTAGCGCCGCCGCACGTTCTCGCGGAAGCGGCCGAAGCAGACCGCGTCGGCCCAACCGCGAAAAACGTCGATGTCACACGCATAGTTCATCTGGTCGACCTGATGCGCGCCCGGCGGCCGGGCGCCGATCTCGCCGAAGACCACTTCGCCGTCGGCCTTGTGGTACCACTCCATGTGGGTGAAGCCCGATTCGAAACCGAGCGCGGCGAGCACTGCGAAGCCCATTTCGACGCCACCCCGGAGTTGCCGCTGGTCGGGGTCGCGCAACGCGATCACCTGTGGACTGATCCACTCCTCGGAGCGCGCCCGCAGTGGCCGCGGCCGGTACCAGGCGATGTTGTAGTAAGCCGGTTGGCCGGCGATCGAGACCGTGTCGAAGGTGTACTCCTCGCCGTCGATGAACTCCTCGACCGAAAGCTCCCGGACGTGCCGGACTTTCGGAATCGTCCGGTCGAGCTCGGCGGCGTCCGTCACACGGTAGGTGTCCGCCGAACCGGCGCCGTCGATCGGCTTGAGAATGAGCGGAAAGCCGATGCGCTCCGCGGCGGCGCGGATTCCGGCTTCGTCGACGGCCGTCAGGTGGCGCGGCGTTCGGATCCCGGCGGCGTCGAGCCGGCGCTTCATCTCTTCCTTGTTGCGGAACGGCACGGTCTGGGAGACGTTCAGGCCCGGGACACCCAGTGCCTCTCGCAGGCGGGCGGCGAGCAGCATTCCGGGTTCCCAAAGGCACTCGACCCGGTCGAGGCTGCGTCCGGCGAGCCAGCGCGAGACCTCTTCGACGAGGTTCGCCTCGTCCCACAGGGAGCGCACCCGCAGATAGTCCGAAAGGGCGCGCCGGGTCTCGGGCGCGAGGGTACCTGCTGGCTGGTCGCCGACGCCGAGCACCTCGGCGCCGACCTCGGCCAGGCCGCGGACGAAATGCGGCATCTCGCTAGGGTAGCCGGGCGATAGGAAGAGGACTCGGGCCAAGGAAGGGCGTCTCGATCGGCAGGCTGCGCAGCGCAGTATAGCCGAGCGCGAACCGCGGGCGGCGGGGCGCCGCTGCTACAATCCGCGGCAAATGTCGACCGAGGAAACGAGGGTCCGCTTTGCCGCCCTCGCGGAACGGATCGAGGCCAGCCCGAAGCGCGGGCGCTGGCTGGTCCTCACCCATGACAACCCGGATCCCGATGCGTTGGCCGCCGCGGCGGCGCTGGCGCTCATCCTGCGGCGGCGATTCAAGCGACCCGTTACGTTGGCCTACGGCGGCATCATCGGTCGCGCCGAGAACCGCGAGATGGTCCGCAGCCTCCGCCTCCCCCTGAGTCATCTGCGCAACGTCAACAAGCGCAACTACACCTCTTTCGCCATGGTCGACTGCCAGCCGTGGTCGGGAAACTCGCAGCTGCCGAAGACCGTCGTCCCCGACCTGGTCATAGACCATCACCCGCTGCGCAAGACGACCCTGGCGGCGACCTCGGTGGACGTAAGGCCGAGCTACGGCGCGACCGCGACGATTCTCGCCGAGTACCTCGACGAGAGCGGCATCAAACCCTCACGCGCGCTCGCCACCGGGCTGGTCTACGCCATCCGCTCGGAAACCCAGGATTTCGGTCGCGAAGCTGCCGGCCCGGACCATGCGGCGTTCGACGCCCTGCTGCCGCGCATCGACCGCCGGATGCTGGCGCGGATTCAGAGCGCCCGGCTGCCGCTGGTCTACTTCCGCAACCTCCATCGGGCGCTCGAGAATCTTTCCGGGGTCGGCAATCTCGTGGTGTCGAGCCTGGGCGAGGTCGACCAGCCCGACATCGTGCCGGAGATCGCCGACCTCCTGCTGCGCATGGAAGGAAAGACCTGGTCGCTGTGCACCGGCAGGCACGCCGACCGGGTCTACCTCTCGATCCGCACCACCAACACCCGCGCCGACGCCGGCAACCTCATGCGGCGACTGATCGGCACGCTCGGCAAAGGGGGCGGCCACGGCACCATGGCCGGCGGCTTCGTCACCATTCCGAAGACGGCCACCGACGGCGGACGGGCGATCGCGCGCATGCTCGCCCTGCGCTTCGCCCGGGCGCTCAAGAAAAACCCGGAGCGGCTGGCGCCAATCAACCTCGCCAAGGTCGAGCTCGCTGCCCCGGAACCGCCGGAGCGCCAGCAGCCATGACCCCCAGGACGCCCTCAGGGAAGCCCCCCGGGAAGCCCTCCAGAAAGCCCCCGACGGCCGCCGCGATCGGCCGGCCGCCGAAGAAGCGGTCCGCGAAGCCCGCAGCAGCGAAGGCGCCGCCGAAGCGAGCGGCCGAGTCTCCGGCGAAGCCGGCTCCGCGGCTCGCGGCGGGCGCCGAGAGCCCGCCGATTCCGCCCACCCCCGTAGTGCGCGAGGAGATCCGTATTCAGTTCCTGCAGCGGCCCCTGCTCGAGCCGCTGCCGGAGCTGGGTCCGCACGGTACGGGCACACCTGGCCTCTCCGGGCAGCCGCGCCGGCTCGCCTTCGTTCTCCACGCCCACCTCCCCTGGGTTCTCGGCCACGGCACCTGGCCGCACGGCGAAGACTGGCTGGCCGAGGCGATCGTGCATTGCTACCTGCCGTTGCTCGACATGGCCGACCGCCTCGCCGCGCGCGGCCGGCGCCACCTGTTCGCCTTCGAGGTCACGCCGATCCTCGCCGCCATGCTCGCCGACGGGCGCACCGAGGCGGTCGTCCAGCGCTACCTCGCCGAGCGCACGAAATCAGCCTGGGAGGCCCGGCGCAAGCACCCGTTGGCGCTCTGGTGGCACGGCGAGTTCGAGCGCCTGCGAGCGATCTGGGACCGCTTCGACCACAATCTCGTGACCACCCTGGCGCGGCTCTCCGAGGTCGGCGCCGTCGAGCTCGCGACCTCCGCCGGGACGCACGTCTACATCCCCCTGGCCCACACCTCGAAACTGATCCGGCTGGCGCTGCGTACCGGCAGGGAGCAGCATCGCGAGCTCTTCGGCGACGATCCGCGCGGCTGCTGGATGCCCGAGTGCGCGTATCGGCCAGGCGGCCCCTGGCAGCACCCGGTGACCGGCGCGTTCGAAGAGGGCCGGCCGGGCAACGAGCAGTTCCTGGCCGAGCAGGGAATGAGCTGGACGGTCGTCGACGCCCACCTGCTGCGGCGTGGTGACCCGGCCTTTCCCTACGGCGCCAACACGCGCCCCGAGGAGATCGTCGAGCCCTCCGGACCGCATCCCCATCCGTACTGGATCCGGCAGAGCGCCGTCGCCGCCTTCCTGCGCGACTCGCGCACCGCCGCCCAGGTATGGTCGCGCCAGGGCGGCTACCCGGGCGACGGCGCCTTTCTCGACTTCCACAAGCGCCAGTGGCCTTCGGGCCTCAGACTCTGGCGGGTCACCGACCCGGAAGCCGACCTCATGGACAAGCTCGTCTACTGGCCGGAAGAGGCGCGACAGCGCGCCCAGGAGCAGGCCGAGCACTTCATCGAGCTCGCTACCGGCCTCGACGGCATGAACGATGGGCTGATCTGCTGTCCGTTCGACGCCGAGCTCTTCGGACACTGGTGGTTCGAGGGGCCGATCTGGCTCGAACGCGTCCTCGAGCTCGCGGCGCCGGGAACGGCCGTCGAGGCGACCACGCCCGACCGCGAGCTCGCCAGCTATCCGCTGCTGCGCCGCGCTTTCTTCGCCGAAGGCTCCTGGGGCGCGAGCGGCGACCACTCGGTCTGGGTGAACCCGCAAACGGAGTGGTTCTGGCGCGAGCTCGGCGAGCTCGAACGCCACGCCTTCGCCGCCGTGCGCTGGGGCGGGCCGCGCAAGTGGCGGCGGGCGATCCTCAACCAGCTGCTGCTCGCCGCCGCCTCCGACTGGCCGTTTCTGGTGACCATGGGGACCGGCGGCGACTACGCCGAGATGCGATTCCGGGAGCACTGCTCCCGCTTGCGGGAGTTGATCGACCTGGGACCGCGCACGCGCACGCTCCCCGGCTGGGTGGAGGGCGATATGCCGTTCCCCGACATCGAGCCGGAGTGGGCTCGGCCGCCCGAGGAGTAGAGGGTCCGCACAGCAACCCGGCTGCGCCGCAGCGCAGCCTTCGAGCGAAGGAGAGAGTCCGTACCATGCCGTCCGACTTCACCAAGCTTCCGCTCCAGCACATCGCCGGCATCGAGCTGCCGCGCGAAGTGCAGGGCTTGTACGACCTCGCCTGCAACCTCTGGTGGACCTGGAACCCGGCCGCCCGAGAGCTCTTCGCCGCCATGGATGGGCGCGCCTGGTCGCTCTACCGCAACCCGGTGCAACTGCTGATTCATTTCGATCGCGATCACTGGCAGACCAAGCTCGAGGACGAGCATTTCCGCGGCCTCTACCAGAGGGTCATCCGGATGTTCGAGGCCTACATGGCCGGTGGCGCCGAGACCTGGTTTGCGAAGCGCTACCCGGACCTCGACGGGCCGATCGGCTACTTCTGCATGGAATATGGCCTCACCCCCTGTCTGCCGATTTACTCCGGCGGCCTCGGGGTGCTCGCCGGCGATCACTTGAAGAGCGCCAGCGACCTCGGTGTACCGCTGGTCGGCGTCGGGCTGCTCTACCGCAACGGCTACTTCCACCAGAACATCG
>JBDTQT010000255.1:0-5510 GCA_039932055.1 Thermoanaerobaculia bacterium
CGACGATGCCCTTGCTGAAATCGTCCATGTGCTGCCAGAGATTCATCTGTCCGAGGACTTTCTTGGCGGTTTCGCCGTTGACCAGGTTTTCCATCAGGCCGCAACTGAAGAGCACCAGCAGGCAGAAGAAGGTCACGACCGCGGCGACCATCTGGTTCTTCGAGGTCGCCGAGGCGAAGACGCCGACCGCGAGGAAGAGGGCGCCGATGCCGAAGATGCCAAGGTAGGAGGCGGCGATCGGCCCCCAGTCGACCGGCGTGAACCAGCGCACGATCGCCACGTAGACGAGGGTCGGCGACCAGAGGAAGAGATAGAAGGTGAGCGCCGCCGCGTACTTGCCGGCGACCACCTGGGTCTCGGAGACCGGCGACGTCAGGAGGGTCTCGATCGTGCCGCTGCGCAGCTCTTCCGAGATCAGTCGCATCGAAAGGAACGTGCCGGCGAAGATGAGCACCAGCCAGGTGAAGATCGTCTGGCCGAAGAAGAGCTCGAGCGGCCGCCCCGCGGCGGCTCTCGGATCGGAGAGGAACGCCACGATGAGCGCGAAGTAGTAGCCCTGGACGAGGACGAAGAAGGTCAGGATGACGTAGGCGAGCGGCGAGAAGAAGTAGGCCCGCAGCTCGCGGCCGAAGACGGCGAGGGCGCCTCTCATGCCGCCTCCCCGGCGAGCTCGCGCTCGCCCGCAGCCACTTCGGCGTCACGGCGGTCGCTGGTCACCAGGCGGACGAAAATATCCTCGAGCGAGGCGCGCTCCGAAGCGAGCTCGACGAGCGTCCAGGAGCGCTCGACGGCGAGGCGGAACAGCGCGGCGCGCGGATCGACCCCCGGCGCGCACTCGAGGGCGAATCTCCCGGCGTGCTCGACGTCGGGGCGGACGGCGAGGACACCGGCGACCTGCGCCAGGGCGTCGGCCATCCCCTCGGCGGGGCTTTCGAAGCCGACGCTCACCGCCACCTGCCCCTGCAGGCGCTCGCGCAGCTGGTCGGGGCTGCCTTCGGCGACGATCCGGCCGCGGTCGAAGATCAGCACCCGGCCGCAGAGCAGCTCCACCTCGGGCAGGATGTGGGTCGACAGCAGCAGCGTGTGCTTGCGCCCGAGCTCGCGGATCAGTTCGCGGATGGCGACGATCTGCTTCGGATCGAGTCCGACCGTCGGCTCGTCGAGGATCAGCACTTTCGGGTCGTGCAGGATCGCCCCGGCGAGCCCGACGCGCTGGCGGTAGCCCTTCGAGAGCGTGCCGATGACCTGCCGGCGGACGTCGGAGAGGAGGCAGCGCTCGAGCGCTTCGCCGAGCCGTTGGCGGATGGCGGTGCGATCCAGGCCCTCGAGCCGGGCGCGATAGGAGAGGTACTCCTCGACGCGCATCTCGGGGTAGAGGGCGACGCTCTCGGGCAGGTAGCCGAGATTCCGGCGAGCGGCGATCGCGTCGGGTGAACCGCTGAAGAGATCGCGCCCGCCGAGGGTGACCCGCCCGGACGAAGGTGGCAGGAAGCCGGTGAGCATGCGGATGGTGGTGGTCTTGCCGGCGCCATTGGGGCCCAGGATGCCGACGATCTCCCCCTCCGAGAGGGCGAAGGAGACGCCGGCGACGGCCGTGAAGTCGCCGAACTTGCGGGTCAGGTCATGCGCTTCGATCATGCCGGCCACGCTAGCAAAAGCGATGCCTCAAAAACGGCTTCCGCATGTGTCAGCTTGGCGCGCCAGGACCCCAGGGGACTACAATCGGATCAATATGGCCACCACCGACAAGGCAAAGGGCATGAAATCGGCTTATGAGCTGGCGCTGGAGCGCATGGAGGGCCAGGGCATCGATCGCCCGAGCTCGACCACGCTCTCCGACGCCACGAAGAAGGCGATCGCCGAGGCTCGCTCGCTCACCCAGGCAAAAATCGCCGAGCTCGAAATCCTCCACCGCGACCAGATGGCCAAGCTCACCGATCCGCTGAAGCGCGAGGAGCAGGAGGAGTTCTACCGCCGCGAGCACGAGACCCTGACCGGCGACGGCGAAGCGAAAGTCGACCGCATCAAGGCGGCCGGCGCCTGAGGCCCGGAGGGCAGGGCTTTCAGCGCGAGTTCTGCGCGAAGGACTCCATTTCGAACAGGAACTGTTCAAGGTCGGCGAGCGCTTTGTAGGCGGGGATCGACGGGAACCGCTGCGCCAGGTCGCTCGGTGCCACCACGGTCATCTCGAAATCGACGGGCTCAGGAGCGAGTCCGGAGCTCTCGCGGACCCGGAGGCGAAAGCTGCCGGTAAAGAAAGGCTGCCCCGCCGAACTTGGGTCCCCTTCGCCCGCTTGTCCGGCGAGACGCCGCCTTTCGAGGGCGAGCGAGCGCTCGTCATAGTGCGCCAGCTGTCCTTCGTCGAAATCGCGCAACACCCGCTCGAGCTGGTCGCCCGGGACCTGCACGACTCCTGAGCGCTTGAGCTGCGGGCTGTTCACCACCGCCCGCCCCGTAGTGTAGAGCGTCAACGACAACCCGTAGCCGTTGTCTGGCCTGCGCCAGCTCAGCACCAGGACCGGCCGCTCCCCCTCCGCGAACGCATGGCTGTATATCGGTCGCGGCTTCGGAATCTGCGTCGCCCGCTGACGCACTTCCGTGGCGAACGCCGTGATCCGGTGGTAGGCCTCGATCTCAGGGACGACCGGGATGACCGGTGGCCCTCCAGGTGAGGCCCGCCAAAACCGCCTCCCGTAGGGGAGCTCCGCGCTGAAAGCGAAGCGGTGAGCCACCGCCTCAGCCGGGCCCTGTCCGGTCGGGGATCGGCGAACGAGGGACACCCCTACCTCGGACCAACCGCCATCCGTGACCATGGAGCGCCCGATTCCAGCTTTGCGCTCTCGCTCGAGCTGGGCTTCCGGATCAAAAGCAAAAAGACCCGACTCGACCAGATCGGAGACCAGAGTCTGAAGCTCCGCAGCCGAGAGCTGCCCCTTCCAGCTTTCAGCAGGCTCCGCATCGCCACTATTGAGATATTCGTCGATGCTCACCCGCCCATCGCCGAGGAAGGAGTAGCGGGAGCTCCCCAGGTCGCCGTGGAAATCCAGTTCGAGAAAGCAGATCGCGGGATTCGGATCGATCGTCAGCCCACCTGCCGAAGGCCCAGAATGCAATTCTTCGCCGGGCAAGCCCGCCGCAACCAGCAGCGACAAGAAGAAGATCCGAACAAGTACGGAGCACCCAATTCGCCTTTTCATTGTGCGCGCTTTTTGCCCCCGCCTGCACAGTATCCCGAGAGCCCGCATGCAGCAGACTAGGCTGCCCATCCTAAGAAGGCGTCTCGCTCTCCGCGGCGCGAGCCTGCACTCGACGGACCAGCTCCATCAGCCGGCGAAGGGCCTCGTGTTCCCGAGTGTCCGGAGCAGCGGAGACGAACGGGAGAGCCAGCGCGCTTCCGCCCATGGCAAATCGATGTCTGACGACTTTCCGCGGACCGAGCCCTCCCCAACGACGCTGGACCAAGGCGATCGAGACCGCGAACGACCCTGCATCCGCGACCGAGGGTCGCGCCCTGCCTTCCACGAGATCGCGTGCCTGCAATTCCTTCGGATCGAGAGTGAAGAGGCCGCCTTCGAGGAAATCGACCATGAGCCGCCACTGTTCCTCCTTCGTGAGTCGAACGGTGTGGCTCTCCAACGATCCGCCCGCCCCTGATGTATGAAACCGGTCGATCTGTACTCGGCCATCGCCGAAGAAGTTGTAGGTTGTCGTGAACTTGACCAAGCCCGGGTGCATCTCGATGGAAAGGAATCGAACCTCAGGATGGGGATCGATGGCGAAACCTCCCATCGAAATTGCAGTTGGCGCCTCGCGGCAGGAACTTGCGAGCAAGACAATCGATGCCAACAAGGCGAGACCGCTCAGCCGCGATCCCACAGTCCCCATTTCTTCCATTGTGTGCGCCTTTCGCCCCCGCTCCCGGCGCTAGAACGGCAGATCTTCCTCTTCCATGCCGAAGTAGTGGCCGAGCTCGTGCTGGACGGTCTCGCGGACCTCTTTCATCACCTCGCGGCGGCTGGTGCACTCGCGCAGGATCGGGCCGCGGTAAATCATCACCCGGTCCGGCAGCGCCGAATAAGCGCTGTCGCGCTCGGTGAACGGCGTGCCGTGGTAGAGGCCGAAGAGCTCGTCGCGGTCGGGATCGTCGGGGTCGATGCCGACCTCTTCGAGGTCTTCGTCCGAGGGCTCCTCTTCGATCATCACCGCGACGTTGTCCAGCGCCTCCTTGAACTCGTCCGGCAGATTGCCAAGCGCCTGCTCGACCAGGGCTTCGAACTCTTCGGGGGGGACTCTCATCGGCTCTCGGGGTGCGGGATCTGCCAGACCAGACGATACGCCCCTTCGGGGCGCAAAAGCTCCAGTAAAGGGTCGGCGACAGCGGTGGGTCCGGGGGGCGTCGTCGACTCCTTCGTCACTGGGCCGTCGACGAAGGGTTGAATGTCGATTTCGCCATCGGGATTGGAGCGCAGATGGTCGAGCATGGCGCGCAGCGGACCGGCGCCGGCGCGGAGCCAGCGGCCCTCGAGGGCGTCAAGTGCCGCCAGGAGACTGCGCTCCGGGAAGGCGTAGGCGTACTCCTCCTCACCGGCTTGGTCCTCCGCACTGGGTGAGTCGAAGCCCACGACCTCCGTTGCCGCAGCCGGCAAGGTGACGAGAAGCTGCGCCGAGAGCGGATGGAAGACCTTGCGCACACGCTCGTCGAGCGAGAAGCCCTCCCGGCCGTCAATCTCGAAGGCGCCGAGCAGCTCGGCAATACCGTCGCTCACCCCTTTCGCCAGCGCCTCCTCCGCCGGGGCGGGCTCTGCGCCGCCCTCGGCCGCGGACTCGCCAGCGCCGGCCCCCTTCACCCCGAACACCCTTTGCCAGCAGCTTTTTCTTCTCTCCGGGTTGGCCGCGAGAAACCGCTCGAGCTCGAAGACCCGGTCCACGTAGCGCGCAAAGGCGGCGCTCCACTCCGCGACATCGCTCTCCACTCGCTGGCGCTCCTTGCGGGTCGCGCGGCTCGCGCCGCTGGGGGAAAGCTCGAGCGTCGCCGTGGCGGCGTTCCGCGAGTAGGAGAAGTCGACCGGATCGTCGGCAAACAACGCGGAGAACCCGGTCGGGTCGTTGAGCTCGGCCCAGCGGCGGAACTCGCGCAGGGCCCCCCGCGAACGTTGGTCGCTGGTGCCGTCGGTGCCCTGGGTGAGCCCTTCGAAGCGCGCCAGCCAGGGGTCGGAGCCCTCGAGCAGCGCGCGCTCGGTGGTCGCGATCCGCTTGCGCACGGCCGGCGACTCGAAGTCCTCGGCGCGACCGAGGTCGATCATCAGGGTGGCCCGTGCCGCACCGTCGGAGCGAAACTCGAGCAGCAGACGCTCGGCCACCGGCGGCTCGAAGCAGCCAGCGAGGAGCGCGGCCAGACTGAACATCAGGAGGAACGGAGTCGCACGGCGAACTTGGCGCATGTGACCTAGAATCCTGACGATGTCCACGCGTCTCGACAAGTGGCTGACGATCGCCCGGGTCTACAAGAC
>JBDTQT010000256.1:0-5495 GCA_039932055.1 Thermoanaerobaculia bacterium
TCGAACGCGGCGGCGGACGCCACCTGCCGGCGCTCGACGGCCGGCTCCTGCCGGGCCCGGCCGAGACTCTTCGTCTGGCGCGCGGCGCGCTCGGCTCGCGCCAGCCCGGTCAGCGACCGAGCTGACGGCGCAGCAGCTCGTTCTCGAAAGCGATGCCGACCTGTTCGGCCGCCACTTCGAGGAGCTCGACGTCGCGCAGCGGACGGAGGCTGACGCCGTTGTCGGCATAGACCGCGGCGATGACGCGCTCGCTCCCGGAGACCGGAAAAACCACCACCTGATCGTTGGCCGGAGGACCCAGGATGCTGGCCAGGGCACTCGGCAGGTTGGCGTTCTGGAAGTTCGCGGTCCGCACCTGCGACGAGCTGAGCGCCTCCTGCAGGAGCCCGCTCGGCACGATCTCGAGCCGCCGGACGGCGTTCGCCAATGGACTGCCGTTGCTCGCGAAGCCGAAGGCGCCGAGCGGCGCGAGACGGTCGCGTTTGACCAGGAAGATCACGGCGCGCTCGTACGATTCCGAGACCAGCTGCATGAGATTGAGCGCCACCGTCGCGCTCGCGAGTCCCGATTTCAGGTCGCCAAAAACCCGCTGCAGGCGGCGCAATCCGGGCTCGCCGCGGCCCTCGGCGTTGGTGCGGCGGGCCGTGGGCGTCTCGAGCAGATTCACCAGGCAAGCCTGAACCGTCTCGAGCTCGGCTGGCACCGCAGCGACCGCACCGTGGCGATAAGCAACCTGCATGGCGGCGTTCGAGGCGACGAGCACGACCAGCCGCGCCTCCGGCCGGGCCTCCCGGAGGGTTCCCAGGAGCTCCACGTCGAGGGCCTCGGAACGCGCGTCGATGAGCAGAATGTCGGAGTCCTCTTCCTCCGGAGCGTCGGAGGCCCGGGCGAGGGTGACGCGTCGCAAGGTCGCGCGGCTGCCGACCGCCAGCCGCAGCTGCCGGATGAACTCCCGGTCCGGCGACAGGACCCGGATGACCGGACCGGCAAAGGTCCCGACCTCTTCGTCGATGAGACCGTCGAAGGCATCGTCCGACGCCTCCCCGATTGTCCGCGCCACGCCGAGGCGGTCGCGCTCGTCGAAGATCCGCGCCGCTTCGAGCAGGACGACGTTTGTGGCGAGGCCGCCTGCAGGGTTGAAGTCGAAGTCCTCGGTGCCGATCCCGTCGATCGGCCGGATCTCGTCGAGAGCGAAGTCGAAGGTGCCGCGCTCCCAGCGGAAGACCTGCTCGACCGCGAGCTCCAACTGCAGCCGGACGACGCTTTCGAGCTCTTCGCGGCGCAGCAGGCCCTCGTCGACGAGCAGGCGGCCGAGCGAGCGGCCCGCCGCCCCGGCCGCCTGGCGCTCCATCGCGGCGTTCAGGATCGCGGCATCGAGATGGCCCCGCTGCATGAGCAACTCGCCGAGGCGAGGGGCTCCCGGGGCCCGCGCGGCGACCAGCGCGCCCTCCTTGAATCCGAAGCGGGCGTGTTCGCCTTCGCGCTCGAGCTCGAGCGTTCCGGTGCGTTTGCCGAGATGTATGAACTGGAGGACATCGCCGACCGCCACGTCCTCCAGACTTCCGGAGATCGACATCGATCGCTAACTCTATACCCCGCGCCCTCGCCAGGTCGGCGAGAGAGGCCACATCGAAGATCAACCCCGGGCGCCTTTCTTGCGTAGGACAGGAAGAATGCGGGCGAACTTTCACTTCCATGCCGGGTTGGCACTCATCTTGGCCCTGGTCGCCACTGCCACCGCCCGGGGCGCCGCCGGCCCCTGGGCCGAAAGCTCCGAGGCGCGTGCCCGCCTGATCGCCGGCGGCGGCGGACTCGGTCTGGAGTTCGAGCTCCAGCCGGGCTGGCATGTCTACTGGAAAAACAGCGGCGACGCCGGCTATGCGCCGCGCCTCGACTTCTCCGCCACGAGCGCCGTTCGCGACGCCCGTCTCCTCTTCCCGGCCCCGCGGCGCTTCGAGCTCGCGGCCGGAATGGTCAGCTTCGGCTATGAGCACGCGGTGATCTACCCGATCGCGGCGACGATCACTCCGACCGCCGCCGGGCCGCTGCCGGTGCGGGCGCGGCTCGACTACCTGGTCTGCCGCGACGAGTGCGTTCCGCACGCAGCCGACCTCACCCTCGCCCTGCCGGCGAAGACCGACGCCCACGACATCGAGGCGGCGCGGCTCGCCGCGGCGCTCGCCGCCCTGCCGGTTCCGGCCGAGGAGGCGCCGGAGGCACCGCGGGTGACGATCTCGGTGGCAGCGGCGGCGGACGGAGCTCTCACCCTCGAGCTCTCCGCGGCCAGCGGAACCTGGCGCGCCGCCGCCCCCGACCTCTTTTTCGAGACGCATCCGCTCTTCGCGCTCGGTGCGCCGGAGCTCAAGGCGGCGAAGAGCGGTCTGCGCTTTCGCATTCCTCTGCAGCCGCGCGACCTGACCCGACCCCTTCCGGGCACCACGACCTTCGCCTGGACCCTCACCGGTTTCGGGCGCGCCCTCAGCGGCGGCGGGGCGCCCGTGCCGGTGGCCCTCGCGGGCACGGCCGAGGTCGCACTTCCTCACTGAACCGTTCACCACCGCCAAAGGAGATCTGCATGCCCTTGCTTACGCCGAACAAGCGCTCCCTTATCCTCGGTCTGACTCTGCTGGCGGCTGGCCGCGCCGCCAGCGCCGATCTCGCGGTCGGCGCTGGCGCTCCCGCCTTCGAGCTCCAGGACCTCGACGGCAAGGCGGTGACGCTCGCCGAGTTCCGCGGCAAGACGGTGGTCCTCGAGTGGATCAACCCGAACTGTCCGGTGTCGCGCGGCTACGCCGAGCGCAAGGTCATGATCCAGACCGCGGCGGCGCATCCCGAAGCCGTCTGGCTGGCGATCAACAGCACCAGCCGGTCCCATCGCGACTTCCTGGCGCCGGCGGCGCACAAAGCGTACGACCAGAAGAACGGTATCGGTTATCCGGTGCTCTACGACACATCCGGAGAGGTCGGTCGCGCCTACGGTGCCAAGACCACACCGCACATGTTCATCGTCGACGAGAACGGCAAGCTGGCCTACAACGGCGCCATCGACAGCGGCCCGGGCGCGACGAGCACGAACTACGTCGACGCCGCGCTCATGGCGCTCGCCGCCGGCCAGCGCCCGGACCCCGCGACCACCCAGCCGATGGGCTGTTCGGTGAAGTACGGCGGCTAGAAAGGACCGCCGAGCTCGCGGATCGTCAGCTTCTTCTTGACGCCGAGGCCGACGCCGTCGCCCAGGGGAAGAAGAACCGTCGCGAGCTGGGGGTGGATCATGAAGTACGGATTGAAGCGCTCGATCTCGCGCGCCGCCAAGTCGTCGTCGGCGCGTAGCTTCGGATCGGCGATCGCTCCCTTCCAGAGCAGGTTGTCGACCACGACCAGGCCGCCTACCGCCATGAGCGGCAGGGTGAGGTCGAGGCAGCGCCGGTAGTCGCGCTTGTCGCCGTCGATGTAGACCAGATCGAACGGTCCGCGCACGCCGCGCAGGACATCGAGCGCCTCCCCCTCGAGCAGCTCGACGCGCGCCATCACCCCGCCCGTCTCGAGGTACTGACGGGCGATCGCGATGCGAGCCGGATCGCGCTCGATCGTGACGACCTGGCCTTCGCGCGCGCCGCGCGCCAGGCGCAGGGTGCCGTAGCCGATCGCGGAACCGATTTCGAGAATCCGGCCGGCGGGCCGGCTCGCGGCCAGGGCCTCGAGCAGGCGGCCCAGATCTGGCAGGGCGATTGGAATGTCGTTTTCGAGCGCGTACTTCTCCATCTCGGCGACCAGAGCGTCGCGAAACGGACGCAGCGTCTCGAGGTATCTCGCTTGCGCCGGACGCAGGATCGGCGAGGGCGCCCGCTTACTCATCCCGGCCTCCCGCATCCTCCGGGGAGCCGGCCCGCCAGGCGAGGATCTCGAGGCTGACCGAGCGCCCGTCGGCCTGGTCGCCCGTGCGCACCAGGAAGTTGGGCTCGATCTTCACGTCGCACTCGACGGGCGCGGTGGTCACCGGCACCGGAATGAGGGTCTCCACGCCACTGCCGTCCGCGCGGGGATCACCCGGCAGCTCCGCCTGGAACTCTCCGCAGGAGGAGGAGAGCCGGATTTTCGAAGTCGCCTCCGCCGAGAGCCGTTCGAGCCTGCCGCTGCCTGGCGCTGGCAGGCCGAGGCGCAGGAGGATCTCTCCGGGTCCCTGGAGAGGTCCGATCTGAAAAGTCCCGGGCCCGGCCCCCGCGAGCGGGCGGCGGGCGACGATCTGGCGATCCCGCCCCGGCTCGATCGGCAGCCAGTTGGGCGAGAAGCGCACCGCCAACGCCCCCGGTGACGGTTCGGGCACCCGCACCCTGGCTACCGCGTACTCGAGCCTGGCGACCTCCGGATAGGCGCCGAGCAACCGGAACCTGCCGCCGGCGCCGTCGAGAAGACCGGCCGTCAGCGTGTAGAGGCCGGGGGCCAGTGGCTCCGCCACCGCCGATTGATGAATTCGCACGCTGTACGCGATCTCTCGTCCGCGCCGGAACTCCCCCGGCAGCGTGTGGTCGAAGGTGCGAAGTACCGAGCCGGGTTCGTCGATGAGATGCAGGAAAACCAGCGGCACGGCGCCCGGCTCGAGGTCGGCGAGCGGCATGATGCGCACCGTGAGCTCGACGAACGAACCGAGCTGGAGCTCGATCTCCGCCGGCGAGACCGCGAGCTCGGCCACCGGCTCGGTGGCTCCTCTGCAGGCGGCTAGACCGAGACAGGAGAGGGCGAGGTTGGCGAGCAAGCGAACGCGCATCAGCTTTCGGTCCTTCCTGACCTACCGGTCTCTCCGCCTGCCTCGTCTGCCAACTCGGGGAAGTAGGTCGCGCTGCAGTTCGGACCCTCCCAAACGGTCGCCGAGCGGATCTCCGCCGTCGGCAGGCGCTCCTTCATCCGCGCGCAGAACCACTCCGCCAAGCGCTCGGTCGTCGGGCTCACGGCGTCGAAGGGCGGAACGGTGTTGATGTCGCGATGGTCGAAAAGCGCGGCGAGATCGAGCAGTTCCCGCCGGGCGGCGACGAAGTCGAACGCCATCCCTTCGCTGTCGAGCCCGGCGGCGACGATCTCGATCGAGACCCGCCAGCTGTGCCCGTGCGCCGGTTCTTTCACGCCGCGATAGGAGAGCAGATGATGTGCCGCCTCGAAAGCGGCATGAACGTCGACGCGAAAGTGGGCCACCCGTCAATCGTAGCCGATCTGCCGCTCCCCGGGGCAACGCCGCGAACCCGAGGGCCCGTGCCGCTGCTACACTCGCGCCCTCCGGACTCCCATGTCGTCGACCCTCGTCCTCGCCCTCCTGGTCTTCATGCTCGCCGCGTCGGCGTTCGAGTGGCTGGCGGTCGACGTCATCGCGTTGACCATCCTCGCGGCTCTGCTCGTCTCCGGCCAAGTCGACCTCGCCGAGGGGATCTCGGGATTCTCCGACAGCGCCGTCATCACGGTGCTCTTCATGATGATCCTCTCCGAGGCGGTCACCGATAGCGGCC
>JBDTQT010000257.1:0-5484 GCA_039932055.1 Thermoanaerobaculia bacterium
GTCGGCCAGGGCGGCGGCATGGTGGTCGACAACTGGTGGCAGACCGAGATCGCCGGACCGGTGCTCGGGACGCTGCCGACCTTCGAGGCGCGGCCGAGCAAGGTCGGGAAGCCGCTTCCCGGAGCGGTGGTCGATGTCGTCGATCGCGATGGCAACTCGCTCCCCGACGGCCACGGTGGGCTGCTCGTGCTGCGCGAGCCGCTGCCCTACATGCTGCGCACGGTCTGGGGCGACGACGAGCGCTACCAGCAATATTGGCGGCAGGTGCCGGGCTGCTACGCGGCGGGCGATATCGCGGTGCGCGACCGCGACGGTTACTTCGCGGTGCTCGGCCGCGCCGACGACGTGATGAACGTCGCCGGGCACCGCATCGGCACCGCCGAGGTCGAGAGCTCGCTGCTGCGCCACCCGGCGGTCGCCGAGAGCGCCGTCGTCGGCCTGCCGGATGACGTCAAGGGAGAGCGCATCAAGGCTTTCGTGGTGCTCAAGCCGGGCGAGCTCGCGGGTCCGGGGCTCATCGGCAGCCTCAAGGACCACGTGCGGCAGGACCTCGGCCCGATCGCCCAGCCCTCCGACATCGAGATCCGCACTTCGCTCCCGAAGACCCGCTCGGGCAAGATCGTGCGCCGCTTCCTCAAGGCGCAGGAGCTCGGCGAAGACCCCGGAGACCTCTCGACGCTCGCCGACTGAGTCTTCCGCCCCCCTCCGATCTCCAGTCGCTGCGGTGGCAGACGCCGTATGACCGCTGTCATGCGGGACCCGGGCGGGCGCTGCTAGCTTGTGAGCGTTCCCGAGAGGAGTGCCCATTGACTCACCGATCGCGCCGTTCTCGTCGCTGGCTGATCGTCGCCCTGGCAGGGGCAGGAATTGCCGCTGCCGCCTGGGCCGCAATCACCTCGCTGATCCCCATGACCCAAGCCGACTTCCATCTCTCGGGGACGCAGATCGGCGACGTCCCGGCGGGGGTCCTCTCGACTTCCCCTACCTGCCGTGCCTGCCACGGCGACTACGACGTCGAGGACGAGCCGTGGGCAACCTGGGCCGGAAGCCTCATGGGCCTCGCCGGTCAGGATCCGCTCTTCTACGCCCAGATGACCACCGCCAACCAGGACGTCGCCAACGTCGGCACGTTCTGCTTGCGCTGCCACGTGCCGCTGTCGTACGTCACCGGGCATGCCAGCGACCCCTCCGGCGCGAGCCTCGACGATGTCGATCGCGACGGGGTGACCTGCCACTTCTGCCATAGCCAGGTCGACCCCACCTACGTTCCGGGGCAGAGTCCGGCCGAAGACGAGGCGGTGCTCGGCGCGCTCGCCTCGGTGCCGACGAGCTACGGCAACGCGATGTTCGTTCTCGACCCGCAGGGCCGGCGGCGCGGACCCTACTCCGACACCGACGCGCCGCACCAGACCATCTATTCGCCGTTTCACAAGTCCGGAAAGATGTGCGGCACCTGTCACGACGTCGGCAACGTCGCGGTCTCGAAGCTCGCCAACGGGACCTACCGCTACAACCTCCTCGACCAGCCGACGCCGGACGAGAATCCGTGGATGCAGTTCCCACTCGAGCGCACCTTTACCGAGTGGCAGCTCTCCGAGTTCGCCGCCACCGGAGTCGATCTCGGCGGACGCTTCGGCGGCACCGGCGGGCCGGTGGTCGGCAGCTGCCAGGACTGCCACATGCCGAAGACCACGGCCCGCGGCTGCTTCTACGGCCGCGAGCGCACCGACCTCGCCCGCCACGAGTTTGCCGGTGCGGCCGCGCCGGTGCTCGACCTGATCCTCGAATACCAGGCCGCCAACCCGACCGTCGATCCGGCGCTCATCACCGCCTCGCGCGCCCGATCGGTGTCGATGCTCCGGCGCTCGGCGACGCTCGACCTCCGGCAGGAGGGCGCCGAGCTCGTCGTGCGGGTGACCAACCAGTCGGGCCACAAGCTGCCGACCGGGCACATCGAGGGCCGGCGGGTCTGGATCCACGCGCGCTTCTTCGACGCCGCGGGCGCCCTGGTCGGCGAGCACGGGCACTACGATGCCGCCGAGGCGCACCTCGACGAGGTGTCGACGACAGTCTTCGAGATGCACGTCGGATTGAGCGACGACGCGGCCGCCGCCACCGGCTTCCCGCCCGGCCTCACCACCCACATGGCGCTCGCCGACACGATCGTCAAGGACAACCGGATTCCGCCGCGCGGGTTCGCCAACGCCGCCTTCGAAGCGGGTGGAGCGCCGCCGGTCGGCGCGGTCTACGCCGACGGCCAGTACTGGAGCGATACCCGCTTTCCGGTGCCGGCCGGCGCGGTGCGGGCAGAGGCCGAGATTTACTATCAGAGCACGCCCCGGCACTACATCGAGGCACTGCGCGACGGCAACGTCACCGACGACTGGGGCGATACGCTCGCCAATCTCTGGAACGCCACCGGCCGCGGCGCGCCGATCGAGATCGCCCACGATGCGCTGCCGCTCGGAGTCGAGGCCATCTTCGAGGACGGATTCGAGTCCGGCTATGTGACCGCATGGTCGGCGGCGGTTCCGTAGGGCCGTCGGCATAGGCGCGAGGCGGCAAGCAGCCGAGGGCTCGCCGCGACCTGCTCACCTGCCGATGCCGCCCCGGGATCAGACAGGCTGCAGCGCCAGGGCCTGCAGAACCTGCGCGGCGCCGTAGTCATCCTCGCCCGGAGCGAGGAACTCCCGCAGCACGTCGAGATCGTCGCCGGCGGTGAGGAGGGCCGGCTCCGGCTCGCCGTGGACCTGCGGTTCGGCGAGGCCGACATTGGCGAGGAGGCTGTTGCAGAGGCACTTGCGGCCGACGGTCTGGGCCGCGTCTCCACCCTTGGCGACGAACGCCTCGACCGGCTCGGCGGCGCAGCGGTAGCCGATCTGGCCGTCGTCGCGGCGGTAGGCGCTGCGCAGGAAGCCGAGGTTGCAGACGCGCTCCCGACCGGCGTAGACGCTCTCGTCCGAGAGCGTCCCGGCGAGCTCGACGACCTTGAACGGGAAGCCGGTCGGGGAGGCCCGCGGATCGGTGCGCACGACCGCGGTGCCTGCTCGAACCTTGGCGATGACAGCGCGGCGGAGCTCCGGATCGAGGCCCGACTCACGGCTGAAAGCGAAGGCGGTACCGACCTGGATGCCGTGCGCGCCGAGGCGCCGCGCCGCGGCGAGAGCGCCCGGCCGGGCGCGGCTGCCGGCGAGCCAGAACGGCCTGCCGAGCTCGCGAAGCTTCGCGAGGTCGACTTCGTCGCGCGGTCCGTAGAGCGGCTGGCCGCTTTCGTCGAAGCGGGCTACGCCGCGCGGCGGCGCGTTGTGACCCCCCGCCGCCGGCGCTTCGACGATGAAGCCGTCGATGGCGCCCGAAGCGCGCTTGAGGAGGATCTGTGCCAGCGAGACCGAGGAGATGATGGGGAAAAAGTGGGGAAGCGCGAGCGGCCCGGTCAGGAGCGGCGCCGCGATGTCCGCCGGATCGAAGCCGATGCTGACGTCGGCGGTGTCGCCACCCGCGGTATCTCCAATCACCGGGACCGACAGCGACGCCGGCTGGTGCCCGGAGAGCGCCGCGAGGGCGGCGGGGATCTCGAGCGGAATACCGGCTCCCATGAGGACATAGCCGACGCCGGCGAGCATCGCCCCGTAGAGCGTCGGCAGGGTCGGCAGAACGATCTTCTGCAGCAGGTTGATGCCGACCGCACCGGCGTGGCCTTCACGGGCGAGGTCGACCTCGACGAAGGCCGCCAGGACGTTGAGCCCGAGGAGCTCGCGGCTCGGCTTCAGGGTGTGGCGGGGGACCTCGGCGAAGCGCGCGCCGGGGGCGATGCCGCCCGGCACGAAGTAGCGCTTCATGACCCGGTCGACGAGCTCCCGGTACGGGAAGCGGGCCAGCGAGCGGCGCAGGTCGCCAGCGAGATCGCCGAGCTGCAGCCGGCGGGCGAGCTGCACGTCGAGCGCCGTTCCCGAGACCACACCGAGCGCGCCGCTGGACGCCACGGCGCGCGCCAGGCGCCAGCCCGAGACGCCGACCCCCATACCGCCCTGAATGACTGCTGGATGACCTGCTTCGTGCATCGGGGGCTCCCTGGCTGTCTGCTTCGGGGTTGTGCCCGCCAGCTCGCCCATGCCCGGCAATCCGACGCCGTGCTCGGGAGGGTCGAGCGGAGAGAGGGAATATTACATCATGAAAACGGTCGTATAGCTCTGCGCATGATAGCGCCGCCGCGGGCGCGCGAGGGCGGCTCAACCGCGGAAGCGGAAGGCGGCCTCGTAGATGACCGGGCGGGTCGGCTGGGCGGCAGCGGGCGCCACTGGACGCGCGTGAGCCGCCGGCCGGTTGTATTCGGTCAGGGGCACGGCCGGATCGGGCGCGAAGCCGATCTCCGCCAACTCGCCGGCGAGCTGCTCGGCGGTCAGGAAGCACTGCGGCTGACCGGAGAACTGAGTGAAGACGAACGGCTCTCCGGCGACCGGGGCAGTCTCGGGAAGAAAGGTGTTGCGGGAGAAGGTGAAGACGAAGAGCCCGGCGCCTGGAGCGGCGACGCGGGCCGCTTCGCCGAGCGCCCGCCGAAACTCCGCCGCCGAACGCGCCAGGTTCCAGATGCCGTGCGCGATCACCAAGTCGCAGCTGGCGTCGGCGAGCGGTATCTGGTCCATGGCGGCGAGTGCCAGTCTCAGTCGCTGCCCGTTGACTGCGCCGAGCGCGCCGACCGCCGGCGTGCCGGTACGCGCCTGCGCCGCGACGAGCATCGGCAGGGAGTTGTCGAGTCCGACGACGTCCCAGCCGAGGCCGGCGAGCGGCACGGCGTTCCGCCCCGCGCCGCAGCCGAGGTCCAGTGCCCGGCGCCGGCACTGCCCGGAATCGCCGAGTCGCCGCCGCTCGTCTTCGGCGAATCGCATCAGCACCGCGTTCGGCGCCGAGCTCGCGAAGCCGGCGACCACTGACGGAGCGCTCCACGGAGATTCGGCAGGCGGCGGCATGACGGAAACGTAGCATGGCGGCAGCCGTGGGGCGGCCTTATGACGGGCGTCATCTCCGGCGCGTGGGATCGGCGCTACGGTTCTCCCGTCGCCACGCCATCGACGAAAAGGGGAACGATGTCCACCATCAAGCAGACTTTACCGGCCGCGCAGGCGCTCCCGCTCCACGACCTCATTACCCCCACCGCGCAGGGCATCGCCAGCCGCGTCCTGGCGCGCACCGGCGGTGGCAACCTGACGTTGTTCGCTTTCGATGCTGGGCAGGGACTCACCGAGCACACCTCGCCGTTCGACGCCCTGGTGATGGTCCTCGAGGGCGAGCTCACCCTCACCATCGGTGGCGTCGCGGTGCAGGCGACTCCCGGAACGGTGGTGCAGATGCCGGCCGACGTCCCGCACGCCGTCGAGGCCCCGGCAGCCGCGCGGATGCTCCTCCTGATGCTGCGCGACGCCAAGCCCGCTTAGCCCGCTCGAGGTTGGCACCCAAGGTTGGCACCTGGCACCTTCCTGCCTTCCC
>JBDTQT010000258.1:0-5480 GCA_039932055.1 Thermoanaerobaculia bacterium
CAGCGGGTGAACGAGATCGTCCGCGGCAAGCGCGGCATCACCCCCGATACCGCCTGGAAACTGGCGCAGGCCTTCGAGACGACGCCCGCTTTCTGGGTCAACCTGCAGACGAACCATGACCTGGCGCGAAATCGCCCGACGGACAAGTCGAGTGCCAGGGTGAAGAGCCTGCTGCAGCGCGCCAGCTGACTCCCGGTTGTGGCGGACCCGCTACGGCACCGTCGCCGACCAGGCGCTGGTGTTGTGGCTCTCGAAACCGTCGGCGAAGAGCGGGCCGGCGATGCAGAGTCCCGACGCCCGCCCCCCGTCGGGCGGCAGGAGCCCGCCAAGATCGGCGACGATCCGGCTCGAGAGCGCCCCGAGATTGCCGCCGTTCGCGCAGAGCATGGTACCCCTGTGCAGGACGACGACGCAGCGATCCGCGAACGCGATGACCGGTGAGCCGGAGCTTCCGCTCTCGGTATCGCCGAAGTAGATCCCCGAGCTCGAAGAGACGCTGTCGATCTCGGCAAAGCCGCTGCCGTCGTGGGCATCCGATGAAACGACCGCGATCTCCTTGCCGCGCCCCGCCGGATGCTGCGGAATCGAGATGCGCTCGCCGACGACCGCATCCGCCGAGCGCATCTGGAGATAGCCGTAGGTCGGAGTCGGATCGACCGGCAGCTGAACCAGCGTGTAGTCGATCGTCGCGTTCGTCCGGATGAGCGTGGCGCTGGTGGCGACGATCGTGCCGGGGCAGGCGAGCGTCGGGCAGTTCGTCGCGCAGCTTCGTTCGGCGAGGAACTCGTAGACCGTGTCGTCGACCTCGGCCTCGGTCGAGAAGCAGTGGTTGTTGGTCATGAGATGCCCGGCGCTCCCGACCAGCCAGCCGGTGCAGAGAAACTGTCCCTGAATCGCCAGCCGCGCCACCGCTCGCGACCCGCCGTAGATTGCCGGATCGCTCGTCGCGTAGCACTGGGCATGCAGCTTGTCGTCGGCGCCGCAGATCTCCTCGGGCGCGAACAGTGAGGTCGCCGGGTCGAAGCCGCGCGCCAACGCATCGAGGGTGAATCCGCCGCCGCCATTCTTCCGTCCACCGCTGCCGCCGCGCGAAACCAGTTCGAGGAGCAGCCGCTCGCCGGGGATGTGCACCCCCCAGAAGCCGCCCTCGCGCGTCTTCCCGCGGCTCGACCCGGTGCTCGAGTCACCGGCAGAAAGACCGTCCTCTTCGACGGCATCGGACCGATACCGCCAGACCCGCCGGTTCTCCGGATCGCGCGCCACGAGCTCGTCCCCCGGCGCGAGCTCGAAGCGCACGAAGTGCGGCGCGATCGAGGTCGCCCCTGGCAACACGATCTCCCGCCGCCAGACGACACGCGGCACGGCGCTTCCGACGAAGCTCGAAGTCTCCGGGGAGTCGAGAGCGTAGGCGACTTCGTCGGCGAAGCGGAGGCGGCCGCCGTCGGCGGCCACGGGCGCGACCGCGGTCGCCAGGAGCGTCATCACGAGCAACGAGGTGCGTGGCATGGCCGCGAAGCGTACCCGATCCGATCGCCGCTCTCCATGCCGGTCTCCCTGCAGCCTGATCTGCCGTTCTCCTGGTTGAAGACCGGAGACCCACCCCCATGCGTCCATGCGTTTCCAGTGCCGCCCTCTGCCTGGCCCTCGTCGGCGCCCTCGTCCCCGCCGCCGCCCGGCCCGAGGCCGTGAACCTTCGCCTCTTCGGTCCGGGGAGCGCGACCAGCGACGTGCAGAGCGATGCCCAGTTCTCGCCCGACGGCGAGTGGGTGGTCGCGCGGTGGGACGCCCTCTCCGACGGCATCGACCTGCTCTTCGCCGTCCGCCGCGATGGCCGGGAACGCCACCAGCTCTCGCCCCCCTCTCCCTTCTCCGTCGAATCGTTCGTCATCTCGCCCGATTCGCGCTACGTGGTCTACGAAGCCAAGCTGCTCTCGAACGGCGTCCGCGAGCTGTGGAGTGTGCCGATCGCCGGACCCACCGCCAACGCCCGCATGAGCCCCGCCTGGACCGAAGGCACCGGCGTGAACGAGTACGGGATCTCGCCCGACTCGAGCCGGGTCGTCGTCTACGGCGATTTCGACCAGGACAACATTTCAGAGCTGTGGAGCGCGCCGATCGCCGGCCCGACCGGGTCGACGGTGAAGCTCAACCCGCCGCCGGTCGCCAACGCCGAGGTCTTCGAATGGCAGATCTCGCCCGACTCGGCGCGCGTCGTCTTCGCCGGCGATATCGCCCAGGTCGACCGGCTTTCGTACTGGAGTGTGCCGCTCGCCGGCCCGTCGGCCTCGGCGGTGAAACTCAACGGCACGGCGCCCGCCGGCGGCACGCTCAACAACGCCGATCCGTTCGTCATCAGCCCCGACAGCAGCTGGCTGGTGATGCACGGCGACCTCGAGACCGCAGACGTCCACGAGCTCTGGCGTGTGCCGATCGCCGGCCCGGCAAACGCCGCCGTCAAAATCCACCCCGATGCGGTCAGCGGCGGCGAGGTCGAGGTCGGCGACTACGAGATCAGCCCGGACAGCAACTACGTCGTCTTCTCCGGCGACCTCGTCACGGACGGCCTGACCGAACTCTGGAGCTCGGACCGCGACGCCACTCCCGGGACAGCAGTCAAACTCTCGGGCAGTACCATCGCGGCCGGCGACGTCGGGCAATTCGAGATCGCTCCGGACAGCTCGCGGGTCGTCTTCCACGGCGACCTCATCATCGACAACGGCTACTGGCTCTTCAGCCGGCCGCTCGACGGCTCCGGCACGCGCCTCGTCGTGACCATCGATCTGGTGATCGAAGCCGACGCCGACGTCAGCAGATGGGTGCTCACGGCCGACAGCCGCGACGTGATCTACGAGGCCAATCCGAACGATACGACACGTCTGGAGCTCTATCGCCGCCGCATCGCCGACGGCGGCGACTTCCAGCGCCTCTCCGGCCCGACCCCCACCTTCACCGATGTCCAGCTCATCGGCGGAAGCCCCGAAGGCCGCGGCGCGCTCTATCTGGCCGACACCTCCTTCGCCAACGCCTTCCTCCTCTGGATCGCCGACGACTGGATCTTCTCCGCCAACTTCGAAGAGGGGACGTTCATCGAGTGGACGAGCAGCGTGCCGTAGCTCGACGAGTGCTGCCGATACCCAGGTCGGCAGGCCCTTACCCTTCAGCCCCATTCGGGGACATCATGCGCGAAGCGCTTCGCGTCCCTACGCCACGCTCGTCGGCGCTGCGTCTCGTGTACCCCTGGCCGCTCCCCTCCAACTGCTACCCTTGCTGCAATGCCTGATACCCCTGAATCCCGCCACCGCATCGTTTATGCCACCCCCAACCTTCCGCTGTTCCAGACCTGGCCCGCGGCGCCCCGCATCTTCGCCGGCCGCAACCCCCTGACTGAAATCGACGTCCGCGAGCTCGCCTCTCGAGGCATCACCCACGTTCTCGATCTGCGGGAGCCGGGTGAGTGGAACCGCCCCGGGATCTTCGGCAGCGAAGCCGTCGAGGCGATGGAGCCGAACGGTATCTCGCGCAAGAACGTCCCCATCGTCGACATCTCCGCCCCGACCGCCGAAGCCTTGACCGCAGCTGGCGACTGGATCGACCAGGTCCTCGCCGATCCGGCCAGCAAGCTCTTCGTCCACTGCCGTGCCGGCATCGAGCGCACTGGCAGCATCCTTGCTGCCTGGCGTTGCCGCAGGGAGGGCGAGAGCTTCGACGTGGCGCTCGACGCTCTGCGAGGTCACGGCTGGCCGGCGAACCCGCTGGCGCATCAGCGCGACGCCGTCCACGACTGGCTCACGAAGCAGTAGTTCCCGCGCCTGCGCGATAGCTCTATGCCGACCCCCCACTCCTCCGCTCGCGGCTGCCTCCTCGGTGGCGCGATCGGCGATGCCCTTGGCGCAGAGATCGAGTTCCGCAGCCTCGCCGGTATTCGCTCGCGCTTTGGCCCGCTGGGCCTGCGGGACCTCGTCCCCGCCTACGGCCGTCTGGGCGCGATCACCGACGACACCCAGATGACGCTGTTCACCGCCGAGGGCCTGATTCGCGCCGCGGTGCGTCTGAAGTCGCGCGGCGTCTGCCATCCGCCCGCAGTCGTTCATCACGCCTACTTGCGCTGGCTGCACACGCAGGGTGTCCCGTGGCAGCAGGCAGCCGGCTACCGCTTCGACGAAGACGCGCCCCGACCCGACGGCTGGCTGGTGGGTGAGCGCTTCCTGCACTCCCGCCGCGCCCCGGGAAACACCTGCCTCGCGGCGCTCTCGCGACCTCTCCCGGATTCGCTGGTCGCCGCGAACAATTCGAAAGGTTGCGGCGGCGTGATGCGCATGGCCCCAGCCGGACTGATCCGGTTCTACGATGCTGCCGGCGAGAAATCGCCCACGCAGATGGCCTTCCGGCTTGGCGCCGAATGTGCCGCCGTGACGCACGGCCACCCCTCAGGTGCCCTTCCCGCCGCCGTGTTGGCGATGACGATCTTCGGCATCGTCCACGAAGGGCAGTCGCTCGACCGCGCCCTGGAGGCTGCGAGGAACGAGCTAGCGATGAGGGACGAGAATGACGAAACCTTCGACGCCCTCGACGCCGCCACCCAGCTCGCAGCGAAAGGCGACCCTACCCCCGAGAAACTCGAAACCCTCGGCGGCGGCTGGGTCGCCGAGGAAGCCCTGGCGATCGCCGTCTACGCCGCCCTCTCCCACCCCACCGACCTCCGCGAAGCGCTGCTTCTGGCGGTGAACCACACGGGCGACAGCGACTCAACCGGCGCGATCTGCGGCAATCTGCTGGGAGCCGATCTGGGCGAAGAGGCGCTGCCGGCGGAGTGGCTGGCAGAGCTCGAGGGGCGAGAAGTGATCCGCCAACTCGCCGACGATCTCGTAGCCGAGGATCAGGGAACACGGCCGAGCGAGGACGAAGAGGAGAGCGACGGGCACCCCGGCTTCGCAGCGTGGTGGGAGCGCTATCCGGGATGGTGAGGCCCATCTGGGGACACGACGCGCGCAGCGCTTCGTGTCCCCTCCCGCGCTACGCCGACCCTCTCACCTATGGGGCAGGCCCGTGGCATCCCATCCGAAATCCGTGCGCGACATCTCGCCCGAGAGCGTTGCAGTAGAGCCTTCCGCCCAGCTGACTTTCAGGAGTCCGAGGCAACGACATCTCGCACTGGGTACCGAGGTGCTGATCCTCGCCGCGACGACGGCAAGCGCTCGAGTATCCGCCGACCAGGGCGCCCCGAGCGGGGCTTACCCTGCCAAGTCGACTCCCTCGTTGGGCTCCTCGGGACCACGACGACGAGGCCCTCCCTCCCGCGCGTCAGCAGCGCGCGGTAGGCATTCGTCCACAACCGGAACGGATCACGCACCAGTGCCTGCGCGCGGGTCTCGCGCATCTTCCGCGCGCTCTCTTCCCACCAGAAGTCGTCGCCCCAGCAGACGATCGGCAGGTCGAGCTCGAGGCCTTGGCACTGGAACTCGGTGATCACGGTGTCGAGG
>JBDTQT010000259.1:0-5418 GCA_039932055.1 Thermoanaerobaculia bacterium
CCTACGTGGTCGATACGGCGGGACCGAGCGGTCTCGTCGTGAGCTCGACCAGCCATAGCGTCTCGACCTGGTCGAACGACAACACGGTCGACTTCGGCTGGAGCGGCGCGACCGATCCGGCCGGTGTGGCCGGTTACGCAGTCGCCTACGACCAGACGGGCACGACCGAACCGACGTGCGCGACAACGCAGGTGGCTTCTACCTTTATTGGCAGCAGTTCGCCTGACGGAGGCGACTGGTGGATCCACGTCCGGGCCATTGACGGCGCCGGCAACTGCGGGGCGACGATGCATCTCGGTCCGTTCCAGGTCGACACGCAGAGTCCGGCGGCACCGACCGGGCTCGCCAGCCCGAGCCACGACGTCGGAGTGGCCTCGAACGACGACACGGTCGAGATCGATTGGCAGGCGGCTCTCGACCAGGCCGGGCTCTCCGGGATCGACGGCTACGGCTTCTTCTTCTCGGCCGGCGAGGACGACGACTGCGACGACGTGAAGGATGTCGAGGAGGACGTTCTCTCAACGACGATCGCCGCGCTCGCCGACGGCGAGCACTTCTTCCACCTCTGCGCGGTAGACAACGCCGGCAACTGGAGTCCGGTGGCCTCGATCGGACCGTTCGTCATCGACACGGCGGGCGCCGCCGTCGTCGCGATCGGTACGGTCGCCGACACCGGCGACGGCGAGCTGACGGAGGGAGAGTCGACCGAGGTCGGGTTGACCCAGCTGACGGTGGAGTTCGACGGTGCGATGTTCGACGCCAGCGGGGACAGCGATCCGGCGGATGTCACCAACCCGGAGAACTACCGTCTCTACCAGGCGGGTCCGAACGGGGTGGTGCAGACGAGCGCTTGTGGTGCGGCGGTCGGCGACGACGTCGTGGTGCCGTTCGCCGCGGTGAGCTACAGCGCTTCGACCACGACAGCGGCGCTCTCCCTCTCCGGTAGCCTCGCGCTGCCGCGGGAGAGCTACCGCCTGGTGGTCTGCCCGACGCTCGAGGACGACGCCGGCACGACGATCGCGGGCTTCACGCGGAACTTCACGATCCGGACGACCGATCTGCTCGGCAACCCGAACTTCGATCACGACCTCGCCGGCTGGGTAGTGACGGAGCCCTCACCGGGGAGTCTGCTGTGGAGCGCGAGCGATCTCGGCTCGGCTCCGACGTCGGGATCGGCGGAGATCGTGACCGCCTCCGGGTCGGGCGCCGTCTGGGCCCTCTCGCAGTGCTTCGCGGATCCGCTGGGGCCCTTCGAGACCAGCGGCTGGACGACGGTGGAGAGCACGGTGGCCGGCTCGCCGGTCGTCGGCGTCAGGCTCGACTTCTTCGACGGCGCCGGCTGCTCCGGAGCGCTCCTGGATTCGACGCTTTCGCCGCCGGTCGCCGGCGACACCGGCGGCTTGCGGACCTACCTGCAGCTGGCCCGGAACGCCTCGCCGGAGTTTGCGGTCTCGGTTCTGGCCACGATACAGGTCGAAGGCGGCGCGGCGGCGAGCTTCACCGTCCGCCTCGACGACCTCTTCCACGGCCACCCGCCGGCACTCTTCGTCGATGGCTTCGAAAGCGCAACCACCGGCGCCTGGAGCGTCACGGTTCCGTAGGCATCCCGGCGAAATCGACAATCTCGGTAGCCGGCCCCTTCCTGCATCGGAGGGGTCGGCTCTTTTTCTTGGCTCCGGGATCAGGTGCCAGAGTCGGCACCACCCGCCAGGCCGACCTCGTCCGCCTCCTCCTCACCGGCGCGGCGGGGGTGCGGTGGGAGCAGGGCGCTCAGAAGGACGAGTTCAGCCGAAGCGCTGAAGGGGCGGACCCGGCACCTTGCTGGCGCGGGCATGCGGTTGGGCGATGGTCGAGAGCACCGTTCCCGGCGCACCGGTGGTCGGCGTCGGGCTCGACCTCTTCGACGGCGCCGGCTGTGCCGGCGGGATAGGGAAGTGCCGGATCGTCGTGCTGTTCGCTCCTTCGACGGCCCTGTGGATGTTCAGTGTCAATGAAGCGGCATCAGCGAGCTGCCGCTTTACGATGCGCTAGGCGGCAGCGAACCTCTTCACGCCGGCCTTGCGCGCCGCTTTCGACAACTTCTCATCCAGGGTCGCGAGCGCCAGCCCGGTCCGTAGCGCGAGCTCCAGATAGGCGGCATCGTAGGCGGACAACTTGTGCCGGCGCGCCAATTGCAGCGTAGCGGCAAGGGCTTGTGCCGAGGTTGCCGAATCGACGGAAATGTCCAGCTGCTGCAGCATGCCGATGAAGGTCTCGCTGCGCGCTTCGCTCACCAGGCCGGTGGATTCGGCATGCGCCAGGACATTCGCCACCTCGAGGCTCCACAGGCCCGGGACGACGGCCTCGTCGGCTTTCATGGCGTCGAGGATCCGGCTGGCGTAGGCCAGATCCCGCGGCGTACCATCACCGAAAAACCACCGCATGGTGACCGAGTTGTCGAGAACGAAACTCAACGCCGGCCGGCCTCGATCAGAGCCTTGATGTCCACGTCGAGGATCGGTGTCTCGGTCATGAATCGCTTCATCCGCTCGACGGCGTCGGCGGCCCCATGGCGGCGGTTTGCCGCCGGCACGAGCTCGGCGATCGGCTCACCGCGGTGGGTGATGGTGTAGCGCTTGCCCGCCTGCACGCCGCGCAGTAACTCCGGCAGTTTGGTCTTCGCCTCGTAGGCGCCGACTGCGGTCATCGTGGTGGCTCCCAGGTAACCTGCTGTAGACCAGTCTATAGACCAGTCGATGATCCGTCAATTGCCCGGCAGGGTCGTGTCCGCCCCTTGGCACGACGCCCTCTGGCGAAATCGCGCTGCATATCGGTTAGGGGGCCGCGTCCCGGGTCAGGCGGAGATCAGCCGGAAGAGCTCGGAGCTCGCGGCCTGGCGATCGAACGTGACCGTGATCTCAGCCTTTTGGGTTCTCCCGGCGAGGCCGAGCACGTAGTCGGCGAAGTCCGCCTTGCCCGCCTGGTAGCGATTCAGCGCCTGCCAGGCGAGCTCCGAGCTCTCGATGGCGAGGTCGGTCGCTCCCAGCAGGCCGCGCAGGATCTCGGCGATCTGGCTGCGGCTGTAGCGGTAGCCGCGGTCGAGAACCCAGGTGAGCTCGCAGAGAACGACTTGCGTGACGATCCCGGGCGAAGCCTCGGTGCACGCGGATTCGAGCAGCCGGGTAGCCGCTGCAGTCTGGCGCGGCTCGTCACGCACGAGGTAGCGCACCAGAACATTGGTGTCGAGCGCGATCACTTCGTCGACTCGCGAGCCCCCGCAGCGCCGGCAGCGCCCGCGGCGCCGGCAGCGATCGCCGCGTCCATCTCATCGGGGCGCAGTGCCCGGGTCGGCTTGGGGAGAGTGCCCTTGAGGTCGCGCAGGGATCCGCCAACCCGGACGATCTCCAGCCTGTCGTCGTGGGTGACGATGACTTCGAGCCGGGTGCCAGCCCGTATCCCCAGTCGTCGCCGAGCCTCGGCCGGTAGCGTCACCTGCCCCTTCGAGCTTACGGTCACCGTCGTACATTTTCTCCAGAAGTCTTACGTTTGCACCTTACGCACCTTATCGCAACGGGTCGTTCCTTCTGTTTGAATGCTGTGCGCTGCGCACACGGGTGTGCCGCAAACACACAAACTGGACCCAAGGATCGATCGTCACAGCTCCCAAAGATCTCATCGATTCAATGGTTTACCCAACTGGATCCATCTGGCGCGCAGTGTGCTGTGCATCCCGCCGAGCATGTCCAAGAACTGGTGGAACCCTCGTGGAAATGGAGAGGAGGCCCGCGGGCGGGCGGTAGCGGGTGCGCTCGACTCGGTGGTCGACCTCGCGGCGACGGCCCTCGCCACCTCGGTCCCGCGCTCGCTCGAGCTCGCCGACTGGATCTACGCCGCCGGGCTCGCGGCCAAGGGCTGGCACCAGGTGACCAGGGTCCTCGCGGCGGCGATGGGCTCGAGTCGCTGCTGGCTGGTGGCCGAGGCCGCCGGCTGTTCGCGGATCGTCGCCGCGAGCGATCTCGCGGTCACGGCCTCTGCTGAACCGTCGGGCGCCGGCTCGGAGTGGGCTGGCGATCCGCCCGGCGCCGCGGCGGTCGACCTCGGCGGTGACGAGGCGCTCCGGCTGATCTTCGACCGTGCGCCGTTCGCGGCGGAAGAGCGCGACTTCGTTCGCATGGTCGGGCGCCACATCGTGCGCTCGCGCGCCCTCGCCCGCACACTCGCCCATGCCGAGGCCCGCGGACACCTTGCCGCCGCGGCGCTCGACCGGATGGCGATGGGGGTGGTGATCCTCGACGGCGAGGGGCGCGTCGCACATCTCAATCCGGCGGCGCGCAAGGTCCTCGAGAAGGAGAGCGCCGTCGAACTGGTGAGCGACCGGCTGAACTTCGCCCAACCGGCGCTCGAGCGCGCCCTGATGGCGCTGCGCCAACGCTCGCCCGAAACCAGCGAACGCCGCCGGCTGGCGGCGGAGCTCCTGCGACTGCCGCGGAGTGGCCAGCGCGCCGCGCTCGAAATTCTGGCGATCTCGCTCGAAGGCCTCGACCTCGCCGAAGGCGGCGCCGCGCTCGCCCTCTTCCTCTCCGACCCCGAGCGCACCGGCGACACCCCGGCAGCGATCCTCTCGGGTCTCTACGGCCTGACGCCTGCGGAAGCCCGCGTCGCCGGCGAAGTCCTGCGCGGCAACGGCATCGACGAATCCGCCGACAACCTCGGCCTCAAACGCGAGACCATCCGCACCCACCTGAAACACATCTTCGCCAAAGTCGGCACGACGCGTCAGGCGGACCTCGTCCGTCTGCTGCTCACCGGCGCGGCGGGGGTGCGGTGGGAGTGAGGCGCGCCGGAATCGAGCACCACGACGAATTCCTCCCCCGATCGGGGGAGGCGCCGAGGCGCTGTCCTTGCGTAGGCTGCGACAACTCTTTCTAAAGTTCTTTCATTTCGGCCGCCAAAAGCGCCCGGCGAGGAGAAGACAATGCGCTTCCACCACAGCGGCCTTCTGACCCGAATCCCGGCGATCCCGGTCGCCCTTCTCGCTGGTCTCCTGGCAGGGTCCGCTTTCCCCCCCGCGCCGGCCACCGCCCAGACGATCGACTGGACCGCCCGCAAAGGCGGACCGATCGTCGACGCGGAGGCCCGGCCCGGGAGTGGCGATTTTGTCTCTGGCAAGCGCGCGTTGGCGGTCGGCGGGAGCGGGAACGTCTACGTGACGGGCCGGTCCTTCAACGGCTCGAACGAGGACTACCTGACGGTGGCCTACGACAGCGCTGGCACCGAGCTCTGGGCGAAGTCGAAGAACGGGGCCGCCAATAGCACCGACTCCGCCTTCGCGCTGGCGGTGGACGGGGGCGGGAACGTCTACGTAACGGGGTATTCCTCCAACGGCTCGAACGTCGACTACCTGACGGTGGCCTACGACAGCGCCGGCACCGAGCTCTG
>JBDTQT010000260.1:0-5408 GCA_039932055.1 Thermoanaerobaculia bacterium
GGGGTTGGATGTCGCCGTGAACCAGTACCCCTGGCCGGCGGCGATGAACTCGCTGGTGGCGAATCTGCCGCCGTGGGCGCAGGAGGGGGGCACGGACGCGACACTGGCGCGCCTCAAGGACCCGGCGACGCGGGCGAAGATCAAGGTGGCGATGCGCAGCGACGATCCGTCGTGGGAGAACCAGTACCGCTGTTCGGGTGGCGCCGAAGGCGTGCTGATCGGCGGCGTCCTCGCCCCGGAGGCGGCCTCCGCCTCGGGCAAGACGATCGCCGAGCTCGCGAAGGAAAAGGGCGTCGACCCGGAGGACGCGCTCTTCGACCTGCTGATCGCCGACCACCTGAATACGAGCAACATCCTCTTCATGATGGACGAGAAGGATGTCGAGACGGCCCTCGCCTCGCCGGTCGTCGCCTTCTGCACCGACTCCGGCGCCGGCGCGATGGACGGCATCCTCTCGGAGCCCGGCTCGCACCCGCGCGGTTGGGGCTCGACGGCACGCATCCTCGGCCTCTACGTGCGCGAGAAGAAGCTGCTGACGCTCGAGGAAGCGATCCGCAAGATGACCTCGCTGCCGGCGGCGCTCGCCGGCCTGCAGGCGCGCGGCATCCTCCGCCCCGGCATGAAGGCCGACCTCGTCCTCTTCGATCCCGAAACCGTCGGCACCCGCGCCACCTACACCGACCCCAACCACTACGCCGACGGCATCCCCTACGTCGCAGTGAACGGCGAGCTGGTGGTCGACAAGGGCAAGATCACCGACGCGCGGCCGGGGGTGGTGCTGCGAGGGCCGGGATATCGGCCCTGAAGGAGCCTACTGCTGCAGCGTCGGCGGTGGGGTCACTCCGGCACTCGGGGATATGGGGCCGGCGTCGAGTGAGGCTGGCCACCGACCCCATATCCCCGAGCGCCGGAGCGCCCCAGCGAGCGCACCGAGAGTTGGGGACATATTGCGGCCAAGGCAACAATGCGGCCAACCAGCACCCGCCCCAGCCGCTATGTGTCCCCTGTCCGTGAAATCGAAGCGAAGACAAACGACCGACCTCAAACCCCCCGCGTATCCTTCCCCCACAAAATCTTGTGCTGCTGCAACGTCAACCGCACCGGGAGTCGATCAGCGCTCCCGAGTCGGTTTGAGTCCCGCCTTGAATCCCGCTTTGAATCCAATACGCGGGCGAGGTACCTCGGGCGGCTCGAGAAGGCGACGGAGCGCGGCGAAGACTTGCGTCAGATCGGCATCGTGAGCGACGACGCGGACGATGAAAATGCTCATCTCCACGGCGCGGGGGCTGTTGAGTACCGTCGCCGCCATCATCGCGCCGTGCTCGGTGAAAGCCCAGGGCAGATACCTCCGCCCGCCGCGCCCCGCCTTTGAGGTCACAATCTGTGACCTCAAACGGTCGAACTCTTCCCCTGATAGCTGGAATGCAAAGTCTCCCGGAAAGCGGTCGCCGCTACGTTTCACGGCCTGATTGAACGCCTTCGTCGAAACGCCGTAGATCGCTGCAAGGTCGCTGTCCAGCAGCACCTGCACGCCCCGCAGCGATCGGATCCTCGTTTCGACGTCGACCGGCACCGTCGTCCGCTGTCTCATCCATCTCCTCCTTCCATCGCCCTCTCCGCGCCCTTCGGGTTTGCCGGGGCTCTGCCACAGAGGACTCTGGTGCTCAAGTAGGACGGAATCGGGGCTGAGAATCTGGCTGCGAGGCTGCTTCTGCCTCCCGGTCTGTCGTCAAGCCGGCCGACAAGGGGGCCGGGCTCTCCGAACCGAAGGCGGCGCGCCCTGCAGCGGGTCTGAACTTCGGCGGTGGTGGGGCATTCCGGCACTCGGGATTCAAGGCCAGCTCCTAGTCAGGCTGGTCGCCGACCTTGAATCCCGAGCACCGGAACGCCTGGGCAGGCCGTTAGACGCCTCGAGTGTCTTTCCCCCAGAGGATCTTGTGCTGCTGCAACGTGAGTCGCACGGGCAGGTGGTCGGCGAGGATCCATGCAGCCAGCTCAGCCGGCGCACAACTCTCCCAAACCGGTGAGAAGTGCAGCGGACAGGCGCCAGCGAGTCCGCGTTCGGCGATCACGCCCTTCGCCCAGTCGTAGTCGACACGATCCGCAACAACGAACTTGACCTCGTCGCTCGCCCGCAGGTCGGCGAGGTTCTCCCACCGATTGTTCTCCGCTTCCCCGCTCGCCGGACACTTGATGTCCAAAATCCGCCGCACGCGGGGATCGACCGGCGCGATGTCGAGTCCCCCGCCGGTCTCGAGCAGAACCTCGTACCCCGCGTCGCAGAGCGCCGTGAGGAGCGGCAGACAGGCCGGCTGCAGCAACGGTTCGCCGCCCGTCACTTCGACCAACGGACACCCGAACGCCGCCACTTTCTCCATCACCTCGTCGAGGCTCATCCAGGCCCCGCCATGAAACGCATACTCGGTATCGCACCACGAGCACCGCATCTGGCAGCCGGTGAGCCGCACGAGCACGCACGGCCGCCCGGCGAACGTCGATTCGCCCTGAATGGAGTAGAAGATCTCGTAAATCTTGAGTCGCGGCTCGGCCATCGGAGAAAAGCCTAGATCAGAAGGGAGTTCGGCGCAGGAAGCTCAATCGGCCTCACGCCGACGTCAGTCGGCCTCAAAGACCGCGCAGGAGCTGTCGGTCTCCCAGATCTCGACCCGCGTTAGCTCGCGGCCGGCGGGCAGCCGCTGGCCGATCTCCTCGAAAATGTACTGCGACAGCAGCTCGGCAGTGGTGTTGCGCGTGTCGAACGGCGGAATGTCGTTCAGGTACTGATGATCGAACGGATCGACCACCGCCGCAACGATCTTCTTCAGATCCGCGAAGTCGATCACCATCCCCAGCGCATCGAGCTCCCGCGCCCGCACATACACCCGCACCCGGTAGTTGTGCCCGTGCAAGTTCTGACACCCACCCGTATGCCCCCGGATCTGGTGCGCGGCGGAGAACGAGAAGTCCTTGAAGACGGTGAACATGAGGGAGGTTGGCGGCGCATGCCGCAGGCGCAACGATATCGTGCCGGAAGATGCATCGCGAAGGGGGCGGTTCTGCGATTCCTGCCGGGGGGCCGCATTCGGCGGTCGCCTGTCGTCCTTCAACGCGATCGAGCGCTTCGGCGCCTACTTCGGAATTCTCGGCACCCTCGGCCTCGGCATCCTCGACCTCTGGCGCGATCCCAACCGCCGCCTCGGCCACGACCGCGCCGTCGACACTGTCGTCGTGCGGCGAGAGAAGACCGCAAGAGTCGCTCCTGGAATCGGTTAGCCCGCCATGGCAGTGAAGCCGTCTGTTCCTGCGATACTCAAGTTCGTGGGCGTCACTTCGCGCGAACCAGTCGGCTTTGCTCGGGCCTGGCTTCTGGCGCTGCTGACGACTCTCTCGCTGGCTTCGAGTTTGATGGCCGTCTGCAGTGCAGGCCGTCCGGAACGCGACCTCTGGATCGAGATCGTCTCCTGCTCCGACGGGGCGTTGAAGGATGTCTCCGACGAGCTCGTCCTCCAGGCGTTCGATCGCACCGATGGCGTCGACTACTCCCGATCTGCAGTGCCGCGCGCCGCGGAGCTGTTGCGCCAGAGCCCCGGCTTCCTGGTCGAGGCCCGCGTACTCGCTTTCGCGGAGTCTACGAAGACGTTCATGAAGCGCGGAGCGACGGGAAAGATGGAGCTCGCGATGGCGGATCGGCCGGGCGAATGGCAACGTTCGGAACTCGAACCCGCCAAGCGCTACTTTCTTGCTTCCGCTGCCTCCACCTGTGAGGCGCTGAAGGAGCCAGGGCGCGTCGTCGTCCGGGAGGTCTTTCGCTGCTGCGACACCGGTCGGGGGCCTGAGCTGGGCTGCATTCTCCAGGTAAGCGAACTGGTCACGAGCACAAAGACGCCGCCGACAGATAAGGAGCTCTCGCCGAGCGACCCGTAAGTAACTCGGTGGCCACTTCCCTACCCCCTTCAAGCCGCGGTGAAGCGAACCTTGCTGACGCCGCTCAATTTCGAGCGCCGCTTCGCCTGCCAGAGGTCATGGTTGGACTGCAGGGCGAGCCAGCTTTCCGCCGATCGGCCGAGGGCCTTCTCCAGTCGCAGCGCCATCTCTGGAGTCACGCCGCTCGTGCCGCGCAGGACGCGGCTCAGGGTCGAGGGCGAGACTCCCAGCTTGCCCGCCAGCTCCCGACCGCTGAGGCCGTTTGGCTCGAGATAGACCGCGGTCAGGAACTCGCCGGGATGGGGGGGATTGTGCATGCTCATCAGTGGTAGTCCTCATAGCCCAGCACGAAGGCATCTCCCTCGCGAAACTCGAAGGTGACACGCCAGTTACCGTTGACCCAGATCGACCAGCGGCCGTCTTGTTCTCCTCGAAGCGGGTGGAGGCGAAACCCCGGAATGTCCATGTCCCGGATCTCCTTTGCCGTGTCGAGAGCCGCCAGCTGCATTCGCAGCCGTCCCGAGTGCTGCGGTTGAATGCCCGCCTTCGTCCCCGACTCGAAGTATCTTCCCAAGCCCTTGTGTCGGAACGACCGGATCACCTGGCAAGTGTACCGTGTTGCGCACCGCGCAACAACTGCGACTTGACGCCCACGAAGGAGCTCTCGCCCACTCGAGTGGAGAGTTCGCCTGGGCCACCCGGCCTTCCTCCGATCGGGAGCGCTACCAGGTCCAGGCTGAGGCGGAGCCGGCCTCGAAGCCGTCCACGAAGATACAGAGCGGACAGCGTTCATAGGCGCCGAGGTCGAAGGCCGCGCCTTGCGGCCGGGGGACGCGCAGGATGTCGAAGGGCGGCGCGCCGGTGGCGCTGCCGCTGTTCTCGGCGGCGGAGCCGGCGAGGAGGCGGAGGTCGTACGGCGGCGCGACGAAGAGGGTCGCGGCGTTGGTGAACTCGAGGTTGTGGTCGGCGACGATGGCGCTGCCGGCGAGCGCGTAGTCGGCGGCGAGATTGTTGCGCACCAGGACGTTCGAGGAGGGCGTACCCTGGTTCGAGTTGGTCATGATCCAGGGCGGGCCCGGGCTCCCGGGGACGTTGTCGATCACCGTGTTGTTGACGATCTTCGAATCGACCGCGCCGTAGAGGCTGATGCCGTGCCAGTGGTCCGTGATGACCACGTTGTTCTCGACCGTCCAGTTCACGAACAGCCCATCGAAACAGCCGATCCCCTGGAGATTCGTCCGCAGCGCCGGCGGCGGTCCACCGACCGCCGTGCTGTTGAGGATGACGTTGCCGCGCAGCACCAGGTCCCGCACCTCACCGGTGCCGACGCCGCCGGGCCCCAGCGACCAGCTCTGAAAGCCGTCGTCGTGGTTGCCGTCCGGCGGGTCGCCGACGTAGCTGTTCTGCACCAGGTTGTACTCGAAGACGTCGCCGTCACCCAGGCCCCGCAGGCCGTCGGCCGAGAAGCCGTCGATCGTGTTGTG
>JBDTQT010000261.1:0-5393 GCA_039932055.1 Thermoanaerobaculia bacterium
GGCCGTGCGCAGGAATGCTGTTCTGGCTCTGGTGCCGCGCGCAATACTCGAAACGGCGGCTGTTGCCGGCATGGTGTTGGTCTCGCTGTTCGCTGTGATCAGCGGCCGTTTCCAGGAGGAGCTCTTCCCACTCTTGGCTGTCCTAGCGGTCGCGACGGTACGGCTAGTACCCAGTGCAAACCGGATCTTGCAATCTTGGAACGGAATCAGATTCCACGAGCCGGCGATCAAGATCATTTCTGCAGCCTTGCTTGGCACGAAGGCGCGACCTGAACCGAGGTCGCGAGGCGACTTGGGAGCGTGCTTGAAAGAGCGGCTGTCGATTCGCGTTGAGAGATTCGCGTACCAAGGGGGCGGGGAGTTTGGTCTGCGCGACGTGCATATCGAAATTGGTCGAGGAGAGTCGGTTGCTCTGATCGGGCGCTCCGGATCGGGGAAGACCACTTTGGTTGACCTGATTCTGGGACTCTTCCCTGACTTCGAAGGCGAGATCAAAGCCGACGGGATTGACATCCGAAGCCTCGGAGATGGATGGCACCGTCGAATTGGGTATATTCCCCAGTCCATTTATCTATCCGACGACACGGTCGTGCGGAATGTCGCCTTCGGCGTACCGGAGGAAGAGATCAGTTTGGCGCAGGTGAAGCGAGCCTTGAAGTTGGCAGGGCTGGAGCACGTCGTGGAGGCGCTTCCAGAAGGGCTGGAGACGGTTGTTGGCGACGACGGAATCAGACTGTCTGGAGGCGAGCGTCAGCGTATCGGAATTGCTCGCGCGCTCTATCACGACCCGGACTTGCTGGTCTTGGACGAGGCAACCTCCGCCCTGGACAACGAGACGGAGCACAAGATCGTCGATGCCATTCTTGGACTTACGCCGGCGAAGACAATCATTGTTGTGGCGCACCGCCTAGGCACTGTGGGGAAGTGCGATTGCGTCTATCTCATGTCGGAAGGGCAGGTTATAGATAGCGGTGGATTCGAGCGACTTGCGGCGCGGCACCCGGAGTTCGTCAATCCGCAAAGTGAGGAGTCGCCGTAAGAACTGCACGCGGAAAGTGAGTGGGCAAGCCAGGCGATTTGCCGATTGCTCGAAGCCTTGGGGCGTGGCGTGCGTGGAGTGGCCAGAAGTTGCGTGCGCGGTATGTCGCAGTGACCTCTCGATCACGAGAGCGTTGTCGCAGGAGCAACGAGTGGCACCACTCCGAGAGACCATGTTCGCACCTAGATTGCTGCACCATCGATTCGAGCATGTACGTCAAGGCGGGGTCGATCGAGCTGACAAGTGGGGGAGGCGGCCGCATGCGAGCACTGCGACAAGCCGAGAGTAGGCTCGCATGAGTACCCTGCGAAGGTTCGCGAAATTCGTCCGGCACCTCCCTTGGATGGAGAGGCAAGAGCGATTCTGGAGTCTACTCAGAAGGCCCTATCATCTGGCGCTGGATGTCGGCGGTCGGGGGGTGAAAGTCCGCATTGGAGGGAAGCTTCTCGTACGCATTCCCGCGGAATACGCGGGTGCCCCGTGGGAAGACTATGAGCCAGAAGCAGTAGCGGCGCTTGCAGGGTGGTTGGCGGAGCATCCGACCGGAAGAGTGCTGGACGTTGGATGTTCCATCGGGATCCTCAGCGCAGCTGCGATCTTCTCCGGGCCCGCAGTGGAGGTCGTGGCATTCGATTCGGATCTCTCGAGCGTAGCAGCGGCAATGCGCATGTGCCGGCATGCAAGAGGCGAGAGGTTGCAGGTCGTGCATGGATTCCTCTCCAACGACCCCACGGAGCTATGTTCGCTGGCCGTCGCCGTCTCGGCAACGAAAAGGGAGCTCGCGCGCACGGGACTCGGAGGGGAGCCTGGAACTACCCGATTCGCGTGCATCACCGACATTCACGAGGATTCCGCCCCCGCCCGGCGCTTGGACGACTTGATGGCGCCCGAATTGGAGAACGGACTAGACATCCGACCAACTCTGTTGAAGTGCGATGTCGAAGGGGCGGAGTTACTGGTCTTGCGCGGTGGCGCGAATTTCCTTCGAAAGGCAAGGCCCGAACTACTTCTCAGTGTCCATCCGCCCGCGCTGCCTTCCTACGGGCATTCGACGGGCGATGTTGAGGCCTTTTTGAGGCAGATGGACTACGAGGTCCACTGTCTTGCAATCGACCATGAGGAGCATTGGTGGTGCGAACCGAAGGAGACTCTGTGAACCGCGCCCCATGGCGAGAAGCAGGGGAGCAGAGGTGAGATGCTGAATCTCTTCTTCCAAGAGCCCGATGAAGACAGATGGTTCCTGTTTGATCGGTATCCGCGCCGAATCGTTCGACGGCTTCTGCGTGGCAAGGCGTGTCCGGGCGGGCAAGCGCTGGTGTTTATCAACCTGTGCAAAGGGCTCGATCGGATTGGAGTGCGGTATCGAACCAACGACTTTCGGCACGCGCTCCGAAATCCGACGGAGCTAGCCTGCATCGTGGGTAAGCCTTTCGTATTGGACAAAATTGCGTGGAAGAATCCGATTCTCTTCGGTGCGGCTGTCTATTCTCATCCGATTGACGATCCACTCCTAATGACTCGCTTGCCAGTTCGGATGGTCCTGGTTCCTGGACCGTGGATGAGAGAGATGTTCCGACCCGCATGGGGTGAAAACGTAGTGGCCTGGCCGGTCGGGATCGATACGGACCTGTGGCGCCCGGCGACGAAAACTCCCGGGGCCGCAGAGGTTCTCCTATACGACAAGGTGCGGTGGAAGCATCAGCTCTACGAAGAGTCGTTGATCGCACCGATTCGATCCCGTCTGAAGCAGGAGGGGCGAACGGTGCTCGAGATGCGGTACGGGGAGTACCGGGAGGAGGAGTTTCACGCGGCCCTTCGCGGATGCAAGGCGATGATCTTCCTGTGCGAGCACGAGACCCAGGGACTCGCCTACCAGCAAGCGCTGTCTTGCGGAGTGCCGATCCTGGCCTGGGACCGGGGGGGGGCCTGGCGGGACCCCAGCTACTACCCACATCGGGTGGACTTCGCCCCGGTGACCTCGGTGCCTTACTGGGACGCAAGATGCGGAGGACGTTTCGCGGACGCGGTCGAGTTCGAAGCGGAGTGGACGGACTTCTGGCACGCCGCAAGCCTGAGTCGCTTTGATCCGAGAAGCTATATCCTCGAGAATCTGACTTTAGAGCAATGCGCGTCGCAGTACGCCTCGATTGCCGTCCGGGTCGCGGGGGAGATGGGCACATGATGAACTCACCGAACCAGCCAGGTGGGCACAAGTGAGCGTTGCTGGCCGCGTCCGCAAGCAGTTGAATCGGGTCTTGCGGCCCCTGGGCGTCCGCATCGAGTCGTTGGCGGCCGAGAAAGCAGAGTCTTCACGGCTCGCGGAACTCGTCAGAGTGGGGCAGTTCGACCGCCCGATACTTCCCCTGCTCGACTCCTTCGAGCATCTGGACCCGGCGACGACGTTCGCGGCCGTGCGCCGCTATGCCGATGAAACATCCAGGTTTGCCGCGACCGACGGCAGGACAGGCTATGCATTCGAGAACGACTACTTCACCTCGCCAGACGCTGAGGTGGCTTATGCGATGGCGCGCGAGATACGGCCGGGCCGCATAGTGGAGGTGGGCTCCGGCAACAGCACTCGCCTCTTCCGCGCGGCCATCCTCGACGGCGATCTCGAAACCGAGCTGATCTCCATCGACCCGGCACCCCGCACGGAAGTCGCGAGTATTGCGGACCGGGTGCTCCGTAAGCGGCTCGAAGAAGTGGATGAGGCGGAACTCGTCGGCTGGTTCGAAGCGGGGGACTTTCTCTTCATCGACTCGAGTCACAGGATCGAGGCGGGGAACGACGTCGTCTCGCTCCTCCTCCGAATCGTTCCGAAGTTGAAGGCCGGCGTGATCGTTCACTTGCACGACATCTTTCTTCCCTTCGAGTATCCGCGGGAATGGCTCGTCGAGTTTGGATGGCTTTGGAATGAGCAGTACCTTGTGCAGGCGATGCTGCAGGGGCCCGGTTCGTTCGGAGTTCTCTGGGCCGGGCACTACTTGCAGCGAACGATTCCGGAGTTCGCCTCGCACTTTGCTTCTCCCGTCGTCGGTCGCGGGAGCTCTCTCTGGCTGCGGACCGAGCAGCGAGCTTAGCCAGCGCCGACTCAATCGAGAGCTCGTCATGCCTCCAAGAGTCGTACTCATCAGCGGAAATCATCTCTGCCACAACCCCCGGGTTGCGAAGGAGGCGACGGCGCTTTCGGCTGCCGGATTCAAGGTCGATATCCTCGGCGCCTGGAGTGTCCCCGCGCTCAAGGCCCGGGACCAAGCGATGTTGGTCGACAAGCTTTATTCCTATACTCCGGTGCTGGACTTCGCGGCTTCAACGCCGGGCGTTGCCCTGCAGCGGACGATGGACCGAATCCGGAGGATGATCGCGCGCAAGGCACTCGGCCTGCTCGGGGTCGAGCGCCCCGCCCTGCTCGGCGCTTCGCTCCCAGCCCTCGCCAGGGCCGCCGCCTCGATTCCGGCAAACCTGTTCATTGCACACTCGGAGCCAGCACTTCTGGCCGCTCGGGCGCTGGGCGCGCGCGGTCGGAATGTGGGTGTCGACATGGAGGACTGGTTCTCGGAGGACCTACTGCCGAAGTCGCGAAGCTCCCGCCCGGTCGCCCTGCTCCGCGATGCGGAGCGAGATCTGCTGCGAGGCGGGGTCTATTCGACCTGTCCGTCTGCTGCCATGAGTGGCGCGCTCGCCACCGAGTTCGATTGCCTTCCTCCGGAGGTCATCTACAACGCGTTTCCCTGGCACGAGCGGGCCTCGCTCGACCAGGCCCTGCTGGACCGGCCAAACCGGGATCGCCCATCTATCCACTGGTACTCGCAGACGCTTGGGAGCGGCCGAGGTCTGGAGGAGCTGTTGGCCAGCCTCAGCTTCATCGAAGCCCCGGCGGAACTGTATTTGCGGGGCGTTCCAGCGGCGGGATTCGAGCCCTGGTTGTGGGAGCGGATTCCGCCCTCCTGGCGAGAAAGGGTGGTCCTGCTGCCTCTCGTGCAGAACGACAGCCTGCTTTCGCGCATCGCCGAGCACGACATCGGATTCGCCGGGGAGCGGACGGACGTTCGCAGCCGAGACCTGACGGTCACGAACAAGATTCTTCACTACCTGCTCGGAGGGTTGGCGGTCGTCGCGAGCGCGACGTCTGGGCAGCGCGAGGTGGCGCATCTCGCTCCCGGCGCGGTGCACCTCTACCCGGCGGGAGATGTCGCTTCACTTGCAGCGAGTCTCAACGCGCTGCTGACCTCGCGGGATCTGCTGGAGTCGAGCAAGCGGGCGGCCCTAAGGGCCGCACGTGAGACCTTGTGCTGGGAGAGCCAGGAGGAGCGACTTCTGGCCAGGGTCGATCGAGCGCTTGCTCGCTGAGGTC